>DATLBG010000049.1:0-19964 GCA_035527035.1 Gemmatimonadaceae bacterium | reverse complement strand
ACCGCCGAGGTAATCTCGAAGTCCTCCGTCACCGGATTGGCGAGAAGCTTCTCACACATTTCCTGCACTGCGCTCTCGGCCTGAAGCGCGTCGGGCGCTTCGGTCTCGATTACGATGTGCCGTCCCACGTGCACCGACTTCACGTGCGTGAAGCCGAGCGAGTGCAGCGCGCCCGTGATGGTGTTGCCCTGGGGGTCGAGCAGCCCTGCCCGCGGCACGATGTGCACCGCGATCTTGTACACGCGCCTGGTCGTCATTCCGGGCCGGAAAAGGGGCGGTTGCTCTGTCCGCCCCGGCCGTGCCGGCGCCGGCGGCGTCGCTTGCGCTCGACCGCGAGCAGCTCGGGCTCCAGCAGCTCGCGCGTCGCCGGCTCGTCCAGGTCATCGTCATCATCGTCGCTTATCACGGGATCATCACCGCTCGGGCGGCGGTCGATCAACCCATAGACCACCGTCTTCACCAGGCCATACACCACATACAGAACCGCAGCAGGAAAGAAGAACTCCTTCGGCAGAAAAAGAACGCCAAGGAAAGTTGCGGCGACCACGATCGAGCCGATGATCTCGCTCGGCTTCCGGTACCCGACCGTCGGGACGGCCGGGTAAGAAACGTTGCTGATCATCAGGAACGCCAGCATCAGCATCAGATACCGCAGGACCATGTCCCACTGCAGGTCGCCTATCATGGTCTGCGTATACAGATCCGTCTGGCTGAACCAGTAGTAGGTCGCGAGCGTCATCCCGGCCGCCGGACTCGGCAGGCCGTGGAAGTACTTCTTGGCGCGCCCGGCCTGTTCGACGTTGAAGCGGGCGAGCCTGATGACGGCACACGCGACGTACAGGAATACGAAGATCCAGTCCCAGCCTTCGCGGTTGAGGACCGCGAAGTACATGATCATCGCCGGCGCGAGCCCGAACGAGATGGCGTCAACGAGGGAATCGAGCTCGGACCCGAAGCGCGAGCCGGTTCTGGTCGCGCGCGCTACGCGTCCATCCAGCGCGTCCGCGATGCCTCCGAAAACGATGTAGAGCCCCGCGGTGCTGAACTCGCCGCGCGAGGCGGCAACGATCGCGAAGATTCCGAAGAACAGATTGATCAGCGTAAACCCGTTGGGCAGCACTACTACCGCGCGGCGCATCCGCCGCTGGCCGTGGGTCTGGTCGTCCCTCATCGCGGGAGATCCGCGAGCACGGTGACGCCCGCGTGGCTGGTCTCGCCCGTCTTCACCCTGATCTTAGAGTCGGTCGGGATGAACACATCCACACGCGAGCCGAAGCGGATGATGCCCATCCGCTCGCCCTGCTTCACCTCCTGGCCTTCCTTGCTGTACGTAACGATGCGGCGGGCTATCAGTCCGGCGATCTGTCGCACCAGAATCCTGCCGCGGGATGTCTCGAGGCCCACCGACATCTGCTCGTTCTCAAGGCTCGACTTCTCGGTGGCGGCGTTGAGGAACCGCCCCGGGTTGTAATGCACGTACCGCACGGTGCCATCCACCGGGTAACGGTTCACGTGCACGTTGAAGACGTTCATGAACACGGAGATGCGGATCGCCTTGCCGCCGATGAACGCGGGCTCCTGCACCTCGGTGATCATCACGATCTTCCCGTCCGCGGGAGAGACGACGATGGTCTCGCCGCGCTCGCCGGTGCGCTCGGGATCGCGAAAGAAGTACGCGACCCAGAGCGCGAGCAGCGTAAGCACGAAGGCGATCAGCCACAACGTCCAGGAGCGGCGCGCCATCGCGAATGCGTACGCGGTGGCCGCGGCCGCGGCCGCGATCGCGATGAAGACGAGTCCCTCGCGTGCGAAGCTCATGCCGCGAGGCCGGGCAGCGGCTCGCCTGTCAGGCGCTCGTATATGTCGAGATATCGCCGGCTCATCGAATCAATGACGTCGGTTGGAAGAGGCGGGGGCGGCGGATCGCCGTTCCAGCGGCCGGATTTCTTCTCACGTTCCAAGTGATCGCGCAGCGGCTGCTTGTCGAAACTCGGTGGCGCAACGCCTTCCTCGTAACGGTCCGCGGGCCAGAAGCGCGAGCTGTCGGGGGTGAGCACTTCGTCAACTAATATAACCCGCCCGTGGACCTCACCGAACTCGAGCTTGGTGTCGGCGATGATGATTCCACGCGACCCGGCGTAGGCGCGTCCGCGGTCGTAGACGAGCCGCGTCAGCCGCTCGAGCTCGCCCGCGCGGTCCGCTCCGACGATCGCGGCCGCGTGACCGACGGTGATGTTCTCGTCGTGCCCGGTCTCCGCCTTGGTGGCCGGGCTGAACAGCGGCGGATCGAGCGGGGAGCTCTCGCGCAGGCCCGGCGCAAGCGGCTCGCCGGCCAGGGTGCCGTGCGACCCGTATTCCTTCCACGCGGAGCCCGCGAGATACCCGCGGATCACGCACTCGATCGGAAAGACGTCGGCCTTCCGCGATAGCATCGCCCGCCCGGCGAGCAGCTCCCGGTGAGACGCCAGAGCGGGCAGCGCATCCACGATCTCATCCGAGTTTGCGCTGAGCATGTGATGCTCCACCTCGCCGCCGAGGCGCCGCAGCCACCACGCGGTCAGCTGGGTGAGCACCGCTCCCTTGTGCGGCACGCCCTCGGCCATGACCACGTCGAAAGCGCTGACGCGATCGGTGGCAATGAGGAGGAGCTTATCAGGGCCCGCATCGTACACATCACGGACCTTGCCCTGTCGCAGGAGACGCAGCGGCAGCTCGGACCGTAAGAGTGGTTCGTGGATCATGGATTTTGGATCATGGCTTTCGGATCGCGGATCTGCTGCTGATGGCTTCCAAAAACCACAATCCAAAATCCACAAACTCCGTCGTCACACACGTATTTCTTCGCCGGATTCCGCCGGCCCCGCGCCGGCGAGAATCGGCTCGACGATCTCCGCCAGGAAATCGTCCACCTGTTGCGGCGCGCGCCCGACAAAGCGCTCCGGGGACAGCACCCCTCTCAGATCGTCCATGGGTACGCCGAATTCCGGGTCGGCGGCGAGGCGGTCGAGCATGTCGTTGGTGTCGGCGCCTTCCTTCATGGCCCGCGCCGCGTCCAGGCTGTGCTTGCGGATCACCTCGTGCGCGGCCTGCCGGTCGCGGCCCGCGCGGACCGCGCGCACGATCAGCTCTTCCGTGGCCATGAACGGGAGCTCGCGCTCTATCCGGCGGCGGATTTGCTTCGGGTAGATCTCCATCCCCGTGACGATGTTGCCCATCAGCAGCAGGATCGCGTCAGTCGCGAGAAATGCTTCGGGAATCACGATCCGGCGGTTGGCGCTGTCGTCGAGAGTGCGCTCGAGATACTGCACGCTGTGCGTGTGATGCGCGTTCGATTCCAGCGATATCACGAAACGCGCGAGCGACGCGATGCGCTCGGCACGCATCGGATTCCGCTTGTACGCCATGGCGGACGATCCCACCTGATCCTGCTCGAAGGGCTCCTCCAGCTCGCCGAACGTCTGGAGCATCCTGATGTCGCCGCTGTACTTCGACGCGCTCGAGGCGATTCCGGAGATCACGCCAAGCACCCACGCGTCGAGCTTCCGCGTGTAAGTCTGCCCGGTCACGGCGAGTGCGGCGGGGAAGTCCATGCGCGCGGTGACGCGCCGCTCCAGCTCGCGAACTTTCTTGTGGTCGCCGCCGAAGATCTCCAGGAAGGAGGCCTGGGTGCCGGTGGTTCCCTTGACGCCGCGGAACGGGAGCATGTCCCGGCGGTGGTCCAGATCGCGCAAGTCGAGCACGAGATCCTGCAGCCAGAGGGTGGCGCGCTTGCCGACAGTCGTGAGCTGCGCGGGCTGCAAATGGGTGTAGCCGAGCGCGGGCTCGCCGCGCCACTCGCGCGCGAACGACGCCAGCGAGCGAATGATCTGCACCATCTTTCCGCGAAGGAGATCCATGCCGCGGCGCATCAGGATCAGGTCGGCGTTGTCCGTCACGAACGCGCTGGTCGCGCCGAGGTGGATGAAAGGCTTCGCGGCCGGGGCCGCGTCTCCGAACGCATGGATGTGCGCGACTACGTCGTGGCGAAACCGCCGCTCGTACGCCGCGACCGCGTAGAAGTCGATGTCGTCGAGGCGGTCGCGCATCTGCGCGATCGCGTCGGCGGGAATCTCCACGCCGAGCTCCCGCTCGGACTCGGCGAGCGCGAGCCACAGCCGCCGCCACAGCCCGTACCGCACCCGCGGCGACCAGAGCTCGAGCATGGCGGTCGAAGCGTACCTGTCAGCCAGCGGCGAGGAGTAGCGATCGGTGTCCGTCATCGCACCCTGAAATACGTGTGGCCCAGCTGCCCGTTGCGCTCGAACCAGACCTCGATGACGCTGCGGCCGGCGTAATAGTTGATCGCCCGCGCCGCATCATCCGCCGAGCTGATCCGCGCGTTGTTGATCTGGAGCAGCACGTCGTCCTGGAGCAACCCGATCTCGGCCGACATCCGCTCGCTGATGCTCACGACCAGTGCGCCATTCGCGCTCCTGATCCGTCGGCTTTCGCGAATCTCCGGCGAGAGCGTGACGAGCTGCACTTCCTGAAGAATCGCGACGCGGGGAGCGGTGAGCTCCGGGAGATCGGTGATCCGCAGTGATACTCTCATATCGCGACCGCCGCGCCGGATGACGAGCGGCACCGCGTCGCCCACGCGGAAGTCGAGGCGGGCCGCCTGCCAGTCGTACGGATTGCGCAGCGGCCGCTCGCCGGCGCGCGCGATCACGTCGCCGGCGCGAATGCCGGCGCGATCGGCGGGCGAGCCCGGCACGACGCTGTTTACCACCACGCCCGCGTTCAGCATCTCGCGAGGGTTCGTGCCGGGCGCGACCACGCGAACGTTCACTCCGTCCCACGGGCGGCGGATGACGCCATGGGCGAGCAGGTCTTCCATCACCCGCTTGGCGCGGTCGATCGGAATAGCGAAGCCCAGGCCGATCGAGCCGCCGGACGGGGAGAAGATCGAGCTGTTGACGCCGATCACCTCGCCGGACGCGTTGATGAGCGGACCACCGGAGTTGCCGGGGTTGATGGAAGCGTCGGTCTGGATCATGTCCACGTACACGCCGTTACCGTCACCCGCTCCCGCCGCGATGTTGCGACCGACGCCGCTGACGACGCCCGCGGTGACGCTGGGCTCGGTGTTGCCGAGCAGGAATCCGAAGGGATTCCCGATGGCGATCGCCCACTCTCCGATCAGCAGATCCCGCGAGCTTCCGAGCGGCGCGACCGGCATGGTCTGTCCGTCGACCTTGATGACCGCGAGGTCGTTGGTCTCATCCAGGCCGAGCAGCCGCGCGGGGAACGTGGATCCGCCAGGCAGCGCGACGGAGATCCGCGTCGCGCCCGCGACGACGTGGGCGTTGGTGAGAATCGTTCCGTCCGCACTGACAATGAAGCCGGAGCCGAGACCCGGGCGCGTCCGCTCGACCGTCCGGCCGAAGAAGAAGTCGTTGACTCGCTCGACCGCTTCCGTTTGCACGGTGACGACCGCCGGCGCGACGCGGCTGACCGCGGTCGTGATCGCGGTGCGTCGCGACGCTTCCACCTGGGCAGGACTCGCGGCCGTGCTGGCGGATTGCGCCGCGGTGGAAGTGGGCGAAGCTCCCTCGCACCCTGCGAGCAGCAGCGTGACGCCGAGAAAGCCGAACGCGCGGCTCATGTGAGCGGCCGGTGCTTGGCCCGCCGCCCCGCCTCGTTCAAAAACTTGTCGAGCGCGCGGTCGGTCGAAGGGTGCAGGATGAGAGTCCTCAGCAGCATCGGGGTGATGCAGATGATGTCCGCGCCCGCGAGAATGCAGGCGGTGAACTCGGCGGCGCTCCGCGGACCGGACGCGATCAGATCGCATTCGGCGTGCGTGCGATCGAACACCGCGCGGACTTCGCCGAGCACTTCCTCCACCGATTGGCCCTGCGCGTCGAGATCCGGCACGGAAACGAGCACCTTGCCGGCGCCCGCCCGCGCCGCGATCGCCGCCTGCGCCGCGTTGAAGATGTAGTTGGCGCAAACATCAACGCCGTCCACCGTCAGGCGGCGAATCACCGGAACCGCGTCTTCCACGAGCGGAACCTGCACGATTACCCGGTCGGACAAACGCGACAGCTCGCGTGCCTCGCGGTACATGTCCGCTGTCGTCATCGCTCCGACCGCGACGCACACCGGCAGCGCGAACTCTGCGACTATCTCCGCAAGGTCGGTCTGCTCGCGATCGGCGTCGCCGGAGCCGGCATACAGGATTCCATCCGCGAGGCCAGCTTCGGCGGCGGTGCTGATCTCGGCGAGATTGTCACTGCGGACATAGATGTTCATGCGCGCTGGTTGCGGGTCACAGATAAAGATCGCCTGGGTAACGCACTTGCTCCAGGAACAAAGCGTGCGGCGGCGCGGGCGGGGACACGTCGCGATTGTCCGGCGCGACGAGCAGAAGCGGAATCGAATCCGCCGCGCGCCGCCCGGTCGCGGCCTGCACCATCGTCCCTACCAGGTATCGCACCATGTGATGCAGGAAACGGTTGGCCTCGATCTCGAACATGAGTCCTCCCGGAGCCTCGCTCCAGGCCGCTGAGCGAACGGTACACCTGTGATCGTCCGTCGCGGGAGCAGTCCCTTTCACGGCGAACGCGAGGAAGGCATGCTCGCCCACCAGCGAGCCGGCCGACTCGTCGAGCACTTTCCTGTCTATCCTGCCGTCTACCGCCCACTCGTACCTTCTGCGGAAGGGTGAGCGGGCTCCTTCGTCCAGACCCAGTCGGTACGAGTACCGCCTGGCTATGGCGCTGTACCGGGCGTGAAAGCCCTCCGCCATCTCATGCGCCTCCGCCACCCAGATCGACTCCGGCAGCGTCGCGTTCAGCGCTTTTCGCAGCGCGCCCGCCGTCCACTTCGACGGCACCCGCACGCCGGCCGCCTGTCCCCGCGCGTGCACGCCGGCATCCGTCCGGCCCGCGCCCATTACGGTGACAGCTTGCTGGGTGAGCTTCGAGATCGCGTCTTCCAGCGCGCCTTGCACGGTAGGCTCGTCGAGCTGTCGCTGCCAGCCGCAGAACCCGGAACCGTCGTAGTGCAGGACCAGCTGAATGGTTCGCGAACCCAGTGCGTCTGGCCCCGGGGGCGACGGGGGCGGCGTCATCGTGCGGAAGCTATTCGGGGAGCGCGCCCGGCGCTAATCTTCAACCCTACATGGCAACGCAATCGCTTCCCGCTTTTTGCCAGGCTCTGGCGGCCGCGCCCGATCTGCGCGGCGCGCTTGGCGCGCTGTACGCCGAGCTCGTCGCGAACGATCCAGGGCTGGAGCTGGCCCTGTTCACTTACGACGCCCGGAAAGGTCTGCTGACCTCTCGCCTGGTTGCGGGCCCGGCAGGTGTCACCACGACCCCTCTTGAGCTCTCGCCCGACCACCTGCCCGCGAAGCTCAAGCGCGACGTGCTCGGCGGCGCGAAGCTGGTGGACTTTGGCGATCTGTCGAACGACTTCATGAAGTTCCTCTCCTTCGGCTCTCTCACGACCGGCGCTTTTTTGCTGCTGCACGGGCTGCGGTTCGACGGTGAGCTGCACGCGCTCATCGCGATCATCGAGCCCAAGCGGCGCTTCGGCGGGCGCGCAACGGACCGGATGGTCCCGCTCATCTCCCTGTTCATGAACGCCGCCGTGCGATTCGCCGAGCGCGAGGCACGGGAGGAAGCGGTGCGCGCGCTGGAAGAGATATCGGAGAAGCTGCACATGCAGTACAGCAGGACGATCGCGGATCTCGAAGTGCAGCTTGAGGACGCGCGCAACGCGGCCGAGGGGAAGGGACGCGGGGACTCGCATCGGGTCGCCCAGCTCGAGCAGGCGGCCCGGGAGGCGGCGGCTCAGGCGCAGACGGCGAGCGAGCGCCTCACGGCGGTGGAGCAGCAGGTGTCGGCGGCGGTGTCGCAGCTGGAGAAGGCGCACGTAGACATGAGCACGCAGGCGCAGCAGCTCCGGACGCAGGCGAAGATATTGTACCGCATCGAGCGGCTCCTCGAGCACCGTGACAAGGCGGAAGATCCGCGCAAGCTTCTGGACGAAGTGGTCGCCGCAGTGTCCGCTCGCGAGTGACGCAGCTCAACGCTCTTCAGCACGCGATCAAGGACCTCGCCTTTCACCGTCCGCTCGACGCGGACGAGGTGGGCGCGGCCTTCGACGTGATCATGCAGGGCGAGGGGACGGCGGTGCAGATCGCGTCGTTCCTCACCGGGTTGCGCGTGATGGGCGAGACCGCGGACACAGTTGCAGGGGCAGCGCGCGCGCTTCGTCGCGCCATGATCCGCCTCCCTGTAACAGATGCCGACGATCTCGTGGACACGTGCGGGACGGGCGGGGGCGCGGTCACGACGTTCAACATCTCCACGGCGGCCGCTTTCGTTGCCGCTGGCGCTGGAGTGAGAATCGCGAAGCACGGCAACCGGTCGTTCACTTCGTCATGCGGCAGCGCGGACGTCCTGGAAGCGCTCGGCGTGCGCATCGAGGCGCCGCTGGAAGTGATGACTCGCTCGCTCGAGGAAGCCGGAATCGTTTTCATGTTCGCGCCCGCGATGCATCCGGCAATGAAGCATGTCGGCCCGGTCCGCCGCGAGCTTGCGATTCCTACGGTCATGAACATCGTCGGCCCGCTGGCGAATCCCGCGGGCGTCGGCCGCCAGCTCGTTGGCGTGGCGGACAGGGACCGCATGGGAATACTCGCTTCCGCGCTGCTCAAGCTCGGTTCCGTGCACGCGTTGGTGGTGTACGGCGAGCCGGGGCTCGACGAGATATCACCGCTCGGCACCACGCACGTAGCCGAGATCAAGGACGGCGTCCTGACGGAGTGGACCATTGAGCCGGCCAAGCATGGAATAGGGAAGGTCAGCCCGAACGATCTGGGCGGCGGCTCACCGGCGGATAACGCGCACCTGATTCTCGACCTGCTTGCGGGAGGCGGAACGCCGGGCGCGAAAGCGGCCGTCGAGCTGAATGCTGCCGCCGCGGTTTACCTCAGCGGGAAAGCGGGCAGCTTTTTCGAAGGAGTTACGCGGGCGCGCGATGCGCTGAGGGCCGGGTCCGGGCTCACCGCATTGGAGAAACTACGGGCGGTGTACTCCTAACCTCGGTTGTTCTCGGCCAACGTGCGCCGAGCATGCGTTGAGCGGTCGCCTGAACTTCCCGGTCGCCTCCCACGGCGAACAAGACCCACCGCTGATCCGTTCGCCGGCGCCAGAGAGAGAACTCGTACTGCTCGCGGCGGTTGATGGGATCCTGCCGGCCGATCCCCGGCTCGAGCGTGACCGTGAGGCAGCGATGGGTTTTTGGCTCTCTCGCTCCTTCATCGCGGAACGCACGGAATAGCGCGTCCGCGAGGAGCACGAGGGAATCAGCATTTGCGGAGCGCGACTGAGCGGCGACGCCGAGCCCCGGGCATCCTCCGTGTCTATGGACCACGACTTCAATGGACTCGCCGCCGGCGATTCTGACGATGCGCCGCTCGCCACCTTCCGACTCGACGAGGTCGGTAAGCGGTAAGGAGCTGAGATACAGCGCGTGCACCTTCGGCGTGACGAACAGGGTCAGAACGAACGCGAGCGCCACGAGCAGATAACGAGTCGTCGGCCGCACAAAAACTCCCCGGAAGAATCCGTGGGGAAGACTTCGCAGCTATGCTGTTTGCAACAAGCGGTTGCGGTCGCGGAATGCGTCACGCATTTCGCTAGTACCGGCGGATGACTCCTACTACTACGCCCTGGATCGTTACGTCGTTTTCGTGCACGTAGATGGGCTGCAGGGTCTCGTTCGCGGGCTGCAACCGGATGCGACCGTCCTTCTCCCGATAAAACTTCTTGAACGTGGCGGAGGAGTTGTCGATCAGAGCGATTACCATCTCGCCATTGTCGGCCGTTTGCTTCTCGTTGACGATGACGTAATCCCCGTCGCGGATCTGCTCGTCCACCATGGAGTTGCCGCGCACGCGGAGCACGAAATGGTTGCCGTTCTTGCGGACGAGAGCATCGGGCACCGCGAACGTCTCGGGAACGGAGATGGCCTCGATGGGCATGCCGGCGGCGACCGTCCCCATGAGCGGTAGATGCACCGCCCGGCCATAAACGTCGGATGAAGGGATCTCGATCCCACGGCTCTCGTTGTAGTGCCGCTTGATGTATCCCTTTCGCTCCAGATTTGTGAGGTGCTCGTGCACCGTGGCCAGGGAGCTGTACTCGAAGCGATCGGCAATTTCCTCGAAGCTGGGGGCGTACCCGTTGGCTTCCGAGTAGTCCGCCAGATATGTGAGAATTTCCCGCTGCCGTTTCGTGAGCGACATATCTTGTTCAGCCCCGTCTAAAGGTTGTCACCTGCCGCACCGAAGATTTGCCGAACTCACACGTTAGCCGAACAGCCCCCGAAGCGCAACAGGAATCTTCCTGGAGCGCGCCGGAGGGCACTCTTGGAGAGCTGCTGGCGGCGGCCCGTCGGCGAATCGCTGATCTGGGATCGCGGCGTCCGGAGTTGGAGCGCGCGGCCGCTGATACGGCAGGCGCCCCGGGTTTCCGGGATGCTCTGCGGGGCACGACCGTGGCCGTGATCGCCGAGATCAAGCGCAGGTCGCCGTCGAAGGGCGACCTCGATCCGGCCATCGTGGCCAGCGAGCGCGCGGCATCATATGCGCGCGGAGGCGCAGCGGCGATCTCGGTGCTTACGGAGCCTTCGCGGTTCGCCGGGTCGATCGATGATTTGCGGGATGTGGCGGACTCGATCCCGATCCCGGTGCTGCGTAAGGATTTCATAGTCGACGAGCTGCAGATCCTGGAGGCACGGGCTGCGGGAGCAGCCGCGATCCTGCTGATCGCGCGGGCGCTCGAGCCGTCACGGCTCCCCGGGCTCGTCAGCGCCGCGCGACTTTATGGCGTCGAGCCGCTTGTGGAAGTCCGTACGGCGGAAGAGCTGGCGCGCGCCATCGACGCGGGCGCCGACGTGGTCGGGGTGAACGCGCGCGACCTGGAAACGCTGATCGTGGATCGCGAGCTCACCGCACGCTTGTTACCGCGCGTGCCCACCGGGGTAATCGCTGTGGCCGAGAGCGGCATCACCGATCGCGGGGGCGTCGAAGCATCCGCGCGCGCCGGCGCCGACGCGGTGCTCGTCGGAAGCGCGCTCTCGGTTGCCGCCGATCCTCAGCGCGCGGTGCGCGACCTGGCGGGCGTTGCGAGGATCGCGCGGTGACGGCGATCAAGTTCTGCGGCATGACGCGAAGCGAGGACGCGGCCGAAGCATCCCGCCTCGGCGCTGCGTACGTCGGCTCGATCTTCGCTCCGAGCGCGCGACGGGTGAGTCCGGATCAGGCAGCGACGGTGTGGGCGGCGGCGCACGGCGCACGGAAAGTCGGCGTCTTCGGCGACGCGTCGGTGGGGGAGATTCTCGCCGCCGCCAACGAGTCTGGGCTCGACGTCATTCAGCTGCACGCGCGCACCAGGGACGGAACCATTGAAGGGCTCCGCTCGAGCTTCCGCGGGGAGATATGGGCCGTGCTCCGCGTGGGCGAAGCCGGCGTCCTCACGGACGCGGGCGAGTCGGCGTTGGCCGACGCGATCCTGGTGGACAGCTACTCCGAGTCAGGCCTCGGTGGGACCGGCCGCGCGTTCGACTGGGGGCGCGAATCCGAGGCCATTCGCCGGCTCAGAGGCGACAAGCCGCTGATAGTGGCGGGCGGTCTGGACCCGGACAACGTCGGCGCTGCGATCAGCGCCCTCGGGCCTGACGTCGTGGACGTTTCTTCCGGCGTGGAATTCGCGCCGGGCATCAAGGACCACGCGCGCATGCGCGCTTTCGCACAAGCCGTAACCATCGCCGATGCCAAGTAGAAAGAAAGCAGTTACCAAAAACCAAGATCCAAAATCCAAGAACATCCATCCCGATCGATTCGGCACGTTCGGCGGCCGTTACGTCCCCGAGACGCTGATCCCCGCGCTCGACGAGCTCACCGCCGCGTACGAAGAAGCGATGGCCGACGCGGAGTTCACGGCGGAGCTGGACGCGATGCTGCGCGATTATGTCGGACGCCCGTCGCCGCTGACCTTCGCGCCGCGACTCTCCGCGCACGTCGGAGCGCAGGTCTACCTCAAGCGCGAGGATCTGAACCACACCGGGGCGCACAAGATCAACAACACTGTCGGCCAGGCGCTGCTCGCTCTCAGGATGGGCAAGCGGCGCATCATCGCCGAGACCGGCGCGGGTCAGCACGGAGTGGCGACCGCAACGGTCTGCGCGCGTTTCGGGCTGGAGTGCGTCGTGTACATGGGCGAAGAGGACATGCGCCGCCAGGAGCTCAACGTGTTTCGCATGCGGCTGCTCGGGGCGACGGTCGTGCCGGTCACGTCGGGGACGCGAACTCTCAAGGATGCCACCAGCGAAGCGATCCGCGACTGGGTCGGCACCGTCAACGACAGCCACTACATCATCGGCTCCGTTGTCGGTCCTGCGCCGTACCCCCGCATCGTTCGGGATTTGCAGGCGGTAATCGGCCGCGAGGCGCGCGAGCAGATGCTCCGGATGGCGGGTGCGCTGCCCCGGACCATCGTGGCCTGCGTAGGGGGTGGGTCGAACGCGATGGGGATCTTCCACGCCTTCGTGGACGACCGGGAGGTGGAGCTGGTCGGGGTCGAGGCGGCGGGCCATGGTTTGGATTCGGCGCAGCACTCGGCGTCGCTATCGCGCGGGAAGCCGGGAGTCCTGCATGGCTCGCTGAGCTACCTGCTGCAGGACGAGCATGGCCAGGTGCTGCCCGCTCACTCGGTCTCCGCGGGGCTTGATTATCCTGGCGTGGGACCAGAGCACGCCTATCTTATGGAACTTCGCCGGGCAACATATGTCTCCGTTTCCGATTCCGAGGCTCTGAGCGGGTTCGTGCTTCTCAGCAGGCTCGAGGGAATCATCCCGGCGCTGGAGTCCGCGCATGCCGTCGCGTGGATCGCGGAGAACCGCGGACGCTGGTCGGACAGTGACTCGCTGCTTGTCTGCATCAGTGGCCGCGGTGACAAGGACGTGGCGCAGGTAAGCGAGATGGATCTCTTGAGCTGATGACTTCACCGACGAGCGCTTCGGCACAACCAACGTCACCCGCGGAAGCGCCCCCTTTCGCGGCGGCGATAGTCACGGACGTGCTCAAGACGTTCTCGAAGGCCGTTCGCGCGCACCAGCTGTACCTCCCCAACAACCCGATGCACGCGCGCTCGATGGAAGCGGCGCGCGCTGCTTTTCAGGGGCTGTGGCAGCAGGCCGAGGACATAGTTCTCGAAGTCGGCGAGACCCAGTTCCGCTGGGAAGAGCTTGTCGTGTACGAGGAAGCGGAGAAGTCCACGGAGAATCTCGCCTGGGTGTTCTACAAGGACGGCCTGCGGGAGCTGCGGATCTGCAAAGGCTTCGAGATGACCGACATGGACGCGATCATGGAGATAATCCAGCGCGTCCGCTCGGCTACGGCCGACGACGACGACATGCTCACCATCCTGTGGGAGCAGGAATTCTCGACGTTCGAGTACAAATACGTGGGCGCCGGCGGCGGCTCCGGCGACACGCCGTACGATCCGATGGAGCCGGGCGCGGCCCCGGACAGGGTGCCGCCCCCGGGCGCAGTCGAGCGCGGCGGAAGCGAGCAGCTGGTCTCGTCGGCCAAGCCTGCGGGCGTCGTCAGCATGGACGATTTCGACTCGACGCTGTACTTCCTCGACGAGCGCGAGATCGAGTACATCCACAACGAGATCGCGAAGGACTACTCCACAGATTTGCGCCCGCTCGTCATCGCGTCGCTGCTCGACACGTTCGAGACGCAGGTGGACGTCGGCGTCCGCGAAGAGATAGCGCGGATCCTCGACGGCATCCTGATCAACCTGCTGTCCACGAACCAGGTCAGGACGGTCGCGTATCTGCTCCGCGAGGTAGCGCTCACGTCGCAGCGCGCCAAGGACCTCACGGAAGTGCAGAAGCAGCGGTTCGACGACCTGCCCGAGCGGATGTCGGAAGGGTCGGTGCTCGGCCAGCTGCTCGAGACGCTCGAGGAGACGCCGCTGTCACCCCCCCAGAGCGACATATCCGAGCTGTTCCTGCAGCTCCGGCCCACGGCGCTCGAGACGGTGTTCTCGTTCACTCCGCGCTCGCACAACAGGGAGTTGTGCGTGCTGCTGGAAAACGCCGCCGACCGGCTGGCCGCGGGGCATACTTCGGAGCTCGTCAGACTGATAACGGTGCCCGATCCGGTCGTGGCGCAGGAAGCCATCCAGCGCGCGGCCGTGATGAAGACGGCGGCCGCGGTGCCGGCACTCGGCCAGGTCATCAACGCCGGCGCGGACCAGTCCATGCGGCTCGCCGCGGTGCTGGCGCTGGCTGACATCGGCTCGCCCGGTGCGTTGCAGGTGTTGGAGAAGTGCGTCGAGGACAACGAGCGCGACGTCCGCGTTGCGGCAGTTCGCGCGCTCGCCGGCCGCGCGTACCGGCCGGCTCTCCCGCGGGTGGAGAAGGCGCTCAAGGGCAAGCCGCTGCGCGAGACGAACCTCACGGAGAAGATGGCGTTCTTCGAGGCGTTCGGCGCTCTGGCCGGCGACGCGGGAGTCGAGTTCCTCGACTCGGTGCTGAACGGGAAGGGCACCTTCGGCAAGCGTGAGGAGCCTGAATTCAGGGCGTGCGCCGCCATGGCGCTTGGCAAGATCAACACGCGCCGCGCGCGCGAGTCGCTGGAGAAAGCGGCCGGCGACAAGGACGCAGTCGTGAAGAACGCCGTGACGCGCGCCACGCGAGGCGTCGCCGCGTGACGTCGCCGCAGCTCACGACCCCGCCGGCGGGGAGCGGACCGCACTCGGAGCACGGCAACCCGGCGTATCTTCGCAAGAGCGGACGCACGCTGATAATCGGCATGTACAGCGCGATGCGGTCCATCAAGCTGTACCCCCCGGAGCACACCTCCGTGCAGCGCTCGCTGGACGACGTCGCGAATGTCGCGCGCGAAATCAGCGAGCACGAGCACGAGCTGGAGTTCAGAGTGTCGGGCGAGTTCATCTTCCTTAACGAGACGCGACTGCGGCTCGATCTGACGAACTACGCCAGCTTCGGCCAGGTGCTCAACATCTGCAAGGCGAGCGGCGTCGGCGCGATCCGCGTGCCGAACGGAGCATCGCCGAACGACTGGCTGGTGTTTCTCAACGCGCTCGACACTCCGCTCAAGAACGATCCAGAGGGAAGCCTGGAGCGGCTGCTGGAGCGCCTGCGCAACGCCGGCGTAAGCGCTTTCGAGCTGGAGCCGCCGTCGGAGTCCGAAACCGACCGCGAGGCCACGGAGCAGGTGCACGCCGCGGCGGTGCGAACGTACGCGCAGTCCGTCACGGTGACCAAGGACGTGATGAACTCGGTGCGACTCGGCAAGACGCCGAGCCTGAAGAAGATCAAACGGCTCGTGCAGACGATCGTGGACCAGATCCTCAACAACGAGGTGTCGCTCGTCGGGCTCACCACGATCCGCGATTACGACGAGTACACGTTCACGCACAGCGTCAACGTCTGCATCTTCTCGGTCGCGCTCGGCAGGCGCCTCGGGTTCACCAAGCGGCAGCTGTACGATCTCGGCATGGCAGCGCTGTTCCACGACATCGGCAAGTCGCGCATTCCGATCGACATGCTGCAGAAGACCGAGGGGCTTACCGACGAGGAGTGGAAGCTCATCATGGCGCATCCGTGGCTGGGCGTGCTCGGGCTGTTCCAGATGCGCGGCCAGGCGGAGCTGCCGTACCGCGCGATGGTCGTAGCTTACGAGCACCACATGAAGTGCGACCTCACGGGCTACCCCAGGCCGATCCGGCCGAGGCAGCTGTGCATGACGGCCAAGATCGTCGCGGTCGCCGACGGATACGACGCCGCGACCTCGCGCCGCAGCTACCAGACGGAGCCGCTGCCGCCGCCGGCGGTGCTCGAGGAGATGCGCGACAATCCGCGCCGCGGAATGGATCCGGTGGTCGTGAAGGCGTTCATCAACCTGCTCGGCATTTACCCCGTGGGAACTCTCGTCGTGCTCGACACGTTCGAGCTGGCGATCGTGCAGACGGCCAACCCGAATCCCGAGCTGCTCGCGCGCCCGATCGTCATGATCGTGAGCGACCAGATGGGTAACCTCATCACTCCGCCCACGGTGGCGGACCTCGCCGAACAGAACGCGGACGGCGTGTACGCGCGGACGATCATCAAGACCGCGGACCCGGAGCGCTATGGCATCCGCGTCGGCGATTATTTCCTCTGAGTCGATAGCGCGGAAGTTCGCGGCGCTGCGCGCGGACTCGCGCCGCGCTCTGGTGTGCTATGTGACCGCGGGGCACCCGTCGCGGAGCGCGACGGTGGAGCTGCTCGAGGGACTCGACGCCGCGGGCGCGGACGTGATCGAGCTCGGCGTGCCTTTTTCCGACCCCGTGGCGGACGGCCCGGTGATCCAGGAAAGCTCCGCGGCCGCTCTCGCCAACGGGATGACGCTGGACGGCGCGCTGGATGTCCTGCGCGACGCGCGCGTATCTGCGCCGGTCGTGCTGTTCACTTATCTCAATCCATTGCTAGCCGCCGGGCCAGGCGTGCTCGACCGCGCCGCTGCGGCGGGAGTGGCGGGCATGCTCGTCACCGATCTTCCGCTCGGTGCGGATCCGGAGCGCGAGGCCTGGCTGTCGGCCAGCGGCCTCGACTTCATCAGATTGGTTGCGCCCACCACGCCGGAGAGCCGGCTGGCGGGCATCTGCGAGCACGGAAGCGGATTTGTATATCTGATCAGCCGCATGGGCGTCACGGGCACGCGCGAGGAGGCGCCGGCGGATGTCGCGCCCATGGTCCGGCGCCTGCGCACCGTCACTGACCTGCCGGTGTGCGTGGGGTTCGGGATATCCACTCCCGCGCAGGCCCGCGCCGTGGCACAGGTGGCCGACGGCGTCGTGGTGGGGAGCGCGATCGTGAAGGCGGCGGGGCGATCGGTCGATGCCGCTGTGAATCTTGTCCGCTCGATGAGGGAGGCGATGGATGGCTGAAGACATTGTAACGCTGAAGTCCATGCGCTTTCACACGCACATCGGCGTGCTCCCGCACGAAGCGGAGGTGGCGCAGTCCATCGAAGTGGACGTGTCGGTCTGGGTGAAGCGGCCGGCAGGAAGTGACGGCGCTGCCGGGGTGGTGGACTACCGCGAGCTGTACGACCGCGCCGCCGGGGTGCTGGCCCACGGTCACATGAAATATCTCGAGGACGTGGCGGAGCGCATAGCGGAGCAGGCGCTCGATCTGCGCAACGTCACGCGGGTGTCCGTCTCGGTGCGGAAGCCCCACGTCGCGCTGCCGGGGCCGCTGGCGTACGCGGAAGTCACCGTGGAGCGGAAGAAATGAGCAGGTATCAGGTATCAGGTATCAGTAGGCCAGTTTACTGATACCTGTTACCTGATACCCATCATTCATGCCTACAGCTTTTATCGCGCTCGGCTCGAACCTTGGGGATCGCGACGCAAATCTCCGCGCCGCGCGCGACGCAATCGCCGCCCTGCCGGATACATTCATTGTTGCCGCATCGGAAGTCGAAGAGACCGAGCCGCTCGGTGGACGACAACAGGAGACGTATCTGAACCAGATGCTCGCCGTGAAGACCGCGTTGGAGCCCATGATGCTGCTGGACGAGCTCCTGCGCATCGAGCAGGACAACGGCCGCGAGCGGCGCGAGCGCTGGTCGTCGCGCACGCTCGATCTCGATATCGTGTCGTACGGCGACGTGACCATGTCGTCGCCGCGCCTCACGCTCCCGCACCCCGGCCTCCGCGACCGCGACTTCTGGCAGCGCGAGATCGCGCAGATCGAGGCTACGCTGTGAGCAGTGGAACCGGAGACGCGGTGCGCGCGGTGACGATCCGCGACTACGTCCAGCGCAAGGAGAAGGGCGAGAAAATCGTGATGGTCACCGCGTATGACGCGCTGTTCGGCCGCCTGGTGGACGAAGCCGGCGTGGACGCGGTGCTGGTAGGCGATTCGCTCGGCAACGTCGTCGCGGGACTCGACACCACGCTCCCCGTCACGCTCGATCAGATGATCTACCACGCCACCATGGTGCGGCGCGGCGTAAAGCGGGCGCTGCTACTCGTGGACATGCCGTTCCTCACGTACCAGGCGAGCATCGAGCAGGCGATCCTGAACTGCGGGCGCGTGCTGCAGCAGACCGGCGCGGGCGCCGTGAAGATGGAGGGCGCGGGCGAAGAGATGGCGGAGACGGTGCGGCGTGTCGTGGGCGCGGGCATCCCCGTCATCGGCCACATCGGCTTCACGCCGCAGTCGGTCCATACGCTTGGCGGTGCGCGCGTTCAGGGACGCGGCGCGGACGACGCGTCGCGGCTCATCGACGAAGCGAGACGGCTGGAGGACGCCGGCGCATTCTCCATCGTCCTCGAGCTGGTCCCGGCCGAGCTGGCGGCGCGCATCACGGAGGCCGTGACCGTGCCTACCGTCGGCATCGGCGCCGGCGCGGGCTGCGACGGCCAGGTGCTCGTCCTCCCCGATCTGCTCGGCCTCAACGACCGCTTCGCGCCGAAGTTCCTCAAGCGCTACGCCGAGCTCGCGACCGACGTGCGGGGAGCGGTCGAGCGGTTCGCGAGCGACGTCCGCGGCGGAAAATATCCCGGCTCAGAGCACAGCTTCTGACATGCGCGTCGTCACGACAGTCGCCGACGTTCGCGCGGCGGTCGCGGCCGCGCGCGCGCAGGGCGAGCGGATCTCGTTCGTGCCGACGATGGGCGCGCTGCACGAGGGCCACCTGAGCCTGGTGGACGCCGCGCGCGGGCTCGGCGGGTTCGTCGTGATGAGCATCTTCGTCAATCCGCTTCAATTCGGCCCCAACGAAGACCTCGCCAGGTATCCGCGCGATCTCGAGGCGGACACCCGCGTCGCGAGCGACCGCGGTACGTCGCTCGTATTCGCCCCGTCCGTGGACGAGGTGTATCGCCGCGAGCGAACGATGGAGATACGATCGCTGAAGATCGCCGACGACTGGGAGGGCGCTTCGCGACCCGGCCACTTCGCGGGTGTGCTGACGGTGGTCGCGAAGCTGTTCAACATTGTGCAACCCGATCACGCCGTGTTCGGGCAAAAGGACCTGCAGCAGGCCTGCCTCATCCAGGCGATGGCCCGGGAGCTGGATTTTCCGGTTGACGTCGTCGTCGAGCCCACGGTGCGCGACCCGGACGGGCTCGCGCTCTCCAGCCGCAACCAGTTCCTGTCGCCCGTCGAGCGGAAGGCCGCGTTGGCGCTCCCGCGGGCGCTGATGAAGATCCGCGCGGCCCACCGCTCGGGGGTTCGGAGCGGAGCGGACCTGGAGCGCGTCGCCGAGGAGGTGCTGGACGCGGAGCAGGGGATCGAGCTCGACTACCTCGCCGTGGTGGACAAGCGCACATTCAAGCGGGTGAAGACCGTGGGAGCGCACGCGGCGGCCGTCGCCGCGATACGCGCCGGCTCAACACGATTGATAGACAACGAGCTTCTCGAAACGTGAAAGATCCCTTCTTCGATATCGACCCTTCCTCCGCGCCGCACGTCGAGCTGCCAGCGTGGGCGCAGGTCGGTGACAAGCGCCGCGCGCACATCGCGCGGGTGACCGCGCTGCTTTCGGCGTGGGCCGCGGGCATGCGGCTCGATCCGTCGAAGGCGAACGAATGGATTGACGCAGGGCGGCTGCACGATTCGCTGCGAGAGGCGCCGGAAAAAGAGCTTCGCCAGATCACGGGCGATACGACGTCGCCCGTCGGCCTGCTGCACGGTCCCGCCGCCGCGATCAAGCTCGCCAAGGAGGGAGAGAAGCGCTCCAGCCTGCTAGACGCCGTGCGATACCACACGGTGGGATCCGCGAAATGGGACTCGACGGGGAAGGCCCTATACATGGCCGACTACCTGGAGCCGGGGCGCAAGTTTTTGCACGAGGACCGCGAGTTTCTCGCGAGCCAGGTGCCGCA
>DATLBG010000048.1:0-9001 GCA_035527035.1 Gemmatimonadaceae bacterium | reverse complement strand
ACTACGGTGCGCAACGTCGGGTCGAGCGGATTCTCGGACGTCGCCCTTATGCGCGCCTCCGACGCGGGCTGGATCGACGCGCCGCGGATCATTCCCGCGGGCCACTCGCTCGGCATCACCGGCGGACACTGCGATCACACTGGATGGAGGCCGGGCGTGCTGCAGGGCTCCACACTCACCGGAATAGCGAACGGGCCGGCCGAAGCAGTTGAAGCGGTCCGCCAGCAGCTCAAGTACGGCGCCAAGGTCATCAAGATCTGCGCGACGGCCGGCGTGCTGTCGTTCGAGGAGAGCGTCGGCGCGCAGCAGCTCTCCGACGAGGAGATGCTGGCGATCGTGCAGGAGGCGGCGAGGCACGGGGTGAAGGTCGCGGCGCACGCGCACGGCACGCAGGGAATCATCGCTGCCGTTCGCGCAGGGGTTGCGTCCATCGAGCACGGGTCCATGCTAACCGACGAAGCGATCGCGCTCATGAAGCAGCGGGGAACGTACCTCGTGCCGACAACGTACCTCGCCGACGCGATCGATCTCGCGATCCTGCCGCCGCTGCTCCGCTCGAAAGCGGAATCGATTCTGCCGATCGCGCGGGCGAACGTGACACGGGCGATCCGCGCGGGAGTGAAGATCGCGTTCGGGACCGACGCGTCGGTCATCCCGCACGAGCATGCCATCCGGGAGTTCGCCACGCTCGTGACCCGGGGGATGACGCCGCTGCAAGCGATTCAGGCGGGGACGATCAATACGGCTGATTTGCTCGGGACGCCGGACCGTGGACGGCTGGCACCGGGGCTGCTTGCTGACATCATCGCCGTGCCCGGGAATCCGCTGACGGACATCAGAGCGTTGGAGCGGGTGTCCTTCGTCATGAAGGGAGGGCGCATCTACAAGCAGTAGCCGGTTTTTGCGGACTTTGGGTTACGGACTTTGCGGCCTCAGGACTAACGGCCATTGCGGATTGGCGATTAAGTGAGGACCGAGGAGACCGCCCTCCCTCCGCTCTGTTCCGCTCATCCTCAGTCCTCGATTAGTCGCCGATCCGCAGTTGTAGTTAGTCCTGAGGCCGCAAAGTCCGTAATCCGCAATCCTAGTTGTGTGCCAGCCCAAAACAGTTTATTTTTAGAGGCTACACGATTTCCTAACCGTAACTGGCCTCATGTCTTACGCAATCATCCGCACCGGCGGCAAGCAGTTCCGTGCCGAGCCGGGTAAAAGCATCCGCATCCCGACCGTCGAAGGCGAGCCGGGAAGCAAGATAAAGTTCGACGACGTCATCCTCGGATCCGACGGCGACGACATCAAGCTCGGCGCGCCCGCAATCAAGGGAGCCGCGGTCATGGGCGAGATCGTCAAGCACGGCCGCGACGACAAGATCGTCGTCTTCAAGTTCAAGCGCCGGAAGAACTACGCGCGCAAGCAGGGACACAGGCAGGGCTTCACCGAAGTCCGCATCAACGACATCAAACTCGGCTGACCGGGCGATCATATGGCACATAAAAAGGGCGTAGGCTCCTCCCGCAACGGACGCGACAGCAATCCGCAGTACCGCGGAATCAAGAAGTTCGGCGGCGAGCGCGTCGTCGCCGGGAACATCATCGTGCGCCAGTGCGGCACGAAGTGGCACCCAGGACGCAACGTCGGCCTCGGCACCGACTTCACCATCTACTCGCTGATCGACGGCGTCGTGAAGTTCGAGCACAAGAACAAGACTCGCTTCAAGGTGAGCGTTTATCCCGATCCCACGAGCGAGACGGAAAGCGCCGCGTAAACACGCCATCACAAAATTCAGAAGCCCTCGCCACTGCGGCGGGGGCTTTTTTGTCACCCGAAGTGGCACCGATAGTGCGTTGAAAGTGGCGCTCACTGGATCGTACGGCAGTCAGACCCGGGGGCCCGAAAGGGGGGTAAATGTTCACGACTCTGATCGAATCAAAACCGAAGAAGCAGCGCAGAACCGTAGGGACTGCGATGAGCATCGGTTTGCACCTTGGCATTCTCGTCTTCGCCGTCGTCGCTACCGCGAACGCGCGCTCGGACGCGCTCGAGAAGTCGCGTGAAGAGAAGCTGAACTACGTCGAGGTGAAGAAGGAGGAGCCGAAGCCGGAGCCGGAGAAGCCGAAGCCGAAGGAGCCTGAGCCCCCGAAGCCCAAAGAGCCGGAGCCGGTGAGGAAGGCGGCGCCTTCTCCGCCGCAGACGCCGCGCGTCGAAGCGCCGGCGCCCCCCAAGGGCTTCCAGGTCGTACAAGCCCCGGTGAACGTCCCGATCTCGATCCCCAACATCGACCTGTCGGCCGCCGTGACGAATGAATCCGATTTCTCGGGTAGAGGAGTCGCGGGCGGAACTTCGAAGGGCGTCGAAGGTGGAACGGGCGACGCGGACAGCAAGGGCACGGGCCCGCCGCTCAGCAACCAGCCGTACTTCGAGTTCCAGGTCGAAGAGGCCGCGTCGCCCTCGGGCGGCAATGCGGCGCCCCAGTATCCGGAGTCGGAGCGCTCGACCGGGGTGACCGGCCGAGTGGTTGTGCAGTTCGTGGTCGGCGCCAACGGCCGCGTCGAGCCGGGAAGCATCAAGGTGCTCGAGTCCACGAGCTCCGCGTTCGCGGCCGCGGTACGCGACGTGCTGCCACGGCATCGCTTCTCGCCGGCCAAGATCGGCGGCAGGGCCGTGCGCCAGATCGTGCAGCAGCCGTTCGTGTTCCGGCTGAATACTTAAAGGCAGGGCATCATGTGTCAGGTATCAGAAGCGATCTACTGATACCTGATACCTGATACCTGACCTTCCACTGCAACTTTAAGCAGTACCGACTCGTACTCCACACAGCCCTAACAGAGGATCAGTCCATGGCAGTCTGGGATAGCCTGAAGCGCGAGCTCGACACCGCCGGCAAGGGGTTGCAGGATGTGCTGGAGAAGGCGGGGAAGGCCACGCAGGGCGCGATCGAGGAAGGGAAGGTCAGAGTGGACGCTTTTCGCGAGCGCCAGCTCGCGGACCGCGCGGCGCAGGCGCTGGGGTATGCGATCTTTCGCGCGGAGCAGAGCGGCTCGCAGCTCGACGCCGACACCAGAGCCAGGCTTACCGCGACGCTCGCCGAGCGGGAAGCGGAAGCCGCGCGCCTCGAGGGGCAGCTTTCGAAGACGGGCGCCACTCAGCCGGCCGACGCCACCGGAGCATCGCCGACGTTCTGAGAGAGGCGGCAGCAGGCGAACTCTTGGACGTGCAGCGCTTAGTCGTCTACACTTAGGCGACGCCCACACGGAGCACCACGGCTGTCCTCCGACCTTCAGAGTCAACTACAGACGACACTCGGTGACGGCTACCGGGTAGATCGCGAGCTGCCCGGTGGCGGCATGTCGCGCGTGTTCGTGGCGCACGACCGCGCGCTTGCGCGCGACATCGTCGTGAAAGTCCTGCCGCCCGACATGGCGGCGGCCGTGAGCATCCAGCGATTCAACCGCGAGATCCAGCTCGCCGCGCGCCTCCAGCACCCGCACATTGTCCCGCTACACGCGACCGGTGAGATCTCCGGGCTCCCGTACTTCACGATGCCCTTCGTCGAGGGCGACTCCCTGCGCGCTCATCTCTCGCAGCAGGGGGAGCTCCCCCTGCCGGAGTGCGTGCGAATCCTGCGCGACGTCGCCACGGCGCTGGCGTACGCGCACCGCCATGGCGTCGTCCATCGCGACATCAAGCCGGAGAACGTGCTGCTCACGAGCGGCTCGGCGGTAGTCACCGATTTCGGGGTAGGGAAGGCGCTCAGCGCTTCCACGGGTTCCGGCGTCGACAACCTGACGACGCGCGGCGTCGCGGTGGGAACTCCCGCGTACATGTCGCCGGAGCAGGCGGCCGCGGATCCGACCATGGATCACAGGAGCGACATCTACTCCTGGGGGATTCTTGCCTACGAGATGATCACGGGCCAGCCGCCCTTTGCCGGACGCAGCGCCGGGGCATTGATAGCCGCGCAAATCGCGGAAGCGCCTGAGGCGGTCGAGCGCAAGCGGCCGACCGTTCCGCACGCGCTCGGCGGACTGGTCATGCGCTGTCTCGCCAAGCGTCCCGCGGATCGCCCGCAGCGCGCGGAGGAGCTGGTCAACTTGCTCGACGCGCTCATCGCGACCGGACTCAGCAGCGGCTCGGTACAAGCGGGGCGGAAGACGCCGTGGCGGAAAGCCCAACCATGGGTCGGAATCGCGGCTGGAGTGTCCGCGGTGCTGCTCGCCGCGGCGGTGCTGCTCGCACCGAAGATCGATCTCAATCCTACGGGAGCGACCGCGCCGCAGCCCGTGCGGTCAATCGCCGTGCTGCCGTTCCTGAATCTCGGCGGCAACCAGGCCGATGAGTATTTCTCCGACGGGATGAGCGACGAGCTGAGCACCGCGCTCGGCAAGATCCCCGGGCTGCAGGTGGCGTCGCGCACTTCGACGTTCAGCTTCCGTGGGGATTCGAACGCCGATGTGCGCGCGATCGGCGAGCGGCTAAAGGTGGACGCGGTGCTCGAGGGCCGCGTTCGCAGGGCCGGTGACAGGCTTCGCTTGTTCGTGCAGCTCACGAACGTCGCCGACGGATTGAGCCTGTGGTCCGAGAGCTATGAGCGCGAGGTAAAGGACGTCTTCGCCGTTCAGGAAGACGTGGCGCGCGCGATCGCGGAGGCGCTGGAGGTGCGACTTGCCGGGGCTGGAGCGGCGGCTTCGCCGGCAGTCGCCGATGCCGGCACGAGCGATCTCGCTGCGTACGACTTGTATCTCCGCGGCCGATATCAGTGGCACCGGCGAAATCTTGCCGAGGCTGGAAGGCTGTTCGAACAGGCGGCCGCGAAGGATCCAAGCTTCGCGCGCGCTCACGCGGGCATCGCGATCACATATGCGCTGCTCCCCGAATACGTCGATTTCTCCCCGGAGGAGGCGCGGCTCCGGACAGAGCGTTCGGCCGCCACTGCGTTAGCGCTGGACAGCACGAGCGCCGAGGCGTACGCGGCGCTGGGACTGTCGCGCGTCCACTCATGGCGCTGGAGCGAGGCTGAGCAGGCATACCGGCGCGCCATCGCCGTCGATCCACGCTATGCCACCGGATATCAGTGGTACGGGGAGCTCCTCTGGCACCTGGGCCGGATGGACGAATCACTCGCGCAGATGCGCCAGTCGGTCGCACTCGACCCGCTGGCGCCGATCGCCAGCGTCGCTCACTCGTACGCGCTGTTCGCCGCAGGCCGGCTGACGGAAGCGATGGCCGAAGCGAGCAAAGGGGTGGAGCTCGCGCCCGAGCTGGCCATCGCGCACCGGTCGCTTGCGATGTCGGCAGCCTTTGCCGGGGACTGTGCGGTTGCGTTACAACACGCAGATGAATCCTTTCGGCGCGACAGCACGAACCCGAGCACGGTGGGCGACAAAGCGGTGGTGTACGCCCGCTGCGGGAAGGCCGCCGAAGCGCAACTGATTGCCGCGGACCTCCAGCGCAAAGTCGCGGATAACCGTGCGCTCTTTCCGCTGGCCTTGGCATATACCGCCACCGGCGACCGCGAGGGCGCCCTGAAGGCGCTGGAGCGAGCGCTTCAGCTCCGGGCCCTTGGCCTCACGAGCTACTCGATCGCGAGGGACCCGGTTTTCGATCCGATTCGCCGGGACCCGCGATTCATAGCGGTGCTCCGGGGGATGGGTCTCCCGCCTTCGGCGTTCGCCGCGCGTTGAAAAAAACGGCGCGTCCGAAGACGCGCCGCTTTCAGGTCGTTGCCGTGGGCTAAAAGCCAATAGCCAACAGCCAATGGCTGTCTTTAGTTATGGCTCCCACCTCGCGGGCGGCAGGGTCTTGTAACGATCCGTGAGCAGCTCCTGCCGGTTGCGCGTGTTCCGCTCGACGCCGCGCACGAACACGTGCTCCACGCGCGTGGTGAACTCGAACGGATCCCCGCTCCACACTACGACGTCCGCGTCGCGACCCGCCTGCAGCGCGCCCATCCGATCACCGACGCCGAACACCTGCGCCGGGCCGAGCGTTACCGCCCGCAGCGCGTCGTTCCACGACATGCCGTAGGTCACTGCGTTGCCGGCCTCCTGCTTGATGTTGCGAACGTTGAACGCCTCGTCCGCGCCGCCACCGCCGGCGTTACCGATCAGGAGTACTTCCACTCCCGCGCGGCGCAACAACGCGGCGTTGTCCTGCCGCCTGCCGAGCGAGGAGAAGCTGCCCGGAATGTTGTTCATGGCGCCCGTAAGCACCGGGATGCGCGCGGCCGCGATCTGATCGGCGACCATCCACGCCTCGGCGGCGCCGGCCAGCATGAGGCGTAGTCCGTACTCGCGGCCGAGCCGCAGGGCCGCTTCGATGTCGCTCGCCTTGTCCACGGCGATCAGCAATGGCAGCCGTCCCTCGAGCACCGGGATCAGCGCCTCGAGATCCTTCCGGCTCGCCGCGACGTTACGTGTCTCCGCGCGATCGAACGCGCGGCGGTTGTCGCGGAAGAACCGCACGTCCTCGAATAGCTCCCGCATGCGGAGCAGCTCCTCTCCGCGCGAACCTGCGTTCGCCGAGCCAGGGCTCCCGATCTGCGCCGCCATAGCTACGGGCGCGCGCGTGACCATTGACGTGGCTGATCCATCGTTGAGCGTGATGAGCGCCGCCTGCCCCCAGATGAGTCCGCCCTGGGGGAACACGACGACGCTGGTGACTCCTTCATCACGTGCAGGAGCGAGCAGCTGCGACTGCGGGTTGAGTCCTTCCCACACAGTGAACGCCGCCGCTATCTGATCCCGACCGCGCGCCGATGCGTCGTTAGTCGTGCTGACTGATCCGATCTCGGTCAAGCCGAGCTGACTGGCGGAGTTGATCAATCCGGGCGTGACCCACTTTCCGGTCGCGTCGATCACGCGCGCGCCCGCGGGCACCGCTATTCCGGCGCCGACCGCGGAAATCTTTCCGTCACGAATGATGACCGTGCCGTTCTCGATCACGGGGCCGCTGACCGTGAACACCCTGCCACCGGTGATCGCGATCGTCTGGGCGCCGGCGTATCCCGCCGTTGAGAGCAGGGCAGCGGCGACGATGCCGCGCGACAGTTTCGAAACGTTCATGGTTTTCATCGCAGTTCCCTCCGCGGCACGTACCCGAGCTCGAAGTCGGTGCGCCATTGCTGGTTCGGATCGAGCCGGTCGAACAGCACCGCGCCGTCGATCCACACTTTCTCCGGTCTCGAGTACACGCTGAACGGGTTGCCCGACCAGAGAACCACATCCGCATTCTTGCCCGCTTCGAGCGAGCCTATGCGATCCTCGAGTCCGAGCGCCCATGCCGCGTTGATCGTCACCCACTTGATCGCCTGATCCTCGGTGACGGGGATTCCCGCCTGGTTTCCAGCGGCCATCGCCTTGGCTGCTTCCTGATTGAGCCGCTGCGATCCGGAGGCGTCATCGGAGTGCACGATGGCGCGCGCTCCGGCGCGGTCCACCAGCGCGATGTTCGCCTTGATCGCGTCCATCGCCTCGACCTTGAACGCGCCCCAGTCCGCCCAGAGCGAGCCCGAGATTCCTTCGCGCGCGAGAATGTCCGCGATCTTGTAAGCTTCGACGCCGTGGTGGAAGGAGCGGATGGAATAACCGAACTCCCGCGCGATGTCGATCATCTGCGCCATCTCGTCGGCGCGATAGCAGTGATTGTGCACCAGGATGTTGCCGCGCAGAACTTCCGCGAGCGTCTCGTTGCCGAGATCGCGAGTCGGCGCGTCGCCGGTGCGTTTGGCGAGCCAGTTGTCCCACTGCCTGCGGTACCGCTCGGCGCCGATCCACGCGGCGCGATAACCCGCGACGTTCCCCATGCGCGTGGACGGTCCGCGCGCCGCGTACACGCGCTTCGGATTCTCGCCGCACGCCATCTTGAGGCCGTATTTGGCGCCGGGGAACTTCATCCCCTGAACGGTGCGCGACGGGACGACCTTGACGACAACGCTGCGCCCGCCGATGAGGTTTGCCGAGCCGGGGAGAACCTGGATCGTAGTGACGCCGCCCTCGAGCGTGCGTGGCAGCTGCGGATCGTGCGGCCAGATGCTGTGCTCGACCCACACGTGCGCGGTGACGGGTGCCGTCGCTTCGTTGACGTCGTTCAGCAGGACGCCGGGCCCGCCTGGCGCACCGCCCGCGCCGATGTGCGAGTGGGTGTCGATCAGGCCGGGCGTCACGTACTTGCCCGTTCCGTCTATGACGACCGCGTCCGCCGGCGCGTTCACGCTCGCGCCGACCTCGACGATCTTGCCATCACGAAGGAGGATCGACCCGTTGCGGATCGCCGGACCAGCGGCGGTCATGATCGTCGCGTTACGGATGACCGTCGTGCGCGAGGGGAATGGGACGTACGTGCTCGGGAACGGATTCGCGTTCGGCGCTGACAGCGTAGTCTGCGGTCCGCTCGCGCGGGCGGCGGTGTCGCTCGCGGTTCGCGCCGCGGGGGCCGGCGCTGCCGGAGGAGTGCGGCCTGCGCACGCCAGCGAGAGTGCGCAGACGGCCGCGAGAAGAAGTTGCCTCACTAAAAATCTCCTGGTTGGTCGGTGTCGCGCCCGCTGGAGAGCGGGCACAATGGCATAATACGCACAGGGGGTAGCTGGTGGGACTGAGGACTGTGGACTGAAGACTTTGCGGCCTCAGGACTAACTACAATTGCGGATCGGCGATTAAGTGAGGACCAAGGAGACTGCGCCGCTATCTTTTGTTCCCGCCCATCCTCGGTCCTCAATTAGTCGCCGATCCGCAGTGGCCGTTAGTCCTGAGGCCGCAATGGTCCTGGGTCCGCAAGCCGCTAGCGGTTTCGCCATCGAATGAATTGGTCAACGTGGTCTGTACAGATCGCGTCCACGCCTGCGCCTGCCAATCGCTCCCAGTCCCGCTCCTCGTTCGCCGTCCACGCGATGACGCGTCCACCGCACCCGTGCACCTCTTGCACGAGCTCCGCGTCCACCAGCTCGAACTGCTGCCACAGGTCGCGGGCCGATGCCGAGTGGAGCGCGATGCAGTTGTCGGTCATG
>DATLBG010000047.1:0-16334 GCA_035527035.1 Gemmatimonadaceae bacterium | reverse complement strand
AGTCCGAGCACCGCCGTGCCGTTCGTGACGACCGCCACGAGATTCCCCTTGGCGGTGTACTTGTAGGCATCCTCGGGAGTCTTCGCGATCTCGAGACAGGGCTCGGCGACCCCCGGGGAGTACGCCAGCGCGAGGTCGCGCTGGTTGTTCAGGGCCTTCGTTGGGACGACCGCGATCTTGCCCGGGCGTCCTGAGGAGTGGTAGTCGAGAGCGTCTTCCCGCTTCATCCCTCCAAAGCTATCGGGACCGCAACGTCGCCGCGACCGCGACCAGGGCCAGCAGCAAGCCGCAGGTGCACACTATCGCTGCCCCGGTAGGCAGATCCAGCTGATAGGATGCAACGAGGCCGAGCAGACTCGCGACGGCGGCCGTGGCCCATCCGATCACGAGCTGATGGAGCCACCGCTTGGCCAGCATGACGCCGCACACGGCGGGCACGATCAAATACGCGAATGTCAGCAGCACGCCGGCGACACGCACGAAGCTTACGACGACTATCGCGAACGCGGCATAAAACAGGAAATCCCACAGCCGCACGCTCATGCCTTGCGCGAAGGCTTTCGCAGGATCGGATGAGATGAGCGCGAACTTGCGGTGGAACGCTCCGTAAAAGACGCCGAGCGCGGCGAAGAGGACCGCCCGCTGTCCCACTTCGCCCTTCGTCACGTTCAGGATATCGCCGGTGAGCAGATGCTCGAGCTCTTCTTTTCCTCCGGCTACCCGGCTGAGGAGGAGAATCACTCCCGCGGCCGCGACGACGAACGTAATGCCGATGATCGCCTCCTGCGGCACATCCCTCTTGGAGATGCTGCGTGACCAGCTGAAGAAGGCCGCGCCCACGAACGTCACGCCGAGCGAAATCCAGAAGGTGACCCGGTCGTCGAAGTGATAGCCCATGAGCAGCGCCACGCAGGTGCCCAGCGTGGCCACCTGCGCGAGCGCGAGATCGACGAAAATGACTTCCCGCTTGACGACGTGCAGTCCGAGATATGCGAGGAGCGGGGGCAGCAGGAGGCAAGCCGCCAGCGGCCACTTCATGACTTCCCACGCGATTTGCGCGCTCATGGTCAGCGTCCCCGAAGCGCCGTCGCGAGCGTGGTGACCATGTAGTCCATCATGTCGAAGTACGTCGCCGTGTTACCGCGCGCGCCCGGCTGCTGTGGGATGTCCAGCACGAGCGCACCGGTCTGGCGCGCGACCGTCTCGGCGGTTCGCCGATTCTGGTAGGGCTGCACGAGTATCACGCGCGCGTTGGCGGACTTCATCGCGCTGATGACCCTCGCGAGATGCGCGGGGGACGGGGCGATGCCCGGCTTGGGCTCCAGCGTCTCGACGACATCCAGGCCGAACCGGCTCGCGAAGTAAACGAAGTCCTTGTGATAGGTCACGATCTTCGCCCCCCTGAAGGGCGCCAGCTGCGACTGCCACTGAGCGAGCTTCGTGTCGATTCTCGCGTTGAACCTCGCCAGATTCGCTCGGTACAGCGCCGCCGACGCCGGATCCACCTGCGCGAAATGCGTGGCCATGTGACCGGCCGTGATCTTCGCATTCAGTGGATCGATGAGAAAGTGCGGATTGCCCAGCGAATGGACGTCGCCTCGCGACCGGTCGAACGAGGTCGGGATCTCCCGCATCCGCATGCCCTGCGAAGCGATGATCCGCCCGCGCGCGCCCGCTGCGACCTTGCTGTTGCGGGCGCTCTCGAGCAGGGGCGGCAGCCACCCCAGCTCCAGCTCGGCGCCGCCTTCGATGAGCACATCGGCACGGTTGATCGTCACGATGTGGCTCGGCTTGGCGTCCACGAAGTGTGGATCTTCGGTCGGCTTTGCCAGCGAGGTCACCTCGACCGAGCTGCCGCCGATCTCCCGCGCGATCGCCGCCAGGTCGGGCGTCGTAGCGACGACTTTGAGCTTCGCGGCGGACGCGGCCGCCGTTCCTGTAAGAGCGATCAACGCGACTGTCGCGAGCTTGATCACAGTGTGCTTGTTCATGATGGACCTCTAGAATTTGTGAGAAGCATGGGCGCCGAGCAGGAACTCGAACTGCATCCAGACCGAGTGGTCGGTTCCCACGCTCTTTCTGTCGTCGTAGTTGTACTGCAGGCGGATTTTCGAGAACTCAGTCGGATACCAGGTCACGTTTGGAGAAAGCCGGAAACGGTCGGTCCGGAGCTCGGAGACGAACGAAGCCTCGTCGCCCGATGCGACATCGGCGCGAAGGCCGGCGACGATCCTCGGTCGAATGCCGTACAGCAGCTGCCCGTACCAGCCACGGTCGCGCAGGGTCTCTTTCGGCAAGACTACCAACGCGTTTTCGGCAGCCTCCCGCTCGGCCGCTTCGTACCGGCGTGTGAGCCCTTCCACCTGGACGGACACGAAGGGAAACCCCTGCTGGGCCGCTGCGGGCTTCCATTTATAGTAGGCGTCCACGCCGAAGATCCGGGTCCGGGCTGACGGCCCTGAATTATTCGGCCCCACGGCGGCGGACAGGCCCAACAGTAATGTTTGCGTGTCGCTCAGCTCGAACGAGCTGGCGATGCGCGGAACGAGCAGCATATCTCCTGGCGACCCTACTTCCGGCTCGCGCACCACGCCCCCGTGAATCTCAGGGGATTCATCGGACTGGAAGCTGGATGTCGTTCCACCGACGCTATTCATGACGCCGAGCATCGCTTCCGTATAGAACGGCGTCGGTGCCAGCCACGAGAGTCTCACGCCCTGGCTGCGGAGTCCCTCGGGTCCGAACATCCGGTTGAGCACGAGCGGCTGATCGACGAAGGACCAGGAATGCGGATGCTGCGGATTCTGGCGGCCGAACTCCGCGAAGAACTGACCGAGCTTCAGTTGGAGATTTGCGGGCAGCGAGGTTGTAAGGAGATAGGCCTCCTCCAGCTCTACGCCGGTTTCGCCACCTTCATCGAGCTTGAAGACGATGTTCGTGAACCCCTTGAAGTACGGATCGACCGCACCGTCCAGCGTTAGCTCGGTGTTTGGGATCGTGAACCCGCGCACCCGCGGATCGTGATCGCCGCGCTGCAGGGAGGGAACATTCCGCTCCGTGGACCAGCCCGCGTCGATCAGGGCGGTGAAGCCGATGTTCATGTACGTTCCGGCGCGTGCGGCCGCTGGTGCCTGCCGCGCCGTATCCGCCGCGGCCGCAGTGGTGTCGGGCGTCTGCTGGGCAGCGAGCTGAGCGGCGCACAGTGTCACGGCGACTGAAAGAGTCGCGGTCGTTGCAAACAAGTGCATTGTGGTTCCCCTGAAGTGAGCTTTTCGCCGGGAGCGAAGTGCTCCGGCGCACGTCAAGCGCTCAGTTCAGGCGGTGCGCGCGATTGTAATGCGTGGCGGGATGGCGATTGTGCTGTGAAGGCCCTGGCCGCTCCGGGCTTTGCGATCGCCGCGTTGGCGGCAATCGAGGGCGGGCTCGGGCTCTTCGCACCGGTGGTGGACAGGTGACGACAAACCATGCACTCGTCGATGTGTCCTGCGCTGCACTGGCTGCCCGACGTCTCCTCGACGTGCGCCAATGACACCCGCCCGCTGCTCGCGGCAGCGTGCGCAACGCCCACCGCGACCGGCAGCGCAAGCTGCACGGCGGCGACAAGGGTCGTGAGCGTCCGGCGACGGAGTGCGATAAGGCTCATGTACGCGGAAAGTTACCGACGGTGGAGGCGGATACTGCGACTCAGGATGCAGGGCCCTGGAAACAGCCGAAGGCGCTGCAACTCCCACACCAATCATACCGCGTCGCAGTGGATTTGTTCGCGTTTCGCCCCGGAGGCGCAGTCACAGCCGCGCCAAGGCCTAGATTCCAACGATCCACCAGCAGCGTGCCGGAGGATACACATGAGTCAACGACTGATGCGTCAGGTCGCCCGAGCGGTAGGAGCCGCTTCGTGTCTGCTGGTGCTCGGCGCTTGTCGCGATGAGTACAAGTTTTACGGCATTCCGCTGAATCCGATGGTGAGCGCGCCGGCAGTTGGACTCACGCGCAGCGACGGGTCTCGCTTTGACCTGGAATCCCAGAAGGGGAAGGCATCGCTCGTGTTCTTCGGGTACACCCACTGCCCGGACATATGCCCGACGACGCTGTCCGACTGGACGCGGGTGAAGACCGCCCTCGGCGACGACGCATCGAAAGTGAATTTCGTATTCGTCACGATCGATCCGCAGAACGACACGCCTGCCGTGATGCAGCAATACCTGACGAATTTCGACACGACATTCGTGGGTCTCACCGGCGCTCCGGCAGCGATCGATTCCATCTCGAAGGCGTTCGGCGTCTCGGCGTTTCAGGACGGCACACTGGAGTCAGGGCACGCGGCGATGGCACATCCCAGCCGCGTATATCTGGTTGATCCTCAAGGAAGGATACGCTTCGTGTATCCGCCGGGACTGAAGGCGGAAGAGATTGCCGAGGACGTCAAGCACGTGCTGTAAAGCAGGTGTCAGGTATCAGGTATCAGGTATCAGGGAACGCCACTGATACCTGTTACCTGATACCTGACTTCGTCACTCCACATAGCTCCGAAGCCTTTCCAGCATCCTCCGATCCGTCGCTTCGGCATCGTCCAGCTTCGGCGTCTCGATCACTTTAGGGACCGTTACAAGGCGGTCGTCGTTCATGATCCGGCGGAACGCGCCCTCGCCGATCGCCCCTTCGCCGATCAGCTCGTGACGGTCGCGTTTCGACCCCAGCGGCACTTTCGAATCGTTCAGGTGCATCATTCGAAGCCGCTCGCGCCCAACGACGTCGTCGAAGCGGGCCCACACCCCGTCGTAGTCCGAGGCGAGATCGTAACCGGCGGCGAACACGTGCGCGGTGTCGAAACAGACACCGACGCGGTTGCGCACCGACTCCGGAACCGCGGCGATCAGCTCGGCCATGTCCTCGAACGTCGAGCCCAGCACTGTTCCGCCGCCGGCGGTGAGCTCGAGGAGAAGCACTATCCTGTCCGGCACGCGCTCCAATGCGATGGCGATCGCCTCGGCGTTGCGAGCGATGCCGCTCGCTCGCTCGTCCATGTAGTTGCCCGGGTGCGACACGAGGTAGTCTAGCCCGAGCCGCCCGGCCCTCGTGAGCTCGCATACGAACGACTCGATGGACCGCGAGCGCAGCACCGGGTCCGGCGACGCGAGGTTTATCAGGTAGCTGTCGTGGGCGGAGGTGGCGACGACGCCGGTCTCGTCCAGCGCCGCGCGGAACGCCGCGCACTCGTCGTCCACGCAGTCCCGCTCGGCCCAGCGGTTCGCCATCTTCGTGAAGATCTGCATCGCGGTCGCCGCGATGGCTTTCGCGCGCGCGGGAGCGAGCCCGGTGCCACCCGCGATCGAAGTGTGGGCGCCGAGTGGTGCGGCGTTAGCGCCTGCCACGGAGCCAGGTCAGCGGATTCACCGCGGGTCCGCCGCGGCGGATCTCGAAGTGGAGATGCGGGGGAAACGCCGGATCGGTGGCGCCCACGGTGCCGATGACCTGGCCCTTGGTTACGCGCGCTCCCTTCGTGACGTTCGTGCGGCGCAGCGAGCCATACACGGAATAGTCTCCGCCGCCGTGCTCGACGATGACGGTATTTCCGTATGTGCCCATCACGTCGGCCAGCGCGACGGTTCCCGACGATACGGATTTGACCGGCGTCCCGTCCGCGGCCGCGATGCCGATCCCGTTCCAGCGCGTAGTGGTGTTATTGGGATTCACGACGCGCCCGAAGTTGTACAGGATGTTGCCCTCGACCGGCCAGTCGAGCTGGCCGAGGTCGCCCGTGCGGATGGTGCTGGGCGCACGCGTCGCGCCGGTTCGCGCTGCGGTTCTCCTGCGCTCGGCCTCGAAGTTCTCGATCACGCTGGTGAGACGCGTCGCGGTGCGCGCGAGCTCGTCCAGGCGCTGGCGCGTGCGCCGCGTGTCCGCCTGCACGCTCCGGAGCGCCTCGCGCTCGCGCTCCTGCAAGCCGGCGATGCGGCGCTCTTCGTCCGCCTTGTCCACCATGTTCTGCCGGACATCGCCCTGGAGCCGCACCAGCTGCGCCCGATTGCCGCGGATCCTTCGCTGCAGATCGTCCACGCGCCGCACGAGCGCGCGGTCGCGCTGCGCCAGCAGATGCAGATACTTGTAGCGAGCGATCAGGTCGCCGAACGAAGTCGCCGTCAGGAGCACCTCGGCCGTATACAGCGGACCCCGCTTGTAAATGTCCGCCACGCGCTTGCGCAGGACCGCGTGCTTGATCGCCGCCTCATCTTCGGCGCGGACAAGATTGGTCGTGGTGGTCTGCACCTCTTCGGTGATGGCGACCAGCTGCCGGTCCAGCGACTGCACGACGCGGCGGGTGGCCTCGCGCTGCCTCGTGAGCAGCTGCACCTCATCGGTGAGGTTATGCGCGGTCCGCTGCAGTCCCGCCATTCGCCGCTGCAGCTCTTCGCGCTCCCGCCGCACTCGCTCGAGCTCGTCGCGCTGCGCGCGCAGCCGCGCATCGGTCGTCTGCGGCTGGGTCTGAGCTTCGACATTCGCGGCAGCACCAACCAAAATCCAAAATCCAAAAACCAACAACCGCCTCATCCTCATACTTCCTTCAGATGCCTGCCCACCGAGAAAAGGCTTCCGAGGAGGCCGATGAGGGCGCCCGCGATTACGCCCATCGCGGCCACGCGCGCGTCGAAGAACTCCGTGCGGATCATGTGCCGGCTGATCGTCTCGCTCGCGAACCAGGTCATCGCCAGCGCCAGCAGGCCGCCCAACACTCCTTTCACGAATCCGTCTATGAGGAAGGGGCTGCGCACGAAGCCGTCGGTCGCGCCGACGAGCCGCATGATTGCGATCTCGCGGCTGCGCGCCAGCACGGCGGTGCGAATGGTCGCGCCGATGATGATCACGGCGACGAGCGCGAACGCGGCGCCGAGCGCCAGCCCGGCGAATGTGGCCAGCGTCCGCAGGCGATACAGCTTTTCGACCCATTCCTGCCCGTAGCGCACGTCGTCCACGAATTCGTAGGTGCCCGCGCGCTCCGCGACCGCCTTCACCGTCGGAGGGTCGCGGAAGCCGGGCCGGAGCCGGATGTCCATGGAGCCGGGGAGGAAGCCGCTCTCGAACACGTCGCTGAACTCGCGCAGCTCCTGCTTGGCGCGGACCAGCGCTTCTTCGGGGCTCACGTACGTCACCTGCTGAACTTCCGGGAAGGAGCCGATGTCGCCCATCGCCGTCGCTATCGTCTCGGGCGACGTGCCGTCGGCGACGAACGCGCGGATCTCGACCCGCTCCTCCACTTCCTGCAGCGCGTTGCGGATGTTGAGCGCCACGAGGGCAAACAGTCCGAACGCAAACAGCGAGAAGGCGATGGTGAGGATGCCGAGGACGCTGAGCAGCGGGGATTTGCGAAAGCCGGTGAACGCTTCGCGAGTCGCCAGCCTCACGGCGTCTCCCCGGAAGATTCCGCCGGCGCGGGCACGTCGGTCGCCTCAGCGGAGTCGTACACGATGCGGCCGTGATTCAGCTCGATGACGCGATGGTCCGCGCGGCGCACGAGGTCGAGATCGTGTGTCGCCATCAGCACCGCGGTGCCGGTCGAGTTGATGTCGCGGAGGAGCTGGAAAATCCCGCGTGTCGCGCGGTCGTCGAGGTTGCCGGTCGGCTCGTCGGCGATCAGAACGAACGGATCGTTGACCAGCGCCCGCGCGATTGCGACGCGCTGCTGCTCTCCGCCGGACAGCTCCCGCGGGAACGAGGTGGCCTTGGAGGCGAGCCCAACCTGCGCGAGGACGCGGTGAACCTTCGGCTGGATCGCGGCCTTGGGCGTGTCGGTCACCTCGAGCGCGAACGCGACGTTGGCTTCAGCGGAGCGGTCCTCGAGCAGCCGGAAGTCCTGGAACACGATCCCCAGCTTTCGGCGGAGCTTGGCGATCTCCCGCCGGGACGCTCCGCGTCCGCTGATCCCGCTCACGCGCACGTCGCCGTGGCTGGGCTTCTCCTCCATGTACGCGAGCTTGAGGATCGTGGATTTGCCGGAGCCGCTCGGCCCTGTGAGAAACGCGAATTCGCCCTTCCGGACGTGGAAGGTGATGTGGCTGAGCGCTACGCCTGTGCGGGGATACTCCTTGCCGACGCTCTGAAACCTGATCATTCAGGAAAGCGCCTGAGCGAGATCCGTGATCAGGTCTTCGACGTCCTCTATGCCGACGCTGAGCCGGATGACTCCGTCGGGGATTCCGGCTGCCGCGCGCTCTTCCGGAGTCATGCGCGCGTGCGAGGAGAAGCGCGGCTCGATCACCAGCGAGTCCACGCCGCCGAGACTTGCGGCATGGGTGAACAGCTTGAGCTTGCGGAGAAACGCGTCCGCCGCCGGCGCTCCGCCCGCGAGCTCGATCGCGAGCATTCCACCGAACCCGGAGAGCGTGTCGCGCGCAAGCTCGTGATCGGGGTGAGAGGGCAGACCCGGATAATGCACCGCGGCGATGGCCCGTTGGTTTGCCGCCCATTCAGCGATCCGCAACGCACTCTCGTTCTGCTGGCGAACCCGGACGCCCAGCGTCTTGAGTCCCCGCGTCAGCAGCCAGCACGCGAACGGATCCGGCGCCTGGCCCCAGTATTTCAGCTTGTCGCGCACCTCGTCCACGAATGACGCCGTGCCGAGTACGACGCCGCCGAGGGCGTCGTGGTGGCCGTTCAGGTACTTGGTCGTGGAATGGATGACCACGTCCGCGCCGTGCTCCAGCGGCCGGTAGTTGATCGGGCTCGCGAAAGTCGAGTCAACCACCAGCGCGATCCCCTGAGCGTGCGTGAAGGTCCTGATCGGCGCCAGGTCGATCACGCGGCAGGTCGGGTTCACCGGCGTCTCGAGGAAAATCGCGCGGGTCTCCGGGCGCGCATGTTTCCGCCACACGCGCGGATCCGACGGATCCACGAGCGTCACCTCGATTCCGAGCGCGCGGAGCTCGCTGGTGAAGAGGTGGTGCGTGCCGCCGTAGATCCAGGAGCTGGCGAGGAGGTGGTCTCCGGGCCGGAGCAGCGCCAGCATCGCGCACGCCGTCGCGCCCATGCCGCTGGACGTGACGACGGCGGCTTCCGCTCCGTCGAGCAGCGCGAGCGTCCGCTCGAGCGCTTCCACGTTCGGCGTGTTGCCGTATCGCGAATACTTCAGTGAGTCGGTGCCGAACTCCTGCACGTAGTTCACGGACTGCACCAGCGGGTCGGTCACCGGCGAATCGACGGGGCGGCGCTTCGAGTCGCCGTGAACGGCGATCGTGGCGAGCCCGCGCCGCCTATCTAGCTCCGGCCCGGTCAGCCTCTGCTCCGGTCGGGGCGCGTGTCGAGATCGGGCTTGGTCACGCGGATATGTTCGGAGAGGGTAAGCCCGGCGACGTCCCGCACCATGGCATCGCCCTGTCGAACGGAGTCGTCGATCTCCAGCTCCGCGAGCTCGTGCCGCCGTGGTCCGAATACCCATACGAGCTCGCCGTCCTGCACCAGACGTAGCCGGGCGTCGGCGGAGCAGAGCCACACTTTCGGGCCGCGCTCCGGATCACCCCGCCGGGTCGAGACGTACCGCGCCACCCGGAGGTCGCCTTCGACCGTGCGCACGTCGCGGAACGAGGCCGGCGCAGCTCGCCTGAGCATCACGATACCGGTCGCACCGCCACGTAGCCGTCCTCGGTTCGCATCAGCAGGCGGCGGCGGCGGAGGTCTTCGAGCAGGGCGCGCGCTTCGTCGCACGGGATTCCGACCGCCGCGGCGATCTCGTCGGCGGGTCCGCCGCCGCAGTTGAACACCGCCTGCCACGCTTCGCGGCCCGCGGGATCGATGTTGCCGAACAGGCGCACGCCGTCGTCGCCGCGGTCATAGACCAGCGCCAGCCCGTGCCGCTCCAGGACGGTCTCGATTGCATCCAGATGGGAGTCAGTCATTCCTCTGAATACGAAATACACGTCCTGCCGCTCAGGGTTCGCGATGCTGGAAAGAAGCAGCTTCGCGACGATCTCGTCGGCGCAGGAGAAATCCAGCGCGCCCACGTGCGAGAAGTCGATGATCGTCAGCGCCTTGGGGCCGAGCTGGCCGAGCTGCGTCTCTATCTCGTTGCGCACGGCCGCGCCCGTCGGTCGCGTGACCAGGTTGGAGTACAGCGCGCACACGCTGCGCTTGAGCACGGAGCTGAGGTCGATGTGGTTCACCACGCTACGTCACCCTCTGCGGAATCGTGATCTGGAGCTGGGCACCCGGAAAAGGCGCGAGGCCTTCCGCGCGCGCGGTCTCGTCCGGGTCCCAGTCGGGGACGCTCGCCACGATGCGCGCCGTGCCGCTGCGCACGGAGAGCTTTCCGTCCCAGTGCCCGACGAACTTGCGGATGCCGGCGAATCCCTGGCCGCGACCCACGTCCGGGAAGCGGCTCACGCCGTTGAGCACAGCGTCTTCCAGGGCAATCGCGTCGTTCCAGCGGTCGCGGAGCCGGCGCGCCGGGGAGCTTTCGAGCGACTGGCGAAAACCGACGCCGGCGTCGCACACCGCGATGACGACTACGCGGCGGCCGTTCAGCCGTTGCTGCCAGGTGTAGGTCTGAACCGCGACCCAGCCGCCGCAGCCGGCATGCTCGATGATGTTCTGACAGGCCTCGGATAGTGCCATCGTGAATCGCATCGTCGCCATCTTATCGAGGTTGAGCTCGCCCACGAGGATCGCCTGGGCCCTATCCTGGATGTGCTCGACCACTTCATGCACGTCCCCACTCTGGCCAATCGGCGTGATCTCAAGCAAAACATCCCGCTTGGCATGCGCAGGCGAGCGATGCGGCCTGCCGTGGAACTCGTACAGCTGCTCCGCGTGCTTGTAGAAATTCGTCCGCGCCCAGTACGACCCGGTATTGTCCGCCTCGGGTGGATAGAACCCCGGCCGGTCCGGTCGCGATTGGGCGAGCGTCAGCAATGCGGTGAGCCCGTACGGGGACGCCCAGCGCGTGTGGCGGGCATCGACGATGATCTTTTCGTCCGCGGGGAGGAGGGCCAGCTGATCGAGAACCTGCTCAAAGCTCTTGTCATCCAGTGTGAGTGGGACATTTATCAGAGTTGTCACCGGACGCTGAGTTCCCCCCTCAAATGACTCGCAAGGCCCGTAGCGCCCTTGTGATCGACATTCCGCGCCGCCGCCCCCATCGCTGCACCGATCGCTTGGATGAAACTTTCGCCGGCGAGAAGTCGAGAGAAATATGTGGCTCCCCACACATCTCCGCACCCCGTAGGATCACCATTTTTTTCTCTACTGGGTGTTGCGGAAATTTTCGCGGTGCGTATCGGTCCGCTGTGGGGAACCATCGTGCCGCGAAGCTTTGTGAGATCGGACAAGCGCTCGAATCCCGGGGCCGCGAAATAAATCACGCCGCGGCTGCCCGCCGTCATCGCGAGAAAGTGCACGCCGGACGAGAACGCGGCCGCTGCGAGCGCCATCGGATCCGGAGCGAGAAGGGAGGCTTCCTGCTCGTTCACCTGGAGCAGATCGAAGCACCGGTACCATTCGGTCGCGTTCGGTAGCTGCTGCGGAATCCGCATTCCCTCGGGACCCGTCGCGAGCAGCAGAGAATGAAGGTCGCAGTAGATCGGGCCGCGAAAGTTCTGGCGGATCAGCTGCGCGGTCTCGAGATCCAGCTCGAACCCGCTGATGAGATTGATGTAGAGCGCGTCCAGATCCTTGAGCAGCGGCTTCAGGCCGAGCCAGTGCCACTTCGGCACGCCGCCGGTGAGCTGCTCGCAGCGCTGCTCGGCGGTGGAATACCGCAGCACGACGCGGTTGTTGGGATGCGGGACCTCGATCGGAGCGGCGTCAGGCGCGATGCGCTGCAGCCGCGAAAGGAACTCCCGCGCGCGAGCCGCCATGTCGTGGCCTACTTTGACCAGAGGCACGACCGCCCAGTCGGAAGGGAGCGCGGCGTCCAGCGCGCTCAGGGCGTAGGTGATGCCGCCCCATTCCTGCACGGGAGTATCGCGCGGATCCCTGCCGTGAATCTCGTCCCATACGAAACTGCCGATGACCCCCACCCGCCGGGGCACTACACCTTCCCGAACGTTTGCGCTTTGAAGGTGGCGACGGCTCCAACCACGCCGGCGGAGATCGGCAGCATTCCCGGGACTATCTCGCAGGCGTCCACAGCGGTCTTGAAAGCCCGGCGGCGCACCTCGCTTCGCAGCGGCTCGAACAGCGCGTCACCCGCCTGCGTCACGCCGCCGGCCACCACGACGATGTCAGGATTGATCACGTTGATCAGCGTGGAGATCGCGGTGCCGAGGATCCGCGCCGTCTCACGGACGACTTCGACCGCGACCGGATCATTGTGCTTGGCTGCCTCGTACACCGTCTGCGCGGTGATATTCGCGGGATCGCCGCCCGCGAGCACGAGCAGCGCCGATTCCTCCTGGCCCTCCAGCGCTTCGCGCGCGCGCTCGGCGATTGCCGGACCGCTCGCATATGCCTCCACGCACCCGTAGTTCCCGCATTTGCAGCGGCGGCCGTTGGAGTCGATGGTCGTGTGTCCGATCTCGCCAGCGGCATCCGATGATCCATGATAGAGCTGGCCGTCGAGTATGAGCCCGCCACCGATGCCGGTGCCTATGGTTATGCCGACGACGTTGCGGTGTCCCTTCGCCGCGCCGCACCACCACTCGCCCAGCGTCGCGCAATTCGCGTCGTTGTCGAGCGTAGCCAGCATCTTCACTCGCGAGCTCACTTCGTCGCGGAGCGGAAAATCCTTCCAGCCCAGGTTCGGCGACACGATCACCATGCCGCGCTTGCGGTCCAGCGGACCCGGGGAGCCGATGCCGACGCCGAGAAAATCCTCGCGGGCAGCTCCTGTTTCGGTGATCACCTGGGCGACGACGTCCTCGATCATCCCAGCGATTCTTTCGACCACCGCGGCGGGTCCCTCTTCGCCGCGCGTCGGGAGCGATCGCATGGCCCGCTCGGAGCTGCCGTCCTCGGGCATCGCGCCCGCGACGATGTTGGTGCCGCCGAGGTCGACGCCGACGATGTAACGCTCGCGGACGGACATGCTGGCTGTTGGCTCTTGGCTATTGGCTGTTGGCTAACCGATCGCTGGCTGCTTTCACGAGCCCCGCGACGTACTCGGCTGAAAGGTCGCGCATGCACCGCCAATGGCCAAGCGGACACCGGCGCGGTCCGTGCCGGTGACAGGGCCGGCAGGGGAGGGTATCGAGTCCGGCGACGCTGCTGCGCCGGGCCAGCGGCCCGAATCCAAACGCCGGGACAGTCGGGCCGAAGACGGCGACAGTCGGGGTATTCATGGCGGACGCGAGGTGAAGCGGGGCGGAATCGTTCGTCACCAGCACAGCGGCGCGTCGGATCAGCTCGGCAGAGCCGAGCAGCGACAGCACGCCGGTCGCATCGAGGAGATCGACGTTGGACTGATGCTGAATGGTGCTTGCCGCCTCGTTCTCGCTCTCCCCGCCTATGAGGGCGACCAGGAATTGCGGCGCCAAGAGGCGGGCAAGGTCGGCAAAATGCGGCCACCGCTTGGTCGCCCACGTGCTGCCCGGCGCGAGGACTACCAAAGGCTGGTGAGCGGTCCTCGAAAGCCGGCTGCCGCCGTCCGCCGCGAGCGCCGGGCCGGCCAGCTCCAGTACAGCATCCACGGCGGCACGCTCTTGTTCGCCGGGATACAGAGAGGGGCGAAGTGTGGACGGCGCCTCCGTGCCGCGCGCGTCCCACGTGCACAGCGACCAGAGCCGCTCCGCGTGATGTCGCTCCTCGCGGTACGGCACCGCCCTTGTATACAGCGCGCGTCCCGCCGAGGTGGAGAAGCCCACGTATTCCTTCGCGCCGACGAGTCGCGCCGCGATAGCGCTGCGCACGGAGCCCTGCGCGAGGTAGGCGACGTCGTAGGTCACGGGTCGTTTCCTGCCTTCCTCGAACAGCTCGCGGGTCGATCGCGCGGCGCGCCACAGTCCCACCGGTCCGCGGTCCGCGCCCCGCTTGTCGTACAGAATCACCCGGCGCACATCGGGATTGTTGTCCAGCAGCGGCGCGGTGATCGGGGTCGTAAGGACATCCACCGGTCCCCGACGAGCCAGCTCGGCGATCAGCGGCGTGGTGAGCACCATGTCGCCGATGAAGCTCGTCTGCACGACCAGCGAAGTCATTTCAGTCGACTTGCAGCACCGCTAAGAAAGCTTCCTGCGGGATCTCGACGGAGCCGACCTGCTTCATGCGCTTCTTTCCTTCTTTCTGCTTCTCGAGGAGCTTGCGCTTGCGGCTGATGTCACCGCCGTAGCACTTCGCGAGCACGTTCTTGCGGAGCGCCTTCACCTGCGTCCGCGCGATCACCTTCGTGCCGATCGCGGCCTGGATCACCACTTCGAACAGCTGCTGCGGGATCAGCTCCTTGAGCTTGTCCGCGATCTTCTTGCCCCATTCGTACGATTTGTCGCGGTGAATGATGACCGAGAACGCATCCACGGGATCGCCGTTGATCAGCATGTCGAGCTTCACCAGCTCGCTCGGGCGATAATCGAGAATGTCGTAATCGAGGCTGGCGTAGCCGCGGCTGATCGTCTTGAGCCGGTCGTAGAAGTCGAGGATGATCTCCGCGAGCGGGAACTCCCAGTCGAACTCCACGCGGGCGTGGTCGATGTAGTGCATCGTGCCATAGATGCCGCGTCGCTCGGTGCCGAGCGTCATGATCGGACCGATGTACTCGGCCGGCGCCACGATTCGCGCTTTGACGTACGGCTCCTCGATCCGGTCCACGCCTGCGAGCGGGGGCATGAGCGCGGGGTTCTCGAGCAGCTTCATAGTCCCGTCGGTCATGTACACGTGGTACTCGACGTTGGGGACCGTCGAGATCAGGTCGAGATCGAACTCGCGCTCGAGCCGCTCCTTGACGATCTCCATGTGCAGCAGGCCGAGAAAGCCGCAACGGAAGCCGAAGCCCAGCGCGGTGGACGTCTCGGGCTCGAAGAACAGCGAGCCGTCGTTGAGCTGCAGCTTGTCGAGCGCGTCGCGGAGCTGCTCATACGCCTGCGTGTCAGTCGGGTACATGCCCGAGAACACCATCGAGCGCACTTCCTTGTAGCCGGGAAGGGGTGTTGAAGGATGCTCGGCGTCGAACACGGTGTCGCCTACGCGCGTCTCCTTCACGTGCCGCACGTTGGCGACGACGTAGCCGACCTCTCCGGGGCCGAGCTCGTCCGCCTTCACCTGGCGGAGCTGGTAATAACCGACTTCGGCGACCTCGTAGGTCTCGGCGCTCGCGCCGAACGCGATGCGCATCTTCGGCCTCACGACGCCGTCCACGACGCGGATGCTCGGGATCGCGCCGCGGTATTTGTCGTAGTACGAATCGAAGATCAGCGCGCGGAGCGGACCGGCGGGCTTTCCCTTGGGCGCCGGCACGCGGCGGATCACTTCTTCGAGCAGATCGGGAACGCCGATTCCTTCCTTGGCGCTGACTTGCAGCACGTCATCCGGGTCCACGCCAAGCAGCTCTACGAGCTCAGCGCGCCTCCGGTCAGGCTCGGCGCCCGGCAGGTCGATCTTGTTGAGCACGGGAACGATGGTGAGTCCGGCGTCGAGCGCGAGAAAGAGATTGGAGATCGTCTGCGCCTGCACTCCCTGCGACGCGTCCACCACCAGGATCGCTCCCTCGCACGCGGCGAGCGAGCGGGAAACTTCATACGTGAAATCCACGTGGCCCGGCGTATCGATGAGATTGAGCTCGAACGCCTCGCCGTTGCGCGCTTTGTACTGCATGCGGACGGCGTTGAGCTTGATGGTGATCCCGCGCTCGCGCTCGAGGTCCAGCGTGTCGAGCACCTGCGCCTTCATGTCGCGCTTGCCGAGCGTGCCCGTGGCCTCGATCAGCCGGTCGGCGAGGGTCGACTTCCCGTGATCGATGTGGGCGACGATGCAGAAGTTGCGGATATGGTCGAGCTGGACTTGTTCGGCCACAAATGTCGCTTTACAGGGAGGGCTGCCGGGGGGAAGCGAAATATAGACACCGCCGGTGATTCCGATGTTGTTGCAGGGGAATCCAAGCCTGTGAGCGCGCCAGCGAGTCAGCACGCCAGACGGAGAGCAAGGCGGCCTCGCCTGGTACGCTGGCCCGCTGGGTTGCTGGTGCGCTCACTCGCTTGGTTTCCGTCAGCCGAGCATTCGGAGCCGCGTCAGGTTTACCTTGCTAGGCCCCAATGCCATTGCCGCTTTTGTTACAAGCGGTCGAAGGGCTCCCATCTTTCACCCGCCTTCTCGACCGCATTCCACCCCCGGGCAAGCACGCCCGGGTCGCCGGCCTGCATGGCTCGAGCGACGCCGTCCTGGTCAGCGCGCTGTCGCGCAGCCTGGAGCGGCGGTTTTTT
>DATLBG010000046.1:0-8986 GCA_035527035.1 Gemmatimonadaceae bacterium | reverse complement strand
GTGTTCACACCGGCGACAGCATTACCGTGGCGCCGATTCTCACGCTGAGCGACAAGGAATACCAGCGGATGCGCGATGCGGCGCGGCGCATCATTCGCAAGGTCGGCGTCGAAACCGGCGGTTCGAACATTCAATTCGCCGTCAATCCGGCCAACGGCCGGATGATTGTCATCGAGATGAATCCGCGCGTGTCGCGGTCGTCGGCGCTCGCGTCCAAGGCGACCGGGTTCCCGATCGCGCGCATTGGAGCGAAGCTGGCCGTGGGCTACCGGCTCGACGAGATACCGAACGACATCACGAAGACTACGCCGGCGTCGTTCGAGCCGGTGCTGGACTACGTCGTGGTGAAGTGTCCGAGGTTCGCCTTCGAGAAGTTCGTGTCGGCCGACCCGAGGCTCACGACCCAGATGAAATCGGTCGGCGAGTCGATGGCGATAGGGCGCACGTTCAAGGAGGCGCTGCAGAAGGGGCTTCGCGCCCTGGAGACTGGCCGCGCGGGATGGGAGGTAGGGAAGAAGCTGGCGGACGACAGGATCGCGGACGACACCGACGAGGCGCTGCGCGGCGCGCTGCGCCAGCCGACGCCGGAGCGGATCTTCCAGGTGAAGCGCGCGCTCGCCGACGGGTTCTCGGTGGACGAGCTGCGCGAGATCACGGGGATCGACCCCTGGTTCCTGGCGCAGATGGCCGAGCTGGTGGAGGCGGAGAAGCGGTTCGCCGCGCTCCCCGCCGTGGCTGCCGACGACACGCGGCGCATGAAGCGGATGGGCTTCTCCGATGTCCAGCTCGCGCGGCTGCGCGGCACGACCGAGAGCGAGTTCAGGGCCCAGCGCTGGGCGCATGGCGTTCGCCCCGTGTACAAGATGGTGGACACGTGCGCGGGCGAGTTTCCCTCCGCGACTCCGTATCTGTACAGCACGTACGACGAAGAGAGCGAGGCGCCGCCGTCGGGACGGCGCTCGATCGTCATCCTCGGCAGCGGCCCGAATCGCATCGGGCAGGGAGTCGAGTTCGACTACTGTTGCGTGCGCGCCGCGCTGGCTCTGCGCGAGCAGGGCATCGAGACGATCATGATCAACTCCAACCCCGAGACGGTCTCGACCGACTTCGACATCTCCGACAAGCTGTACTTCGAGCCGCTGACGCTCGAAGACGTGCTCGAAATAGTTGACCGCGAGCAGCCGGAGGGAGTGATAGTGCAGCTGGGCGGCCAGACCCCGCTCAAGCTGACGCGGCCGCTGGAGGCCGCGGGCGTGAGGATACTGGGCACTTCGCCGGACTCGATCGACATCGCCGAGGACCGCCGGCGGTTCGACGCGATCGCGCGCGGGCTGGGGCTGCAGCAGCCTCCCAACGGCACCGCGACCAGCGTGGACGAGGCCGCCGAGATAGCGGGTAGAATCGGGTATCCCGTCCTGCTGCGTCCGTCGTACGTGCTCGGCGGGCGCGCGATGGAAATCGTGTACGACGAGCCGTCGCTCCGCGATTACTTCGACCGCGCGGTGCGCGTGTCCGAGGAGCGGCCGGTGCTCATCGACCTCTTTCTCGAGGACGCGTTCGAGGCGGACGTGGACGCCATCAGCGACGGGACCCGCGTCGTCATCGGCGGGATCATGCAGCACATCGAGGACGCGGGGATCCATTCCGGCGACTCGGCGTGCGTGCTGCCGCCGTACCTCATCGCCGAGGCCGACCTCGACACGATGCGGGAGCAGACTGTGGCGCTGGCGATGGCGCTCGGCGTGGTCGGCCTGATCAACGTGCAGTTCGCCATCCGCGGCGGTGTGGTGTATGTGCTGGAGGTGAATCCGCGCGGCAGCCGGACGATCCCGTTCGTGTCCAAGACGATCGGCGTTCCGCTGGCATCCATCGCGGCGCGGGCGATTGCGGGAGAGACGCTGGACCAGATCGGCCTGCACGAGGAGATCGTGCCGCCGTACGTGGCCGTGAAGGAAGCAGTCTTTCCCTTCGCCAAGTTCCGCGAATTCGATCCGATCCTGGGGCCGGAGATGCGCTCCACCGGCGAGGTCATGGGGATCGCCAACTCTTTCGGCGCGGCGTTCGCCAAGGCGCAGCTCGCCGCCGACAACGAGCTGCCCATCGAGGGCACGATGTTTTTGACGGTGAACGACTCGGACAAGACGGGAGTGACTCCGATCGCGCGGCGCTTTCACGAGATGGGGTTCGAGCTGAAGGCCACCGACGGAACCGCGCGCCACCTCCGGAAGCGCGGCATTCCGTGCGGCGAGGTTTTCAAGGTGCACGAGGGCAGGCCGCACGCGATCGATCTCATCGTGAACGGAGAGGTGCAGCTGCTGATCAACACCCCGTTCGGCAAGCACGCCCAGCGCGACGATTACACGATCCGTCAGGCCGCCATTGCACACCACGTCCCGTACACGACCACGCTGTCCGCGGCGAACGCCGCCTGCGATGCCATCCTGTCGCTCCGCTCCCGCGCGCCCGAGGTCAGGTCGCTGCAGGAGTGGCACGCGCTGATCCCGGCCGCGGTGACCGCCTGATGGGCGCTCCCGTGATACACGAATCGGCATACGTGGACGAAGGGGCCGTCGTAGGCGCCGACACGAAGATATGGCATTTCTGCCACGTGCTCCCGGGCGCAGTGATCGGCGAGCGCTGCTCGCTGGGACAGAACGTCGTCGTGATGGGGCGCGTCCGGATCGGAAACAACGTGAAGATTCAGAACAACGTCTCGGTGTACGAGGGTGTCGAACTCGAGGACGACGTCTTCTGCGGCCCGTCGATGGTGTTCACCAACGTCGTCAATCCGCGTAGCCACGTGCCGCGGAAGGACGAGTACAGGCGGACGCTGGTTCGCCGTGGCGCGAGCATCGGCGCAAACGCGACCGTGGTGTGCGGGGTGACTCTCGGGGAGTATTGTTTCGTCGGAGCGGGCGCCGTGGTCACGGCGGACGTCCCGGCGTATGCGCTGGTGGTGGGCGTCCCCGCGCGCCGCGTGGGGTGGGTCTGCCGTTGCGGCGTCAAGCTCGACGGCGGAGAAACGGCGTGCCGCCAATGCGGATCACTCTATGGACTACACGGAGAGGAGATGGTCGCGCTGTGACCGACAAAAGGAACTTCCGCATCGCGCTCGTCGGCTGCGGGCGGATCAGCAAGAACCACCTGGCGGCCATCTCGGGCGTGGACGGGCTCACCGTCACGGCGGTTTGCGACTCGGTCCCCGAGCGGGCCAAGGCCGCGGGCGAGGAGATCGGGGTAGAGTGGTATACGGCCTACGGCGACATGCTGCGTGATGCGGACAGCGACATAGTCGCGATCGCGACGCCGTCGGGACTGCATCCGCAGCACGGCGTGCTGGCAGCCCGCGCGGGCAAGCATGTCATCACGGAAAAGCCGATGGCGATATCGCTGGAGGGAGCGGACGAGCTCGTCCGGGCGTGTGACGCTTCCGGCGTGCAGCTCTTTGTAGTGAAGCAAAACCGCCTCAATCCTCCGGTGCAGCTGCTGAAGCGCGCCATAGACAACGGTCGCTTCGGCCGGATTTTTCTGGCGAATGCGACCGTTCGCTGGGCGCGCCCGCAGGAGTACTATGACCAGGCGCCGTGGCGCGGGACCTGGGAATTCGACGGGGGAGCGTTCATGAACCAGGCGTCGCATTACGTGGACCTGATTCAGTGGTTGATCGGGCCCGTCGAGAGCGTCGTGGCCAAGACGGCGACGCTCGCGCGGAAGATCGAGACCGAAGACACGGGCGTCGCGGTGCTGAAGTTCCGCAGCGGCGCGCTCGGCACGATCGAGGTGACCATGCTCACGTATCCGAAGAACATGGAAGGCTCGATCACGGTGCTTGGAGAAAAGGGCAGCGTGAAGATCGGGGGCACCGCGGTGAACCAGATCGAGCATTGGAACTTCGCCGAGTACGACGACGACGATAAGCTCGTGGAGACGGTGAACACGAACCCGCCGAACGTCTACGGCTTCGGGCACGAGGTGTATTACAGGAACGTGCTGGCGGTGCTTCGGGGCGACGCCCTTCCGGACACCGACGGTCGGGCCGGCCGGAAGTCTCTCGAGCTCGTGCTGGGGATATACGAGTCCGCGCGCACCGGGCGCGAGGTCGCGCTCCCCCTTCGCAAATCCAAGTAACCAGTGGTTCCCGCGCCGGATCACCCGATGACGCGGTATTTTCCATGACTGCAGACCTGCTCACCGAAGCCCAGAACAAGACACCGCAAATGCCGGTACCTATCCTCGACCTCCGCGCCCAGCACGCCACGATTCGCGAGCATGTGATTGCGGCCGTCACCGCCGTCATCGACAAGCAGGCCTTCATCCTGGGCGAGCCGGTGGCCCAGCTGGAGCGCGCCGTAGCGGTGCTGTCGAATGCCCGCCACGCCATCGGCTGCGCGAACGGAACGGACGCGATTCTGCTGGCTCTGCGCGCGCTCGACGTCGGGCGCGGCGACGAGGTGATCACGACTCCGTTCACGTTCTTCGCCACCGCGGGCGCGATCCACAATGTGGGCGCGACGCCGGTCTTCGCGGACATCGATGCCGACACCTTCAACATCTCTCCGCAGGCGGCCGCGGCCGCGCTCACGCCGAGCTCGAAGGCCGTGATTCCTGTGGACCTGTTCGGGCAGATGGCGCCGATCGACGCGGTCGCGGCCGCGCTGCCGGCGCTGCCGGTAATCGAGGACGCTGCGCAAGCGATCGGCGCGCGCCGCAAGGTCGGCGACGGCTGGGTGCGTGCCGGCGAAAGCGCGACCATCGGCACGTTCAGCTTCTTTCCCTCCAAAAACCTCGGCGGCTACGGCGACGGCGGGATGATGGTGACGCAGCGGGACGATCTCGCCGAGCGGCTGCGCCGCCTGCGCGTGCACGGCGGGATGCGGACCTACTTTCACGAGGAAGTCGGCTACAACAGCCGGCTGGACGCGCTGCAGGCCGCGGTGCTGAGCGCGAAGCTGCCGCATCTCGAGGAGTGGAGCGCGGCCCGCCGGCGGAACGCGGCCTATTACAACGAGGCTTTCGCCGGTCTCACGGACGTGCGCACTCCGTTCATCGACGAGCGCAACGAATCCATCTACAACCAGTACACGCTGCGCGTGCCGCGCCGGGACGCGCTGTTGGAGCATCTCAAGCAGCGCCAGATCGGCGCGGCGGTGTATTACCCGCTGCCGCTGCATCTGCAGCCCTGCTTCGCGTATCTCGGATATTCCGAGGGCGCGTTCCCCGTGGCGGAAGCCGCGGCCAGGGAAGTGATCTCGCTGCCCGTGTATCCCGAACTGACTTCCGCGCAGCTCGACGAGGTAGTCGCTGCGGTGCGGTCCTTTTTTCAATCGGCAAAATGAATTCCTCCATGAAGGATGTGCTGCTCGGCAAGATCGGCGAGCGTACAGCTTGCGTCGGCGTCGTGGGACTCGGATACGTGGGCCTTCCGCTCGCGGTCGAGTTCGCCAAGGCCGGCTTCAAGGTCATCGGCTATGACCTGAGCGAGCGGGTGGTAGCCCTCATCAACGACGGCGAATCGCACATCCAGGACGTCCCGAGCGAGGAAGTCGCACGCGAAATCGAGGCGGGGAAGCTGGAGGCCACGACGGAGGAGCACCGTCTGTCCGAGATGGACGTCGTGCTCATCGCCGTGCCGACGCCTCTGAGCAAGACTAGGGACCCGGACATGACGTTCGTGCTCGCTTCCTCGGACGCGATCGCTCGGAACTGCCATCCCGGAATGCTCGTCGTGCTCGAGAGCACGACGTACCCCGGCACGACGCGCGACCTGATGCAGCCCAAGCTCGAGTCGAACGGCCTGGTCGTGGGAGAGGACATCTTCCTCGCCTTCAGCCCCGAGCGCGTCGATCCCGGCAACAAGGTGTGGACCACCAAGAACACGCCGAAGGTCGTCGGCGGGATCACCGAAGCCTGCACCGAAGTGGCGGTCGCGCTGTACGCGTCCTGCCTCGACACGATCGTGCCGGTTTCGAGCTCCGAGACGGCCGAGCTCACCAAGCTCCTCGAGAACACGTTCCGGGCGGTCAACATCGCCATGGTGAACGAGATGGCCATGGTATGTGACAGACTTGGTGTGAACGTCTGGGAAGTCGTCGAAGCCGCGGCCACGAAGCCGTTCGGGTACATGAAGTTTCTGCCAGGTCCCGGAATCGGCGGTCACTGCATCCCGCTGGATCCGCACTATCTCGCCTGGAAGATGCGCACGCTCAACTACAAGACGCGGTTCATCGACCTGGCGAGCGAGATCAACAGCGAGATGCCCGCGATGGTCGCGGAGAAGGTCTCTCGCGCGCTGAACGACGACAGGAAGTCGGTTAACGGCAGCCGGATCCTCGTCCTGGGAGTCGCGTACAAGCGCGACATCGACGACGTGCGCGAGAGCCCGGCACTCGATGTGATCCGCCTGCTGGAGCTGGACGGCGCCGAGGTCGTGTACCACGATCCGTACGTGCCCGTCATCCACGAGGACGGACACGCCCGCATGGGAGTTGACCTGACCGACAAGGAGCTGGAGAGGGCGGACGCGGTCGTGATCATCACCGATCACAGCGCGATCGATTATCAGCGGGTTCTGGACCTCGCGGCGGTCATCGTGGACACGCGCAACGTCACGGCGCGGTTGACGTCGGCGAAGGGACGGATCATCTCGCTGTCGTCCACGCCCGCCTTCATCAACAGCTGAGCGCCCGCGCGCGATGAACATTTCCGTGATCGGCAGCGGCTACGTCGGACTCGTGGTCGGAGCGTGTCTCGCCGAGACGGGCAACGACGTAACGTGCGCCGACGTCAGCGAGGAGAAGATCGCGGGGCTCAAGCGGAACGTGCTGCCGATCCACGAGCCGGGGCTCGAGGAGCTGATAGCGCGGAACCAGGCCGACGGACGCTTGACGTTCACCACCGACGCCGGCGCGTCCATCGGATCGGCAGACGTCGTGTTCATCGCGGTCGGAACGCCGCAGGGTGAGGACGGCTCCGCGGACTTGCAGCACGTGCTCGCGGTCGCGGACATGATCGGGCAGAACATGCGGAAAGAGCTGGTGGTCGTCACGAAGTCGACAGTTCCCGTCGGCACCGCGGCGAGAGTCGCGGCGCACGTCGCGGAGCACACGAGCTTCCCGTTCCACATGTGCAGCAATCCGGAGTTTCTCAAGGAAGGCGCCGCGATCGAGGACTTCATGAAGCCGGACCGCGTGGTGATCGGCGTCGAGACAGATCACGCCAAGTCGGTCATGGGTGAGCTGTACGCGCCGTTCGTCCGCACCGGGAAGCCGGTGATCTTCATGGACATCCCGTCGGCCGAGATGACCAAGTACGCAGCGAACGGGATGCTGGCGACCCGCATCTCGTTCATGAACGACATCGCCAACATGTGCGAGAAGGTGGGGGCGAACGTCGATCTGGTGCGGCACGGGCTCGGCACCGACTCCAGGATCGGGCCGTCGTTTCTGTTCCCGGGGCCGGGCTACGGTGGATCGTGCTTCCCGAAGGACGTCAAGGCGCTGGTCCGGGCGGGAAAGGCGCTCGGAGTGCCGTTGCACGTTCTCGAGGGCGTAGAAGCCACCAACGAGAGACAAAAGCGCAGGCTCGGCGAGAAGCTCAGGGCCGCGCTCGGCGAGTCACTCGACGGCGCGCGAATCGCGGTCTGGGGTCTAGCATTCAAGCCGCAGACGGACGACATGCGCGAGGCGCCGTCGCTCGTGCTGATCGAGGACGCGCTCGCGGGCGGCGCTACGATCTGCGCCCATGATCCGGTCGCGATGACCGAGGCGCGCCGGATTCTCGGCGATCGCATCGAGTACGCGGACACCAACTACGACGCGCTTCCCGGAGCGGATGCTCTCGTGGTGGTGACGGACTGGAACGAATACAGGCATCCGGACTTCGCCCGCGTGAAGGCGCTGCTGAAGCAGCCCATCGTGGTTGACGGGCGCAATCTTTACGACCCGGGAAAGATGTCTTCGCTGGGGATCGCCTATCATTCGATAGGGCGAAAGCCAACGGCGAACGTTGAAGCACTGACAGGGTAACCAAGAGTCGATGCGATTCCACTTTGTTTCTTCCGGCACGGCGGCGCGCAGGTGCGTCCTGGCGCTGCTTGCCTTCGGAATGCTCGGGACCGGCGCCTGCCGCCGCTCGCCCTCATTCGATGCGGCGCGCTTTACCTCGAACGACGAGCTGTTCGCGGCGTCGGTGCAGCAGTTCGACGCGAAGCGGTGGGCGAACGCGGTTCGCGGCTTCGAGAAGCTGACCACCGACCTCCCTCCGAGGGACGCCCGGCTTCCGCTTGCATACAACTATCTCGCGCGCTCGCAGTCGAGGCTCCGAAACAATCTGCTCGCCGCACAGACTTTCTCACGGCTGAGCGCGAATTTCCCGGACGACACGCTCGCCGATGACGCGCTGTTCGCCGGAGCGGGGGAATACCAGAAGCTCTGGCGCAGCCCGGGACTCGATTCCGAATACGGCCGGTCGGCTTTGACGCTGTACCAGACGCTGGTCTCGGTGTATCCGTCGTCGGTGCTCGTGCCGCAGGCGCAGGCCGGGATCGCGAGGCTCGAGCAGATGTTCGCGACCAAGGACTACGATGCCGGCTTTCATTACGTCAAGCGCGGCGCGTACGACTCGGCCATCATTTTCTTCAAGGACGTGATCCGGAAGTATCCGAACGCCCCGAAGGCGAGGGAAGCGTATCTCCGGCTGCTCGAGTCTTACCGCGAGATCAACTACCGCGAAGAAGCCCGCGAGGTGTGCGAGACGATGCGCCAGGCCTATCCGGCCGACCGAGAAGTCGCCAGGGCTTGTCCGGCACCCGGATAAGTCTCCGACCGGCCGTGGCGTGCGCATAGGAGTTTTCGGCGGCACGTTCGATCCGCCTCATGCCGGCCACGTCATCGTGGCCGGTGACGCTTGCGAGGCCCTGGGACTGGACAAGGTGCTCTGGGTTCCCGTCGCCCAGCAGCCGCTCAAGGGCTCGCCGCCGCTCGCCCCG
>DATLBG010000045.1:0-14435 GCA_035527035.1 Gemmatimonadaceae bacterium | reverse complement strand
CTCGCGCTGCTCGTATTCCTCTCGCCGGCCGCCGGCCTCGAAGCCGTTCAGCAGGATCTCCTCCCAGTCGATCTCCTCGTCGTCTTCCTTCTTCTCCGGCTCGACGTCGCGGATCTCGTCGTCCTCGCCGTCGTCCGCCATCTCGAGGAAGGGATTGTTCAGGAGCTCCTGCTTGAGGTGCGCCTGGAGGTCGAGTAGGGGCATATAGAGCAAGTCCATCGCCTGGTACAGGCGTGGATTGATCTTCATCTCCTGCTTGAGCTGGGTGCCCTGCGACAGTCCGTGCTTCACGCCACTCCGTCGATTTCAGATTCAGCGAAACGCGCGCGCAATCGCGCGGTCAGCGTCGGCCCGAGGTAAATCTCGGCCACTGTATCGTCGAATACCAGGTCACGAACCGTTCCCGACACCTTGACCTGGCCGTCGAACATGATGTACGCGCGATCCACGATGTCGAGCGTCTGCTCCACGTTGTGATCGCTGATGAGCACGCCGATGCCGCGATGGCGGAGGCCGGCCACGATCGTCTGGATGTCGTGCACCGCGATCGGGTCCACGCCCGCGAACGGCTCGTCGAGCATCATGAACTTCGGGTCCGTCACGAGCGCGCGCGTTATCTCGAGCCGCCTGCGCTCGCCGCCCGAGAGCGAATACGCCTTGTTCTTTCGCAGCCGCTTGATCCCGAGCTCGTCGAGCAGGGTCTCGAGCCTCGCGCGGCGCTCGTCGGCGCTGAGGGGCAGCGTCTCGAGGATTGCCAGGATGTTGTCCTCAACGGACAGCTTCCGGAATATCGACGGCTCCTGGGACAGGTACCCGATCCCGCGGCGCGCGCGCCGGTACATCGGCATGTCGGTGATGTCGGCACCGTCGAGTATTATGCGCCCCGCGAGCGGCTTTATCAGCCCGACTATCATGTAAAAGGTCGTCGTCTTCCCGGCGCCGTTCGGCCCGAGCAGCCCCACGATCTCGCCCTGCTGCAGCCGGAGCCGCACGTCGTTCACCACCTTGCGGCGGCGATACGTCTTCACGAGGCCCTCGGCCTCGAGCACGCTCGCCCGCGGAATCGCGATGACGCCGGAATGATGCAGCTCGAACTCGGTCTGGTCGCAGGCCTCGTATATCAGTCGCGCTACTTCCTCGCGGACGGGCGCTACTTCGCGCCAGAGCGCTTCGTCCACCGCGACGCGCGCGTCCGGATCCGTGAACGATCTGCTCAGCGGCCGGATAACGCCGTCTTCGGAGAGCCGTGGAAGAGCATGATCCGCGACGTACCGGTCCACCTCGTCCAGACTCAGTCTTCCGGCTTCCTGCTCCACGTTCTTCCCTTCCAGGCGCAGAGTGCGGAGATGCTCGTCGCGGAAAGCGACGGCCACGTCGTGCACTCCGGCCGTGCCCCTCTCGTCCACGCGCGCGAAAAGCGTCTGCAGCGCCAACGCGACCGATCGCTCGCGCTTGGACATCCTGGCGATCAGGTCTTCGACGCGCGGCGAGTAGACGGTGCGCATCAGCGCGGGGTCCCGGGCCGCGGCGTCGCCGGGCGGGGCGGCGACTGCTGGCCGGCGCCTTCGCGCGGCGGAGGTATCGCGGTCAGCGAGTCGGCTTCGAGATACACACCCGACGCCTGATCGGTGATGGTCACGGTATTCACCTCGCCGTCGGCGAATGCGATGGTGATCACGCGGCCGCGGACGTAGTTGATCGTTGGACGATCGCGGACTCCCTGCGGGTTCCCGAACTGATAGAACGAGCGCGCGTTCCCGGAGGCGACGAGCTCGCGCGGCTCGGCGCGAGTCGTGTCGCCCGCGGCCACAGAATCGAAACGGGCTACTATTGTGTCCCCGCTGATCCAGTCGCGCTCGTTTGACGTGACCGTCGCCGTGTCAGCTATGCTCTTGGCCAGTGCGTCGCCGACCGCGTGCATCTCGCGCAGCCGCTGGCCGGGCGTGGAGACGTAAATCGAATCGGCCGTGATGTCGCGATCCGGACTGGTTGCGCGCGCGCGACCCGGCCCCCAGGCATAAGCCGCCTGCAGCCGCTCGTCGGCGAGACGCAGGTCGATTGAATCCGCCAACAGCTCCAGGTCGTTGCTGACGACGTGGCCCGTCGGAGTCGCCAGCACCCGCTCCAACTTCCGCTCTCGCGAATACAGATCAATGACGCCGCCGCGCAGCGTAAAAGGACGCTCTCCCCTGCCCGTGACCACCGGGGTCTGCATGAGCCTGACGAATTCGCTCTCGCTGTCCACGAAGGCCGAGTCGCTGTTGGCCCGGATGGATGTGCGGGTGATCTCCACGCGCCGGGACGCGTACACGAGGCTGTCGCCGACCACCACTATCTGATCGGCCAGCACTATGACGGGCTCTGTCGCTTGCCCGGGATTCGTCGTCTCTACGAGGCTGAGCTCCGGCCGGCCCGTCGCGACCAGCCGCGGCACCGAGCGGCCGGGCACGCCACGGTAGTAATCGGCGACGGGCCCGCGCATCACCGAGCCGTTGTCGAGCCGGACGAGCACGTTGCCCTCGGCGTTTACGCGGGCTTCGCTCTGGTAATACGTCATCCTGGCCGCGTCGATCACGGCGCGCGGCTCGGTGTACTTCACGTTGCCCACGAACAGTAGAACTCCCCTCTCCTCGTAGAACTCCGCGCTGTCTGATGTGAGCCGGTTGTTCTGGCCGTCGCAGGTGATGGCGACGCCGCCGCCGAGGAACGTGGTGGACTGCCCGGTGGGAGAGCGGGAGAAAGTCGCGCGCGTGCCGCCTGTCTCCTCGAGGATGTAATCGCAGGGCGGAAGGTCCTGAGCGCCCGCGACGGCGGGAGCGGCCAGCATCGCGGCGCAGAGGAGGAAACGCATCAGTTTACCCCTGGCCGCGCGGCAGCCGGCCCGGGCGGAGCGGCGGGTGACGGCGCGGGAGCGGATCGCCCCTGGCCCGACACGGCGCCGCTGGCGGAGCGCAGAACCTGCACGTTGTTCAGGCCGGGATCGGATCTGAATCCGATTCCCTCCAGCCTGCGCCCCGGCTCGGTCATGACGAAGTGGCTGTCGCTCGAGAACTGGTTCGCCGCCTGACTGTAATGCAGCTCCGGAGTGACGATGCTCCTGCCGGCTTCGGTGTTGACGACCACGTTGCCATACGCGGTCATGTTGCCCATCCGCGTGCTGTAGCGCCCGTGGTTCGACGTCAACACGGCATCCTTCATTCCGGCCGTCGTATAGAAGATGGTATTGACGTCGTCGAGCTCGATACGCGTATTGTCGTCGAAGAAGTACGCGGTATCCGCCTGCAGTTCGGCGCGAATCACTCCGCGCTCCGTCATGTTGAAGCTCGCCCCGAACATGACCTGGTCGGCGGAGTCGGCCATGGCCGCGTGCCCGAGCACGGGCGGCTCGCGCTTGTCGTCACATGCGCCGGCGAGCGCGATCAGGGTGATAGCGGCGAGCGCTCTCACACCACTCCGGCTCGCATCAGGTCGTGCAGGTGCACGACCCCCACGAGCTGGTCAGCGTCGCTCAGCACCGGCATGGACATGATCCCGTCCTTCTCCATGCGGAACACGACGGCGCTGGCCAGCTCGTCCGCGCGCGCAATCCTGGGCGTGGTATTCATGACGGTTCCGATAACGATCTGGAAAACGTTGTCCTCGTGCTCCATCAGCCTGGTGAGATCGCCAGCCGTATAAACCCCGCGAACCGTTTTTAGGTCGTCCGACACGATCGCGATCCCCCGTTGCTCGGCGATGACCACGACTACCTGCCGCATCGTGGCGGTCGAGGGGACGACCGGCAGCGGCGATTCGAGCATGACATCGGACACGCGGGTCAACAGTCGCCGCCCCAGGGAGCCGCCGGGGTGCAGGCGCGCGAAGTCCTCGGGAGCGAACCCTTTCTCCTCGAGCAGCGCGATGGCCAGGGCGTCCCCCAAAGCCAGGGCGGCGGTAGTGCTGGTGGTCGGAGCCAGATCATGGGGACAAGCTTCCTTCTCCACGGTCGCGTCGAGGGCGACATCGGCGTGCCGCGCGAGCGCCGAGCCGGCGGAACCCGTGATCGCGATGGTCGGCACGCCGAACCTCTTCAGATGGTCGACAAGCGTGACGAGCTCGTCCGACTCGCCGCTGCGCGAGATGAGAATCCCCACGTCCGAGCTGCCGACGATGCCGAGGTCCCCGTGCGCGCTCTCGGCGGGATGCAGGAATGTCGCGGGCGTTCCCGTAGACGTCAGCGTTGCCGCGATCTTGCGGCCTATGAGTCCCGACTTACCCACGCCGGAAACGATCACCCTGCCCTGGCAGCTCGCGAGCATCCGCACCGCCGTCGCGAAAGTCTCGCCCAGCCGACGCTCCATCCCCGCGACCGCATCCGCCTCCATCCGGAGGACGCGGCGGCCCCGGTCGAGGATCTCTTCGTCCGACGAACGCCCGGTCACAGATCGTCGTCCAGGAGCGCGCGCGACCGCTGCTCCACGTATCGCTCCACGGCCGGCGTCCACTCGCGCCGCGCGCGCAGCAGCATCTCGACAAACTCGCGCACCGCGCCGTGGCCCCCCTCCCGCTTGAGCACGAGCTGACACTCGTCCTTCACCTCCTTCACGGCATTCTTCACGGCGACCGGCAGCCCCACGACTCGCAGAATGCCGAGGTCGGGGAGATCGTCGCCGAGGAATGCCGCGTCCTGGAGCGAGATGTCGTACCGCCGGCAGAGGTTCCTGAACGCGGGCAGCTTCCTCGCCTCGCGGTCCTGCACGCAATCGTCGATGCCCAGCTCGTCCGCGCGGAGGCGCACGCTCTCCGATTCGCGCCCGGTCACCAGCGCGACGCGGATGCCGGTAGACATGAGCAGGTGGATGCCGAGTCCGTCCTGGATGTCGTACCGCTTCAGCTCTACGCGCTCGCCGGCGGCGTCGCCGAGAAAGATCCCGCCCTCGGTGAGAACTCCGTCCACGTCGAATGCGACGAGCTTGATCCGGGCCGCCAGCTTGCGCGAGAGTCCCATGTCAGACCCGCGCGCGGGTCCACAAGTCCACGGCCTGCCCGACCAGATGATCCAGCTGCGTCAGCGGAATCATGTTGGGTCCGTCGCTCGGCGCGGCGTCTGGATCCGGATGCGTCTCGAGGAAGAGACCGTCGGCACCAGCCGAGACCGCGGCGCGGGCAAGCACGGGGATGAATTCGCGCGCCCCTCCGCTGCTGCCGCGCGCGCCCTGCCCTGGCCGCTGCACGCTGTGCGTCGCGTCGAAGATCACCGGCGCCCTGCACGAGGCGCGAAGGCGCACGAAGCTCCGCATGTCCACGACGAGATCGCCGTATCCGAAGAACGTCCCGCGCTCGGTCACCGCGACTTCGCCGGCGCCCTGCGCCGACCGCACCTTGGCGATCGCGCCAGCCATGGCTTCGGGCTGCATCCACTGCCCCTTCTTCACGTTTACCGGCCTGCCCGTGCGACCCGCCGCGACCAGCAGATCGGTCTGCCGACAGAGGAACGCGGGAATCTGAAGCGCGTCCGCGACTTCCGCCGCCGGCGCGCACTGCTCAGGCAGGTGCACGTCGGTGAGGACACGCAGCCCGGACTCGCGCTTTATCCGCAGCAGCGCCGCGAGTCCCTCGTCGAGCCCTGGCCCGCGCGCGGCATCGAGGTTCGAGCGGTTCGCTTTGTCGAAGCTGGCCTTGAAGATCACTCCCCCGGGCACGCGCTCGGCGAGCCGCGCCAGCTTCTCCGCGACCCTGAGGTTGAGGTCGTCGCTCTCGAGGACGCACGGACCCGCGATGAGGAAGAGTCGGTCGGCTGGAAATACCTCGATGCGCGCCGAGACCGGCGCAACGACCGCCATTCTTACCTGGCGCCCGAGCTGACCATCGCCGGCGTGTCTCCGCGAGTCTTGGACCCCTTTTTCGCCGCGCCGTCGCCGCGCGTCTTCTTGCGCGCGAGGGCCGCTCCGATGAAGCTGGCGAAGAGCGGGTGCGGGCGCGTTGGGCGCGACTTGAGCTCCGGGTGGAACTGACAGCCGACGTACCACGGGTGATCCGGGAGCTCGACGATTTCCACCAGGGATTCGTCCGGCGAGAGACCGCTCAGCACGAGACCGTGCTTGACGAAGTCATCCCGGTACCGGTTGGAAACTTCGTAGCGGTGCCGGTGGCGCTCGCTGATCTGCGGCTCACCGTAGATGGCGGCGGCGCGCGATCCCGGCGTGAGCTTGCACGGGTAGGCGCCGAGTCGCATGGTGCCGCCCATGTCGGTCACATGCTGCTGCGATTCCATCAGCGAGATGACCGGGTCCGGGCACTCGGGCGCGAACTCGCTGGAGTCGCTGTCCTTGAGTCCCATCACGTGGCGCGCGAACTCGATGATCGCCGTCTGCATGCCGAGGCAGATTCCAAAAAACGGAATCCCGTTCTCCCGCGCGTGCCGGACGGCAGCGACCATCCCGCCTACTCCGCGTACGCCGAATCCGCCGGGAACCAGGACGCCGTCGTACTCGTTCAGTACCTCGGCCGTTCGCTCCGCCGAGGTGAACGTGTCGCTCGAGACCCAGGTGATGTCCACGCCCGTGTTGTTCGCGATCCCGCCGTGGCTCAACGCCTCGGCGACGCTCTTGTAGCTGTCGGCAAGCTGTGTGTATTTGCCTACGACGGCGATCTTCACGCGCTCTTTGGGCTGCTTGATGCGCTGGACCATCTCCCGCCACTTGCCCAGGTCGGGCGAGCGCTTTCCGAGAATTCCCAGCCGCAGCATCACGCGCTCATCGAGGCCCTGCTCGTGGAATCGAAGCGGGATCTCGTAGATGGAGGGCACGTCCCGCGCCTCGATGACGGCGCCCTCGTCCACGTTGCAGAAGAGCGCGATCTTGCGCTTCACTTCCTCTCCCAGCGCGCGATCGGTGCGACAGATGAGTACGTCCGGCTGGATTCCGATTTCCATCAGCTCGCGCACCGAATGCTGCGTGGGCTTGGTCTTCACCTCGCCGGCGGCGCTGATGAAGGGGACCAGCGTGAGATGGATGAACAGCGCGTTCTCGCGACCGATCTCCTGGCGGAACTGCCTGATCGCCTCGAGAAACGGCAGCGACTCGATGTCGCCGACGGTGCCGCCGATCTCGACGATCACGACGTCGTTCTCCGGGGCGAGCCGCTTCATCGCCGACTTGATCTCATCGGTGATGTGCGGGATGACCTGAACCGTAGAGCCGAGGTACTCGCCCCGGCGCTCCTTGGTGATGACGTTCAGGTAAATGCGGCCGGTCGTGACATTGTTGTTCTGCGACACCGGGCGGTCGATGAAGCGCTCGTAGTGACCGAGGTCGAGATCGGTCTCCGCGCCGTCGTCGGTGACGTACACCTCGCCGTGCTGAAACGGCGACATGGTGCCGGGATCTACGTTCAGGTACGGATCGAACTTCATGATCGTGACCTGAAGGCCGCGCTCGACCAGCAGCCTTCCGAGCGACGCCGCGGCTATCCCCTTTCCGAGCGAAGAGACTACGCCGCCCGTGACGAACACGTATCTGGTCTGCTGTTGTCGCGGAGCGGCCATTGGTTATCTCGCTGAGATCTCGGCCCAGCGCGCATTCGCGTCCGCCAGGTCTTCTTCCGTGTCTATTCCCGCGTAGGCGGGCCCGTCGGTAATGGCCACGCCGAAAGTTATCCCCGCCGCGAGCGGCCGAAGCTGCTCCAGGCGCTCCACCTTCTCGAGCGGATGTACGGGCAGATTTACCCACCGCTCCAGCGCGGCTCTCGTGTAGACGTACACGCCGAGGTGTTGGAGAGTGAGGGTTTGCATGGCGTCGGCATCGGCGCCGTCGCGAAGATACGGAATGGGGGCTCGGGAAAAGTAGAGCGCGTGGCCGTCGTCGCCCACGACCACTTTCACTATCCCGGGGTCGTCGAGGACCCACGGCTCGGCCCGCGCCGCGGCCGTGCCCACGTCGAACGACCGCGACGTGACCATGTCCCTGGCGGCGAGCACCGCGGCATCGCTCATGAACGGCTCGTCGCCCTGGACGTTGATGAAAACGTCGAAGTCTGAGAACTCGGGCATTCTTGCCACTTCCGCGATCCGGTCGGTTCCGGAATCGCAGGTCTTCGACGTCATGACCGCTTCCGCGCCCGCTTGGCTGGCCGCCTTCCGGACCGCTTCGTCGTCCGTTGCCACGACGCACGCGTCGCCCAGATCCATCGCGCATACGCGCTGCCAGACTCGGACCACGAGGGGCCGGCCGGCAAGGTCTCTCAGGGGCTTTTGGGGGAGGCGAGTAGCGCCGAGGCGGGCGGGGATTACTACGAGGGTTCTCATGCGTGAGGCGCCGCGAAGGCTGATCTAGTCACGCTCCGCAATATATCCTACCGTTCGTGGTACCGGTACGAGAGATCGTAGAAAAACGGGTTCGGGTAACAGGTATTGGGTCGTAGGTCGTGGTTAACGACTGGTTACGGGTTGACGGTTGGGAGGTAGCAGCGGGAACCGACAACCGAATACCCGAAGCCAATCAGTTAACCAGTACCTACGACCTCCAACCTGTTACCCGAACCCTGTTGTTTAGCTGTCCTCTACTGCCCCATCGAGAATCCGAAGCTGATCTTCGACTCCCCGCTCGCCGGGTCCACGAGATATTCGACGCCGAGCATCGGAAACCCGACCCTGACGCCGACGTTCTGAACGAAGTCAGGCAGCTCGCTGATCCCCGCACTGCCGCTGATGAACCTCAGCGTCACCTGCGGCGAGCCGACGAACTTGAAGGAGAAGCGCTCGATCGGGATCACGTACGCGGCGTCGAAGAAGAACAGCTGATCACCACCCATTTCGAGCAGGTCGAGCGTCGGGATCGTGCCGGACCCCCCGATGTAGGCGTAGCGTTGAGGCGGCGGCGTGTCGCCGGTCGTGAGCACCGCGTGCGACTTGAGCTCCAGCCGCTGGGAGCCGAAAGTCGAAAACGCGGCCCGACCGTCCAAAGTCGTCTGCATGAAGCGGAAGTCATCCACCACCGACGACGGTAAAGCCGAGAGCACGTATTCTACGCGCGCGGACAGGCGCGAAGTGAAGTCGCCCGAGCTCCACCCGCCGTTGAAGCCGGTGAGTAGCGAGGCGATGTGCCCGTGGACCACCCCCGGGTTCGGCCGATATATCCCTTCGTCGTCCTTGCCGAAGAGGCTGAACACGCTGGTGTCGGGCCCGAGCGAGCCGCCGGTAGACCAGGCATTCTCGAACAACCCACCGATGAACGGCGCGACGGTGAAGTTTCCAAATGCGAAGTCCATGGCACCGGTCGCCTCGATCCTGTCCGCGCGGAAGTAGTTCCGCGTGTCAGTCCCGAACGCCAGGGTGGTGAGCGAGTTCATCAGGTCACCGCGGATCCACTTGTCGTTGCTGAAGGTCGAGCGGCGAGCATCTATGTCTACGTCGAGCCGTCCGAAGTCTGCGTCGATGGCGATCCCCGGGTCGAAATTTCCGAGGTGCGAGCGGTATGTGATGGTGGGATTGATTATGAAACGCCCGTCGCTCAGTGTGACTATCGGACCCCACGGCAGGATCAGACCGTCCACCCGGTTGTAGCTGGGGATCCTGAGACCGACGCGCAGCGGCCACGTCAGCAGCGCCTGCTCGGCGTCGACCCGTAGCGACCGGTACGACAGCCGGAACGTACCGGTGCTCGGGTCGGCGGCGAGATCGAAGGTAGCGTCGCGGTAGCCATACCGGCCGTCGCGCACGGTCGCGAGCGTCGAGTTGTACGCGCCGCCGCCTATCGCGATCGCCCTGCCCTCGATGTTGCCGCCGGGGTGCATGAAGAGGTCGCCGCCGACGACGATGACGTCGCCGCGAACTGTGCTCGCGACCGTGACGCGCGGCGCGAGGACGATCAACGTTTCCGTGAATACGCTGTCCCGCGGGAGCGCGACCGGCTGCTCCGAATACATCACGGTGTGGGGCCCGGCGATGGCCGCCGCGAGCGTGCGCCCGGGCTCGCCCGGCCCCTGATCAACGAGGACGATCTGCGCCGAGGCGGAACCTGACGCGGCGAAAAGAGCGAAGAGACACGCAACGACTCTCATGCGGCGATCCTCAAGAAGTTTGCGAGCAGAGCCTTCCCGTCCGTCGTCATGATCGACTCAGGGTGGAACTGCACTCCCCAGATTGGAAATGTCCTGTGGCGCATCGCATGAATCTCGGATGGATCGTCCAGCGCGGTGGCGATTATCTCGAGCTCGTCCGGCAAGCTACCGGGCTCGACGACCAGCGAGTGATAGCGCATCACTTCCATCGGGTTGGGGAGGCCCGCAAAAAGATCCTTGCCGGAGTGCCGTATGCGGGATGTCTTGCCGTGCATCACTGCCTTTGCCCTGACAACCTCGCCGCCAAACGCTTCGCCGATAGCCTGATGTCCAAGGCAAACGCCGAGCGTCGGGATCTCCGGTCCCCAGCGCCTGAGAGCCTCGAGGGTCACGCCCGCGTCCGCTGGCACCCCCGGGCCGGGGGATATTACCATCGCCTTCGGACGAAGCGCGCCGATCTCGTCCACGCTTACCTCGTCGTTCCGGCGCACGACGAGCTCTTCTCCGAGCTCGCCGAGGTACTGGACGAGATTGTAGGTGAAGGAATCGTAGTTGTCGATGACGAGGAGCATGGGGACGGTATCAGGTATCAGGTATCAGGTATCAGTGAGTGGCAACCATGCACGGAATAGCGCGCACCGGCGATACGTAATCTGACGTAGCCGCATTCGAAGTGCTCGTATCTGATACCTGATACCTGATACCCTCTAAAGTCACTTCCTCGGATGGAACTGCTGGTGCACAGTCCGAAGATACTCCCTGTCCACGTGGGTATAAATCTGCGTCGTGGAAATGTCCGCGTGCCCCAGCATCTCCTGCACCGCGCGCAGGTCCGCGCCCCCTTCGAGGAGATGCGTCGCGAAGGAGTGCCGCAGCGTGTGCGGCGTGACTCGTTTCTTGACGCCCGCCTGGTCCACGTACTTCCGCAGGATCTTCCACGCGCCCATTCGCGACAGCGGCTTCCCGCGGGAGTTCAGGAAAAGCGCGCCCTTGCCTTCCCCGCGCTCGAGCTTCGGGCGCAGCTCGCGCATGTAGATCGCCAGCGCCGCGATCGCCTTCCGCCCGATCGGCACCAGACGCTCCTTGCTCCCCTTGCCGAACACGCGGACGAGCCCGTCCTCGAACAGCACGTCCTTCACTCCGATCGAGATCCACTCCGATACGCGTAGCCCGGCACTGTACGCCAGCTCGAGCATCGCACGGTCGCGAAACGCCAGCGGCTCGTCCAGCGAGGGCGCACCGAGAATCTTGTCCACGTCGGCGACGGTCAGCACGTCCGGCAGTGTGCGCCAGCGCTTGGGCGTCTCCAGCCGGTCGCTGGGGTCGCTTTGAACGTGACCTTCGCCGACGAGAAACTTGAAGTACGTGCGCAGGGCCGACACGTTGCGGCGGATCGACGCGGGCGACAGCCCCATGTCCTTGAGATGGTACATGTACTCGCGCAGCAGCCGCGGTGCGACGTGGGCCGGTCCGGAAGAGCCCTTCAGCCTGCCGTACGTCGCGAACCGCGCGAGATCGAGCGCGTACGCCTCCTGCGTGCGGGGCGAAAGCCCCTGTTCTACCGCGAGAAAATCCTGGAAGGGCTCGAGCAGAAACTCGCGAGCCGTGGCATCGGCCAGCTCAGCGGGCGCCCGGGCGCCGGTCCCTACTTTCGCCGTTTTGTCCACCAGAAGGCGCCGGCACCGACAACCATCACCAGCGCCAGGACCGTGATTCCTCGGCTGTAGTTGGCGATTGTGCTCTGGAGCGTCTCCCAGTCCGAGCCCGCGCGGAACGCGATGACGGTCAGGAACGCGTACCAGATCCCGGAGGCGAGCGCCATGATGAAGATCACCGGGAGGAACGGCAGCTTCGCCGCGCCGGCGAACACGGGCACCACGGCGCGCACCGCCGGCAGGAACCGGCTCACGAACAGCGACGGTATCCCGTACTTCTTGTACGACCGCGCCAGACGCACCTCGGCCTCCGGACCGATCCATTTGGCGAAGCCGCGCTCGAGCACCGAGCGACCGTACTTGCGACCCGTCCAGTACATCCCCGCAGCACCGGCAACATTGCACAGCCAGGTCACGAGAAAGGTGATCCATGGATTACCCTGCCCGCGCGCCGCGAGGAAGCTGCCGAACGCGACCACCGCGTCCGTGGGCAGGGGCGGAAAGATGTTCTCGACGGCAGCGAGTATGCCGAGGGTCGGATACAGGACGGCGAGCGGCACGCCGCTCAGCCGCTCGATGAAGTTTTCGAGCAAGGGCTCCTACGGGGCGGGTACGAGCGAAGCGACGGCGATACACGCAAGTCCTTCGCCGCGTCCGATCCATCCCATTCCTTCGTTTGTCTTCCCTTTCACGCTCACGTCATTCGGAGAGATCCCGAGCGCCCCGGCGAGTCTGGTCCGCATCGCCTCGCGGTGCGGCCCGATGGCCGGCTCCTCGGTAATGACGACGATGTCCGTCTGCTGCACGATGAAGCCGAACTCGCGCACGCGCCCGACGGCCTCGCTCAGCATCTCGATGGAATCGCGCCCGGCGTTCTCCTCCGCGGTGTTCGGAAACAACTCGCCCACGTCCCCGGCCCCCGATGCGCCAAGCACGGCATCTATGACCGCGTGCGCGACGACGTCGGCGTCAGAATGCCCGCTGAGGGACATGGGCGCGGGAATGGAAACGCCACCGAGAATCATCGAATCACCAGGAACGAACCGGTGCGAGTCGTACCCGACCCCGGTGCGGGCGAACAACGGCCTGTAGGCGCGAACCGCCTGCTCGGCATGAGAGGGGTTCTCTTCATCAGGCGGCATGCGCGGCCTCTTCGATCACCGAATAATCCTGCCGCCGGCGACGCGGTGTAAAACCGGCGTCGAGGATCAGCCGCTCCATCTCCTGCGTGGTCGTGCGGTGCGTGGTGTTTGCCGCCGATACGACGTTCTCCTCGATCATCAGGGAACCGAAATCATTGCACCCGAAGCGAAGCGCAATCTGGCCGATCTTCATTCCCATGGTGACCCAGCTCGATTGCAGGTTCGGCACGTTGTCGAGCACGATGCGCGAGATGGCGACGGTCCGCAGGTAGTCCACTGCGTCGGTCTTCTGCATGTGCGACATGCGCGGCGTGTTCTCGGGCTGCAGCGGCCAGCAGATGAACGCGGTGAAGCCATTCGTCCGTTGCTGCACCTCACGCACGCGCTCGAGGTGCTCGAGACGCTCGGCCAGCGTCTCGCCGATGCCGTACATCATCGTGACCGAGGTCTTCATCCCCTCCTGGTGCGCGATCTCCATGATCTCGAGCCAGCGGTCTGCGCCCGCCTTCTTCTTGGCCACGTCGTCGCGCACCCGCTGCACGAGAATCTCACCACCGCCGCCGGGGATGGAGTCGAGCCCCGCCTTCTGGAGCTCGCGGATCACCTCGCGCGCTTCCATCCGGTACAGCTTCGACCAGAAGTCCACCTCGCTCGGGCTGAAGCCGTGCACGTGGATGGGATGATTGCGCTTGATGTAGCGCAGCAGGTCGAGGTACCACTCGAACGGGATGTAGGGGTTGTGCCCACCCTGCATCAGGATCTGCACGCCGCCGAGCGCCTTGGTCTCGTCGATCTTGGCGCCGATCTGCTCGTACGACAACGTCCATCCCTCGGAGTCCTTGGGTCTCCGATAGAAAGCACAGAATCCGCAGTCGGCGACGCAGACGTTCGTGTAGTTGATGTTGCGGTCGACGATGTACGTGACGATGTCGCCGGGGTGCAGGCGCTGCCGTACCCGGTCGGCTTCCGCGCCCAGCTCCAGGAGCGGCGCGCGCTGATAGAAATCGAGGAGATCACGCATCGGTGACACCGAGGATGGTGCGGACGCCGCCGGAGCCGAGGCGAGCGGTCATGCGGCGGGAAGAAAGACGAGCGACCCGTTGGGCACGCGCCCGCTCGCCGCGAGCTTGCCGAAGAACGTGGTGAGCCCCGCCAGGTGCTCGTACCGGAGGCCGTAGTCGAGGCCTGAAAGATACTGCAGCGCGGCAGGTCTCGAGACGCCGGTGGCCGAGGAGGCTTGATCGGCGAGCTCACCGAGATGGGCGAGCCCCCAGTCGCGCGAACGGATCAGCTGCGCGTGCAGCGCGAGCGCCTGCTCCACCGGCGCGGTGCGCAGCGCCACCCAGACGGCGAAGACGAAGGGGAGTCCCGTCCATGCCTTCCATACCGCGCCCAGGTCGTACGCATGCGGGTAGGCACGCGCGAGATCGCTCGCGCCGGAGCTGAGCATGAGCGCCGCGTCGCCGATGATCAGCCGCGCATCGTGCTCCGGCTGCTCGCTGCGCTCGAGATCGGCGATCTCCGCGTCCGCGGGGATGAAGAGCGGGCGCACGCCCCACACCTGCTCGAAGAGGAGCTCGAGCAATACGACGCTCGTCAT
>DATLBG010000044.1:0-4908 GCA_035527035.1 Gemmatimonadaceae bacterium | reverse complement strand
GCGGACCTGCAGCCCATTTACGACCGGCATTCCGCTATCCTCGGCGAGGGCGCCCTCGAGCTGACGCTCGACCTGTTTCGGTCTTCGTCCGGATCTTCCGAGGACAGGCGGTCCGCGGGATATCTGCTCGAGTGGCAAATCGAGTCACAGGCGGCGCGCGCGGTCGTGGAGCTCGACGAGCGGGAAGTAGCCTGGGAGAGCTCCGCCGTGATCGACGTTGCCGGGGCGCGGCGAATCCCGTATCAGCGCGCGCCAATCGAGATCGCGAACAGCCGCGACCGGGCCGAGCGTCTCGCCATTGACGATGCGCGGGCGCGAGCCGCGCAGGCCGAGCATTCGCCGCTGCGGCTCGAGCGCATCCAGCGCGAGAAGGCGTACATCGAAGAGCTCGAGCTGGCCGACGATTACATACGGACGTTCGGAGAGCTGACCGGGATCTCCCTGCCGGACCTGGGATCGCAGTGCGCGAGCTTCATCGCCACTACGCAGGCGATGTGGGACGACACCCTGCCGTTCTTTCTGCGCCGCACGCTCGGCATCACCACCGGAGAAGCAACTCGCGCGGACGCGCTGGCGCTGTTCCGCGGCAGGGAGTTCGACGGCGCATTCCCGGGCTCCGATCTCGAGCCCGCCATTCGCAGATATGCAGCCGAGCTGTCGATTGATCCATTCGCCAACGGGCGGATCATATTCGATCTCGAAGAGCGGGAAGGGAAGGACTCCCGCGCGTTCTGCGCGCCGGTGCGCGTCCCGGAGGAGGTGTACCTCGTGCTGCGGCCGCACGGCGGCGTCACCGACTACACGACGCTGCTCCACGAGCTCGGACACGCGCTGCATTTCGGGTTCGCGGATCCCCACTATCCGTTCGAGTACCGCTGGCTCGGCGACAACTCCGTGACGGAAGGCTACGCGATGCTGTTCGACCACCTGATGCAGAACAAGGGTTGGCTGCTTCGATACACGGGCCTCGGAAAAAACAACATCGGGGAATTCCTCCGCATGGCCGCGTTCGAGGAGCTCCACTTTCTGCGGCGGTACTGCGCCAAGCTCCTCTACGAGCTGGAGGTCTACAGCGGAAAGACGTCCTGGGACGTTCTTCCGGAGGCGTACGTGGAAACCCTTTCGCGGGCCACGGGTTTCAGATATCGCGGCGCTGATGCGTTCATCGACCTCGACCCCCGCTTCTATTCGTCCCGCTACCTGCGCGCATGGCAGCTCCAATCGATTCTCGCACAGTCCCTCGTCGGCAGGTTCGACGAGGACTGGTTCCGCAATCCCGCCGCGGGCCCGTGGATCGTGGAGAATCTGTTCGCCGAGGGACAGCGCGAGACGGCGACCGAGCTTGCCGTGCGCGCATCCGGGGCCAGCCTTTCGTTCGACCCCCTCGTGCGCGCCATAGAGCGCGGGTTGACCGGTTGACGATGATCGCCGGCGGGCGCGCTCAGAAGAGCCTCGTGATAATCCGCGACATCCTGCACGCGTCGCTCAACGCGACCGATCCGGGAGAGCTGTTTCAGTTCGCGCTCGAGCGCGTGAGCCCCGCGGTGGACGCGAGCTTCGCCTCGATCTATCTCGTCGACGGCGCGTCCGAGGTGATGCGCCTCGCCGCCGCCTACAACTGGCCGGAGCGGTTCCGGCCGGTTCTCAGCGAGGTGCGCGTCCGCATGCCGTTCGGGCCGAGCGGACAGGCCGCAAGCGAGCGGCGCGTCGTGCGCGTCGAGGACGTGTTCGCCGACCCCGAGCTAGAGGACTGGCAGGAGGTGGCCACGGAGCTCGGCTTTCGCGCCATCGTGGCGCTTCCGCTCGTCGCCAATACGAACGTCCTGGGCGTGCTTACGTTTTATTTCACCGACCGTTCCCGGATCGCCGAGGAGGCGCTCGAGCTGATGAACCTCGCCGCAGACCAGATCGCAGCCGCGGCTGAAAAAACTCTGCTGTCCGAAGCGTTGCGCCGCGCCGAAGCGGCGCTCGCCGACGCCGAGGCTGATCGCGAGCGGATCGCGGAGCTTCCGGCTCCTTCACCGACGACTTCATCGTGACGACATCCGCCCCCGCTCCCCGCAGCGCCGGTGAAGCCCGTCGAGAGAAGCTGCTCGGCGGAATCGCCGCGCTTCGCGCCGAGGTCGCCAAGACCATCGTCGGCCAGGAAGAAGTCCTGGACGAGATCCTGATGGCGGTTCTCGCCGGCGGCCACGCGCTGCTCGTGGGCGTTCCCGGTCTCGCGAAGACGCTGATGATTCGCTCGATCGCGAGCGCGATGCACCTCGATTTCCGGCGCATCCAGTTCACTCCCGACCTGGTGCCGTCGGACATCACCGGCACCGAGCTCATGGAAGAGGACCAGGCGACGCACGCGCGCGCTTTCCGGTTCGCCCGCGGCCCCGTATTCGCCAACATCCTGCTCGCGGACGAGATCAATCGCGCGCCGCCGCGCACGCAGGCCGCGCTCCTCGAAGCGATGCAGGAGCATCACGTGACGGCCGGCGGGACGACCATGCCGCTGCCCGAGCCGTTTTTCGTGCTGGCGACGCAGAACCCGATCGAGCAGGAAGGCACGTACCCGCTGCCCGAAGCCCAACTGGACCGGTTTTTGTTCGACATTCGCGTCGGATACCCGGACGAGGGCGTGGAGCTCTCTATTCTGCGGGCGACGACGGGCGCCATCGGCGACACGCCGGCCGCCGTGCTCACCGGCGAAGAGCTGCTCGAGCTGCAGCGGATGGTGCGGGATGTTCCGGCGAGCGAGCCGCTGCTTCGATACGCCGCGGCGCTCACGCGCGCGACGCGTCCCGCGAACGCGAAGCCCGATTCGCTGGTCGCCAGGTACGTGCGGTGGGGCGCGGGCCCGCGCGCCGGCCAGGCGCTGGTGCTCGGCGCCAAGGCTCACGCGCTGATGGCGGGCAGGCACGCCGCGTCGCCGGCCGACATCAGACGCATCGCGCGTCCGGTGCTGCGACACCGCATTCTCACCAATTTCGCCGCCGAGGCCGAGGGCGTGACTGCCGAGAGCATCATCGACGATCTGCTGAGCACGGTCGAAGCTCCGAAGAGCGACATCCGGATCTAGTCGTGGCGGTAGCCGAGGTTTTTTCCTACGGCGAGATCCTGGACGAGGTGCGGTCGCTGCGGTGGCCTGCGCGCTCGGCGGTGTCCGCGGTGCTGCCCGGGCGGCACCTGTCGCGTCGCCACGGCACTTCCGCGGAGTTCACCGAATACCGCCCTTACCGGCAGGGCGATCCGCCGCAGAAGATCGACTGGAAAGTCTTCGCCAGGACGGACCGCGCGTACATCAGGTTGTCGCACGACCACGCGGTTCTCCCGACTGCGATCGTGGTCGATGCGAGCGCGTCGATGGCTTTTCCCGCCGGAACCCACGACAAGTACGCGCGGGCCTGCCGCATAGCGACGGGGCTCGCGTCGATCGCTTACAACAGCGGCGATCCGGTCGGCGTCGTCGTCGCAACGGCTTCCGGCATGGTTTCGTTTCCGCCGCGCAGCCGCGCCGGCGTCATCGCGGAGATTGCGCGCACGCTCGCGTCCACCCGGCCCGCGGGAGCCGCATCGGTTGCGGCGGCGCTGGGCTTGGCTGCCCGGTTCGCGCGGCGCATCATCCTCGTGTCTGACATGCTTGGCGACCTGGATGAAACGCTCACCGTGGCCCGCGCCGAGCGCGCCCGGGCCGTGGAGCTGTACGCGGTTCACGTCGTGGGCGCGGACGAAATAGACCCGCCGAGGTCCGCGCTGGTGGAGGACCCGGAAGAGCCTTCAGTGAGACGCACGCTGTCCGACTCATCGCGCGCGGAATACGCGCGGCGCTTCGGAGCATGGCGCACGGCCGTGGCGTCGAGCTGGCTTGCGGTTGGAGTCTCATACCATGAATCGATTACCGGCCGGCCGCTGTTAACCGATTTGCGCCGGATCGTGGCGCGACCGCGGTGAGCCGACAATGCTGAGATTTCTCGCGCCCGGATACGTGGTCGCGGCGCTCTCGGCGTCGGCCGCCCTGGTGGCCGCGCATTTCATCGTGAGGCGCCAGCCCCGCGCAATGGTGCTCCCGACCGCGCGGTTCGTGCCCGATGCTCCGGTGTTGACGACGGGATGGGCGCGGATCCCGACGGACATCGCCGTGCTCGCACTGCGCGTGCTGTGCTTGCTCCTGGCCGGGCTCGCTCTCGCCGGGCCGTTCTTCGGCGGGAAGGCGGGTGGGATCGCCCGCGTGGTGTTGGTGGACCGGTCGCGCGCGGTCGGCGACAGCGTCGAGCTGCGAGACAGTGTCGAGTCCGCGCGCGCCCCGGGCGATGTGCTGATTTCGTACGGCTCATCGGCCTTCGAGGAGCGTGAGGAGGGGATCGGACTGTCACGCGCCGACATGTTGCGCGCCGAGCGAGGCTCGCTCTCGGCCGGTCTCGTCGCCGCGAAGCGCGCCGCCTCACGGTTCCGGGGTCGCGCGGATTCCGTGGAGCTGCTGGTCGTTTCCTCCTTCGCTTCGGAGCAGCTCGACGCTGCGACGCGCCGCGTGCGCGAGGAATGGCCCGGGCGTGCCCGACTCGTGCGCGTGGCCGCGACGCCCGGGACGGAACCGTCCCGCGCCCCCGCGCTCGCAACGAGTGGAGACGACCCGCTGGCGGCCGCCCTTGGCGCTTCACGTATGATCAGCCCCGCCGATGTACGGATCGCCCGCGGAGATATAACGGCATCCGATTCCGCATGGGCGCGGGAGCAGCCGGGACGCGTGCTGGTGCATTGGCCCATCCTCGCGACTCCGGCTGGATTCGTCGCCCGCGCCCAGTCAGAGAGCGCAGCCGGATTGGCGACGCGCTCGCATGCGATGGTGGCTCCATTCCAGCGCGGATGGCAACACGCGCCAGCGCTCGGGAGCCGCGCAGTGGCCTGGTGGATCGACGGCGA
>DATLBG010000043.1:0-5265 GCA_035527035.1 Gemmatimonadaceae bacterium | reverse complement strand
GGCGAAGATTCTATCCGAATCACGTGGGAGGACGTCCAGCGCGCCGCACCGGAGCTCATCGTGGTATCACCGTGCGGCTACCATCTCCCGGAAGCGGCGGAGCTCGCGCGTAGCCTTCCCCGCATCTCCGGCGCCCGAGTGTTCGCCGTGGACGCGAACGCGTACTACGCGCGCCCGGGTCCGCGTGTTGCCGAAGGCGTCGAGCTGCTCGGACATCTTTTTCATCCCGATCGCGTTACGTGGCCGCATTCGCATCGGCCGTGGATGGAGATCGCCTGAGTCGCAGTAGGCGCGCAGCACGCAGCGCGCAGCACGCAGTAGCTTCTTTCCCATGACGCTTGTAGTGAGCGAGGCTGTCGTCCTGCACGCCTTCGACTATCTCGAGAGCTCGAGGATTCTCCGGCTGATAACCCGTGACTGGGGGATCCAATCCGTGCTCGCGCGCGGCGCGCGCAGCAGCCGCAAGCGGTTCGGGACGTCGCTCGACGTGTTCGTGCAGGGAACCGCCGAATACTCCACGCGGCCCGGACGCGATCTCAGCACGCTCACCGCGTTCGACGCGACGCGCGCCCGGCCGGAGCTGGTCGCCGGCATCTCGCGCTTCACCGGCGCCTGCGCGCTCGCCGAGCTGGCGCTCCGGTTCAGCAGCGACGAGCCGCACCCCGGGTTGTTCGACGCATTCATTAACGGCTTGGACATGATTGGTGTCGCCCCTCCGGAGCATACGGTTTCGGCCACGCTCGCAGCCGCGTGGCACATCGTCGGCGAGCTCGGGTTCGCGCCCGCGCTCGACGTGTGCGCCAACTGCCACGCGCAGCTCCCGGACGAAGCCCGCACTCCATTTTCGCACGTCGCTGGCGGCGCGCTGTGCGACCGGTGCGCCCAGCTTGTGCGCGGAGCACGCTCGATACCGCTGGAAGCGAGGAAGGCGCTCGCCGCTTGGCTCGCCGGGTCGCCGATGGAGCTGGGCTCTGCGTCCGAAGGTCGCGCACACCAGCGGCTCCTGCGCGAGTTTCTCGACCAGCACCTCAGTGAAGGGAAGAGATTGACCGCCTACGCGATGTGGGAGCGAGAGGAGCTGTCGATTAGCGATGTTCCCACTAATCACTAATCACTAATCACTAATCACTATCAAGGAATGATCCTCGGCACCGCGGGCCACATCGACCACGGCAAGACTGCGCTCGTGCGCGCGCTGACGGGCGTGGACACCGACCGGCTCCCGGAGGAGAAGCGGCGCGGGATCACGATCGATCTGGGGTTCGCGCCGCTCGTTCTCGACGGCATGGGCACGATCGGCGTGATCGACGTGCCCGGACACGAAGCCTTCGTCCGCACGATGCTCGCCGGGGCGACCGGGATCGACCTGGCAATGCTCGTCATCGCGGCGGACGAAGGCGTACGGCCGCAGACCCGCGAGCACCTGACGATTCTCACCATGCTCGGCGTGCGCGCGGGAGTGGTCGCGCTCACCAAGACCGATCTCGTGGACGGCGAATGGCTCGAGCTAGTCACCGCGGATGTCAGCGCCGTGCTTCAGGGGTCGGGGCTCGACCGCGCGCCGATCGTTCCTGTTTCTGGAAAAACCGGAGCCGGCATGGACGATCTTCGCGCGGCAATTCGAGCTGCCGCTTCGGCCGTGACCGTCAGAGAAACCGACGACATCTTCCGCATGCCGATCGACCGCGCGTTCTCCGTCCGCGGCACCGGCACGGTCGTGACCGGGACGGTGTGGAGCGGAGAGCTCCGGAAAGGGCCGGCCACGATCTTCCCCGGGGGTCACGCGGTTCGCGTGCGCGATCTGCAATCACACGGCTCCTCGGTCGAGCGCGTCTCGGCGTCGATGCGCGCGGCGGTCGCGCTCTCCGGCGTGACGGTGGAGCAGGCGGGACGAGGATCGGTGCTGGTGGCCGGCGATGGTTGGGAGGAGACATCCATCATGCTCGCCGAGCTGACTCCAGCGGCATCGCAAGTCGAGATCACGCCGCGGACCCGCGTTCGCCTGCACCTCGGCGCCGCCGACGTCGGCGCGCGCGTGCGCCTGTTCGACCCGGACCGCGGCGGGATGCGCCTGCCCGCGCGGATCCGCCTCGAGGAGCCCGTGATCGCACGCGCCGGCGACCGGTTCGTGCTGCGCGCAGGCTCACCGCTGGAAGTGATCGCGGGCGGAGTGGTTACCGACCCGCTCCCCCTCGACCGCCGGCCGAAGCCGGGCATTGGTGCGGAGGCGAGGATCGCCGAGCGGCTCTTGGCGGCGTGCGAGCAGGCCGGCGGGAAGGGGATCGATCGACGCTCGTTGCCGGTCCGACTCGGTGGATCCCCCCGGGCGATCGCAGCGCTCGCGTCGGACGAGCGATTCCGCTTCAGCGACCAGAAGGCGTATGCGCGAAGCGTTCTCGCCGAGCTCGTCGAGCGCGTTCCGGCACTGGTCCAGGAGGCGCAAGTAAACTTTCCGAGCGAATCAGGCGTCCAATTGGAAGAGCTGAGAGGTCTGCTTCGCATCGACGGCGGGCTGGTCGAGGAAGCGCTTCGTCTGCTCGTGGAGAACGGATCGCTCGAGATTCACGGCACGATCGTCAGCACCCGTGGATGGAAGCCGCGACTATCGAGCGAGCAGTCTGATCTCGCTGAACGCATGGTGCATGCTTTTTGCTCTTCTGGCGAAGAACCGCCGGGGTTGGGCGAGGTAGTCGCGAAGCATGGGGATGACGTGCTGCCGGTGCTCCGCTTTCTGGAGCGGGAAGGGCGGCTGATCCGGATCTCTGGCGACTTCCTCTACTGTCCGGAGGTTGTGGACCGCATGGTAGGGCGGCTGGCGGAGGCGATGCGGGAGGACCGGGAGTACTCGCCGGCGGAGGTTAAGGATGCCGTTGGCACTTCCAGGAAGTACCTGATTCCGTTTCTGGAGTTCTGTGACCGGACCAGAATTACGGAAAGAAGGGGGGCTGGAAGGGTATTACGAAACAGGCAGGTGGGTCGTCCGTAAGGAGTTAGGACCGTTGACACGCTGTCGAACCGGTCCTAAGTTCGCCACAATAGCTGGTCATCCGTTCATTCAAGTGGGAGTACGCGTACCGAACCTTTCATAGTCAGCACGGAGTAAGGCATGAAGCAACGATGGTGGGCACTGCTGTTCGTGCTCGCCCTCAGTGCGATGCCTCGCGAGTCCTCGGCTCAAGGTGTCTCACCCCAAACCGATGGCTCGCGTGGTACCGCGACCGGATTGGGGCAGAACTATCCGAATCCGTTCGCTCTCGACACGAGGATTCCGTTCACGGTGGGCGATTACCCGACGTGCTCGGATCCAGGCAGGCAGTACAGGGTTTCGCTGCGGGTCTACAATCTTTTGTCGCAGCTGGTGGCGATCCCTACGCTGGAGGCCGGTGTCGCTGGGCCTGGCGGTGAGCCGCTGGACAACGTTCTACTGACGTGCAATCAGTTCGTGGGCTACTGGAACGGGAACTTCCTGAACCGGGATGAGCAGGTCCCGCGGGGAGTGTACCTGTACAGGCTGGAGATCGATGGCCGTCCCTACGTCAAGAAAATGTTCAAGAAGTAGCAAAGGCTGGGGAAAAAGGGGCCGCGCTGACGCGCGGCCCCTTTTTTCGTACGAGCAGGCTCGCGCTCGCGCGATGATCTTCTGCATAGTTGCGAGCCACCCAGCATTTGATTAGGTTCCAATATGGTTCCGGAATGGAGGATTAGGTGGCTAGCTTGACGTTGAAGGGCGTCCCCGGCGATCTGCTGGCGCGGTTGAAGCGCGAGGCAGCGGAGCACCGTCGCAGTTTGAACGGCGAGGTCATCTACCGCCTCGAAAATTCGGTGGCGGACGCCGACGTGCGGGACGTTGCCGGCACCTCGGCGTATCGTTGGGAGGCCGGTCGCGGCCGGGCGTTGACGATTGCCGAGCGGAAGGATATCGACGCCGAAGACTGGCTTCGGAGAGTCCGCGAGGTTCGGGACCGGTTGGACATCCACACGACCACGGCGGAAATCATCGAAGCGCGCGATTTCGGGCGCGAATGATCGTTTCGGACTGTACGCTGATCGCGCAGATTCTGATACCCGGCGGCGCGACGGCTACCGCCGAGAAAGTGGTCGCGTCCGACCCGGACTGGATCGTGCCCCCACTGTGGCGGAGCGAGATGCGAAACGTTTTCCGCGCATATCTCGTCGCGGGGAAGATGAAGCTGGAGGAAGCGTCCCGCCTGTTCGAGCGCGCGGAGGAACGGCTGGGCGGACGGGAGTACCCCGTATCCACCGACCACGTGCTCGCGCTGGTGGCGGCAACCCGGTGTTCGGCCTACGATGCCGAGTACGTGGCGCTGGCCCAGGCATCGAGCACGATGCTCGTCACGAACGATGCCCGGTTGCGGAGGTTATTTCCGACGATCGCTCTTTCTCCCGAAGAGTTTCTCGAAATGAAAAAAAGGTAGGGTCATGATCAGCCCAGACAGGCTCACGGTAAAGGCCGCGGAATCGTTCAACGACGCGCTCGAGCGGGCGCGTCGCGCGGGCAATCCGCTGGTGTACGATCTCCATCTACTCCTCGCGCTGCTCGACCAGGACGAGGGGATTGTCGTGCCGATGCTGCAGAAGCTCGGCGCCAGCGTAACCGCGCTGCGCGAGCAGACGGAGCGCGAAGCCTCCCGCTACCCGAAGCAGTCCGACGCGCAGCCCACGCTGTCGCGTGAGTTGAACCAGGTCTTCGACCGCGCCGAGAAGCAGGCCAAGAGCCTCGGCGACGAGTACGTGTCGACCGAGCACCTGCTGCTGGCGCTAGCCGACACGCCGGGGACTGAGAGCAAGACGCTGCTCAAGGGCGTGGGCGCCACGCTCGCCAAGCTGATAGAGGCGCTCGAAGCGGTTCGCGGCTCGCACCGCGTGAGCGACCAGACTCCGGAGAACCAGTATCAGGCGCTGCAGCGGTATACCCGCGATCTCACCGAGGACGCGCGGAAGGGCAGACTCGACCCCGTGATCGGCCGCGACGAGGAGATCCGCCGCGTCATCCAGGTGCTGTCCCGCCGCACGAAGAACAACCCAGTGCTGATCGGAGAGCCGGGCGTGGGCAAGACAGCGATCGCCGAGGGACTGGCTCAGCGCATGGTCAACGGCGACGTCCCCGACGGGCTCAAGAACAAGCGGCTGGTGTCCCTCGACATGGGTGCGCTGATCGCGGGGGCAAAGTTCCGCGGGGAGTTCGAGGAGCGGCTCAAGGCCGTGCTCAAGGAGATCACCGAGGGCGAAGGGAAGTTCGTGGTG
>DATLBG010000042.1:0-13008 GCA_035527035.1 Gemmatimonadaceae bacterium | reverse complement strand
GATTGGTCTGGAAGCTGGCTCCAGGCACGCGTGGATCCTCGGGGTCTGATGGGCTTTCTTGGCTCGGCGGCGCAGCGCGGCGGCGCTACGATCGACGTAAGGAATAGGGACGCAGCGTCATCGCGCTATGTCATTCCCGCGTCCAGTCGATGGCCGGAAGGGAGACTGGGCAAGGTATGCCCATCCGCTGACAGTTGCGAGCAACGCGTAAGGCCGAATGACACCTTAAAGAACTCTCATGTTTGATCCAAAGACCGACCTGAGGGCTTCTGAGGGTCTCCCTGAGGGACCCCCGAGGGTCCAAGCTCCAACGACCACACCGAGCACCGCCAACCTTCCCCTAGAGACTCGAGTGCCCTCGAGCCCGGGGCGGACTGAAAATCCGCGTGTCGGGGGTTCGATTCCCTCCCTGGCCATTCATGGAAATAGAAACGGCCCTTATCGGGCCGTTTTTTTTGTTTTGCGGTCAGGCGGGCGCCTCGAACAACGCCACATCGGGCCGGGGGAAATCGACGCTCAGACCATGATGCAGCGCGATCCACTGCATGGTCGTTTCATTATAGAAGCACACGTGCGTGGGATCGCGGCGATACCACCAGTCGTCGAAGGCTTCGCTGCCCGGGTAGAACCGCGTCATGACTCCCAGCAGCCCGCCCGGCGCGAGCAGGCTCCGTAGAACTGTGAACGTCCGGGCGGGATCATGCACGTGCTCGACGACCTCGCAACAAGTGACGTACTCGTATCGCCGCTTCAGCAGCGATGCGTCGGCCGCGAAGAACGGATCGTACGCCTCGCACGGAAAGCCGGCATTTGTGAGGAGCCTGGATAGGACGGGGGACGGCCCGCAGCCGAAGTCGAGTCCACTCGCTCCCTGGCGAAGCCGCTGTATCACCGGATCCGCGAGTCGCTGGAGAAACCGGACGTATTCGGGATCGTTCGGATCGTTCTCGTGCAACTGATATCGAGCGAGCTCAGCCGTTGCCGAAAGCCGGCTGGCGGGATCGAGATGGATGAGCGCACACCGCGGACATATGAAATAACGTGCGCCATCGGTCGTCTTTATCTGCTCGGCCGTGCTCCCGCACAGAAGGCAGGGAGATTCGAGCACCATAGCGCGCCGTCTCGAGCTACCTCGCGTCGCCGGGCCGTCGAAAAACGGATCGGCAGCTCTGACCCGGCGCTCCGGACTGTGAGGGAGACAAGAGGGCGCCATCCAGACTCAGTCGGCCGTCCACCACTCGCGCGGCAAGCTCGGCGGTGGTAAATCCCGGAGCGCTGTTGCTGCCACTCACCGTTAGAGTGAGGCGTGCGGCCGCGGCGTCGAAGGTGTACGTGCCCCAGTAATCACGGTACGATTCGAAAGGCACGCGCGTGACGCTGAACGTCCTGCTACGCCTGAACTCCAGCTCGCGCACGATGTCCCCGGATGCGGACTGACCGTTCGCGCACAGGGTTGGACCAACCTGCGTCCACTGTCCCGCGAGGGCATTTGGCGCCGGGTCTACAACTAGAAATCGTTTCGCGGCCATGAGCGTGTCGACGTGAGCGCGCACAACAACTATCGAGCCAGGCGCGGCATCTGGAGCGATGGTGAGCTCACCGTCAGCAGTGATCGTCGCACCGCTCCCCACCGACCATCGAACGGTGCAGTTCGCGGGAAGCGGATAGGGCGCCTCGTGCGGCACGGTGTACATCATGGGCGTCGCCATGCGCGCGCTTTGGCCGGGCGTGAGCTCGCTCTCAGTCATAGAGAACATGGCGATGCCCAAAGTGCCGGGAAGCATGATGTTGCAGCGGTTCGCGACCCGGGTCTCGGGCCGGGGCGTCACGCATGCGAGGACCAGCGAGGCAAGCGCGAGCGCGGGCGCCGCGAGGAATACGGATCTCTTCATGACGTAACGTAACAGCCGGCTCGATTCTAGTGCGCGCCCACCAGCTGGAAGGCTCCCCAGTATCTGGGGTTGGCGAAAGACGGATTTGCACGGACGTCGCGCTGTGCGCGCCGCAGAGCTTCCGCCTTGCTGATTGGCGCTCCAGCGTTCTCGTCGAGCCAGTGAGTGTAGAACCGCTCCATGAGCAGACGAGTGGCCGCGTCGTCAACACTCCAGAGGCTGACTAGTACGCTGCGCGCGCCTTTCGCGAGCAGTCCGCGCTGAAGCCCTACGGTGCCCTCTGCCTGCCTGGACTCGCCCAGACCTGTCTGACAGGCCGACAGCACGAACAGATCCGCGGTCAATGTTATCGAGTCGTCATCGAGCAGCTCGCCCAGAGTCAACAAGCCGTCGTGACCAGATCCGGGAGCGAGCGCGACGTAGGAGTCACGCACTCGCGCTTCCGTCCCATAGGCAAGCCCGTGCGTAGCCAGGTGAACGACAGACGCGCGCGACAACAGGCTTCGGACCGTTTGCTCCGTCGCTGCCGCGCCGGTCAGCAGCGGAACCCCTAGCCTTGCCGCGACCCACGCGCCCTCCGCTGCCGCGCCTTGCAGTGATGCAAGCTGGCGCGGCCTTCCCGCTGCATTGCGCACCTCCGGCATCTCGGGATTTCCTACGACGACGAAGCGTCGCTGCGACTTGTCCAACCGCGCGTCCCGAATCGCGTCGGCAGCGGCGAGCGCGCGGAGCGACGGAGAATATCGCAACGGATTGCGAATGCCCAGCGGCATCGTATCTCCGGGAAGCGTCAGCAGAGCGAATGGGAGCTGCCCCAATGCGCCGTGTGGCACGATGACGAGCTCCGTGCCCGGGGCAAGCAAGCCAGTCAGACCGGCCGGCAACACCTGGGCTGCGAGCGTGACCAGGGCTGCAGTTGCCGCGTCCGGGTCGAGGTCGCTTGTGATGTCCCGGCCGAGCACATCCCGTCGCGCTGCACCCGCATCTCCCGGCTGCGGGTCGTCTCCCCGCCGCCGCCGGGCTACGGCCTCGTCCGCCCCGATTTGCTCGCGCACGACCGTCAGCTGTGCGAAGAGCTGCGCGCTCGGTTGCACTATTGCAGGGAGGACGCTCAGCGTGCCCGCGGCGTCGACAAACCAGGTGCGCAGACTGTCGCCATCAACCAGGTAGTACAGCAGTGCCGTGCGTGTCACTCTCAAAGGCGCGAGCAGCAATTCCGCCTCCGCGGCAAGATCGGCCCCGGGTCGGTTGCGCCGTTCCTCGGAGGAGACGCGGCTCGCTCCCCGATTTCTGTGCAGGAGATCGCTGAGGGCCTGTGCGCGTCCGCGCTCAGCGGCCGCAAGCGCCGATGCGGCCGCGCGCGCGCCTTTCGCGCTATCTCCAAACGTGTAAGCCGAGTCCGACATCAGCAGCCATGCGCGGGACCAGGGCGCAAAAATGTTGCTGGCGGTTTCACCGACGCTCACGGCGTTTGCGTCGCCGCCTGCGTTTCGGCGCATAGTCGCGTGAACCGCCGCGGCGCTGTCGAAGGCCGAAGCCGCGCTGAGCAGGTCCTGCAGTCCACCCGCACTGAGAAAAAAGTGACCGATGTTCGCGAGCGCGACGGCCTGGTTTTCAGCGCTGCCCACTTGGCGATGAATCAGCAATGCCTGGCGATAGTAAATGACGGCCTCACTGGGCCGACCTAACTTTTCCTGCATGACGCCGATGTTGTTCAACGACGTGGCCTCCCCGGCGCGATCTCCGATGCGACGTTCGATCGCAAGCGCTTGGAGGTAGTACACAGTAGCCGAATCCGGACGCGCAAGTCGCGAGTGAGCGAGTCCAATGTTGTTCAGCGTCGCAGATTCGTCGTCGCCGATCTCCCTCGCGATGGCGAGGGCTCGCGCGAAATAGATCAGCGCCGAGTCTGGCTGGGCGATATCGAGAAGAGCCGATCCAATATTGTTGAGCGATGCCGCTTGCCCCGAAGCATCTCTGATATCGCGCGTGATCGCGAGAGCCTGGTGGTAATACACCAGCGCCGAGTCGGGACGCCCGAGCCGGAAGTGAACAGAACCCATGTTGCCCCGAGTCGCCGCTTCGCCGGAGCGGTTTCCGACACCGCGCACGATCGGCAGCGCGCGGCGATAGTATGCAAGCGCTGAATCCGCGCGGCCCAGGTTGCTTTGTATGGCGCCGATGTTGTTCAGCGACTGCGCCTGGCCGTTGCGATCTCCCGTCTTGTCCTGGATCGCCATTGCGCGCGCGTAATAGGCGAGCGCGGAGTCCGGCCGGCCACGGTCGCGATGGACGTGCCCGATCTGGTTGAGCAGTTCCGACTCGGCTGCGCTGTCTCGAACCTCACTGTAGATCGGAAGCGCGCTGAGATAATGCACCAGCGCCGAATCGGGCCGTCCCGAGCTATGCATGACCCGGCCCATCATCTCGAGCGCGCGTGCCGCTTTTGCACGGTCTCCAAGCTCACGCCGGATCGCCAGGTCCCTCCCGTAATACGTGTGCGCGGAATCGTGCCGGCCGAGCTGGCTGTTCACGCCTCCGATATTGTACAGCGTTTGAGCCTCGTTGAACCCCGTGCCGGCTCGGACGGACAGAGCCATCATGAAATAGAAGAGCGCTGAATCCGGGCGGCTCAGGCGATAATGCGCCAGACCGATATCGTTGAGCGTGGTGCCTTCATTCGTCCGGTGAGCGAGCTTGCGCCAGACGGGAAGGGCCCGCCCGTAATAGACGAGCGCTGAATCGAAACCGCCCAACCCTCCATGGAAGCGGGCGATGTAAACCCAGGTGAAGGCAACATCGCTGGAATAACCGCCCGCTTCGTATATCGCCGCCGCTCGGTGCCAGAGCGGCAGTGCCTGCCGCCATTTGGCGGGGTCCGTAGAGCGGGAGAGCGTGTCCGCGCTCCAGAAGAGCCGTTGAGCGATCACGTATTGAGCTGAATCACCAGTCGGCGTCTGGCAGACAGCTGCCGCAGGCCAAAGCACGCCCGCGGACAGAAGCAGTTGCAGAAAAAACGGGGCCGCGCCCCGGCTAACAAGTGCGCGACCCCGTCTGTACCTCATGCCGCTTAGTTGGTGCTCAGATTGTACTGGTTGTAAACCCCGCCAAGATTCCTGATCTCGAGACGAATCGTGCCGCTGGACGACTGATACCAGTCGAGGATGCAGTAGTCGGTGAGGTCGTTGTCGTACGCGAGGAGCGTGCCCGAAGAGCTGTAGACGTAGCAATCCAGATCGGTATCGCGATCCCCGACAACGCGAATGGAGCCGCGTTCACCGCCGTGGAAATTGATCTCCCAGATGTCGGTAGTGTTGGCGAGCACGCGATCGATCGTCGTGCGGGGACCACCGATCCGGCCCTTTGGACCGCTCGCGAACCGGTTCTGGAGCTGGCTCCCGAGCGCCGAGACGCTTGCGTTCCCGTCCGCCATCGAGAGCGCAGCCGAAATCATCGCGGGGGGATCGAACCGCACGGCCGTTCCCGACTTGGCTGCAACGTTGGGATTGCTCGTGCCCTGCTTGCCGGACAGCGGCGATGGCGACGCCTGCATCAGCAGCTCGGCGGCGGTGAGCAGCGAGAGCGGCGAGCTCGTGCGGTAGCCGTGTTCAGCGAGGTCCGCCGCGAGGGCGACCACATCCACCGCGCGCGTGCTCTGCGATACCGCCTTCGCCGCGGACGGCACCGCGGCTTTCGAATCGAACACACTGCACGCCGCGCAGGCGCCGCCGACCATCATGCCGGTGCCGGGTGGCATGCACGCGGCCGCTACCGCGAAAAGCAGCGCGCCGGACAGAAGCGATTTCCTCTCGAACGTCGAACCCATTGCAGCCTCCATTGAGGTGTCAGGAAACGGAACCGGGATCCCGCGTCGTCAGAGCGCGCGCTGTTGCAGAGCCGACAGATCCCGTCGCGCGCGCGCAAACGACGGATCGGCGTCGAGGGCCGCCCGGAAAAGAGAATCGGCCTTGGGAATGTTCTTCTCCTCGTCGCGCGCGAAGCGCGCGCGCAGGTACAGATCGTACGCCTGGGGCAACGGATCCCTGGTCGGGATCGAGCCCTTGGCCTGAGCGCTCGGGATGTGCGGAAGGAGCTCAGCAACTATCTGCTGCGACAACGAATCCTGCATTGCAAACACGTCACCGAAAGCTCGCTCGTGTCGCACCGTGCGCAGTCTCCGCTTGTCCACGTTGCGCAGCAGCTTGGCTGTGATGCGCAGGCTGTCGCGCCAGCGGCTCACCACTCCCTCGATGATCACAACCGCCGAATCGGGGGAATCGAGCACCTCCATGCCAGGCACCCGCTCGAGAGCCAGCGCCAGCTCCTCCGCGAGTCCGTTTGCGAGATAGGCGTGGTCATGCTGCGGGCTGTCGTCGCGAAACGGAGCGACCGCCACGCGCGGCTCGACGCTCGACTCCCCGGCCGCCAGCGGCCCGACGGTCCACGTCAGAGCAACGGCGGCGACCAGAGTGGGGACCGCTGCGAACACAAGCCGGCGACGGCGCGTCGACGTTGCGCGGGCGAACCAGCCGTTTCCGGGTTTCGGATCACCGAAGATCCACGCGACCGCGAGCACCACCGGCACGGAGGCGAGAAGCGCGAGCACTATGCGCCGCTGCCAGGCCGGCGTGGCGCCCAGCAGCGCGAAGATATTGTTCGCAAGGGCGACAAACGCGCCCACAGCCGGGACGTACGTAAAGGCGGCCGTTTTGACAGGCGCCCGCCCACTCGGCTCGTCAATGGTCATTCAGGCTGTGGCAAGATGGATGAGTGCCATGTTTGTGTGCACATTGGTAATACTGGGAATGCCCGTGGCATTCCGCAACACGACAACCGCTACTCTCATCAATGACGGCTCGAACACCATTTATCATTGCCCGGCGGTGACTTCCGGAGTCGACCCTGGCGCGGGGGTTCGCGCGCGTCCTAACCCGCGGATGGCAATCGCCGTCTCCATCGTAATGACTGGCCGAGGATGAGCGCCGAACTAGGCCAGCTGCTGCTAGCCATGCGCTCGGAGTCGGAGAGTGTTCGCGAGGCAGCCTGGGGCGCGTGCTACGACGGGTATCGCGAGCTCGTCTGGACCCGAGTCTTCTACGTATTGCGCACGGTGTCCTGGCTCCCGGAGCCGCGCGAGGTGACAGAAGACGTGACCAGCGACGTGTTCGTAGGGCTGATGGAAGCAGCGAAACACTACCATGAAGAGGGAAAGCCGGAGAAGTGGCTCGCCCAGGTTGCGGTCCGCGCGGCGCTTCGGGCGCGCGAGAAGCTGACCGGCGAATGGAATGGAAAAAAAGGCACCACGGCTTCGCGGCGCACGATTTCGTTCGAGGATGAGGCTGACACGATCGCGAGCGAGCTCGAATCGGTAGATCGCGAGGAGCTCATGGAGCTCGACAGGCGAATCGCCGAGCTGCGCGCGAGCGTCGACCCGCGGCACCGACGCTGGGCGGAGTTCATCGATTTGTACCGCGACGGATACGGTTATGAAGAGATCGGCAGGAAATTGAATCTGACGGAAGCAACCGCGCGAAACTGGCTCGTCGCGATTCGCAAACACCTCGCTTCGAGCTCGAGTGTGTCGAATGGATGAGCGCATGAACGGGGCTCACCCGGACAGCGCCGAGCTGCAGCTGCATGCGGACGGCGAGCCGCAGGACGGGCGCGTCGCGCGGCATATCGAGTCGTGCGCAACATGCCGCGAGGAGGTCGCGGGCATTCGGCGCGTCACCACCGCCCTGGCCCTTGGGAGCAGACCGTCCGATTCGCTGCTGGGGCGCATTCAGTCGAAGCGTGCTGATGCCGGCCGTGCGCCGCCCGTTCCCGCGCGCCGCCCGTCATTCCGGCCGCGCGAGTACGCGTTGCCGCTTGGACTCGCCGCCGCGGCCGCGCTGCTTGTCTTCGCCCCGCGCGCGTGGCGGGACGATGGTCGCGTTAACGACCCGGGCCAAGTCGGCGCGAAGGGCGCGGTGCCGGGGGTCGTGTTCGAGACAGTGCTTACTGGATGGAGGCGCGCGGCGGTCGATTCGGTCGTGCGGATGCTCGAGAATGGCGACCTCGAGGTCGAGCTTCGCCACAACCCGGACCGCGAGTGGCAGCGGGCCGTGCGGCTCTCAGACCGGATCGCCGGCTATCTGGTGGATCAGGGAATCAGTCGCTCCAGAATCGACGTGCGCCGCGAGGCGCCACAGGCCCCTGGCCGGGAGTTGGCTGCCGGCGCGGTCGGGATCACCGTGCGCGCGCCGTAGCGCTCAGCGGCTGTAGATCTCGACCCGGCGTGTCGCCGCGGTCCAGCCCGTGACGACGGCTTCATCCGCGTCGGCAGCGCCTCTCACCACATCACGGGTCGCGTCAGCGGCAAACGGACAACGCGGCAGCCCGCTCATTAGAGAGTGAAGGTTGTAAGGATCCGAGCTGACAACCGCCTTGATGCTCTCGATTCCTTCAGGCAGCGAAGGCGAGACCCCGCCGCGCAGCAACACCGGCCCATTCAACTGCTCCGGCGTCAACCTCGCCTGACCGGGCGTGCGGGGCCAGATCACTGCCGGTGCTCCCGAGTATCCGGCGAAGCCGACCGTGAGGTACAAGGATGAGCGCTGAACCGCTTCGTCGGGAATCTCGACCCAGACCCAGATGTCGTAGCGGCGACCGATGAGCATGGTATCTACGCTAGCGAGCGCCCGACGCGAGGGTGGCCCGCTGCCGGCCGGCAGCACGCGAACATCCACCTTCAGATTCGGCGGCGGCTGATCGTTGCGGATCAAGCTCATGGCCGCGATCGAATACGCGCGCCGGAGCGGAGCGCACAGCGCGCGCAGGTCCCCATGGTATCCGCGCACGGAATCGGGCCCAACGGGGGTCGCGCGTCCGGACGAGATGTCACCGAGAAGAGGCGGCAGCTCGTGGCCTTCGACGACAAGCTGATAAGCATCTCCGCGCCGCCGCAGCTCGGCCATCGCGCGACCGGGCTGGTCGGTGATCTGAATCCATTCGACTCTGCCGAGCGAATCGCGGAGAGCGCGCGCGCTCGGGTTCACGAACACCCGGAGCCGGTCGAGCGCCATCGCTCCTACGGGCACGCGGCTCAACGTGGCGCGCGCCGCGCGCGGGATCGCGCTCGCGCCCGGCAGAATCCGGGCGAACGAGGATGCCTCGAATATCGAATCGACCTGGACCTGCGCCAGCCGTCCGCCCTGGAACTCGGTTTCTCCCGGTCCGAATACGTCGTAAACCGCGCCGAAGCGGACGCCGTGCAGCGCACCGGCGTCGAGGCCAACGCGCCCGGATCCAGCACCCACAACGAGTGAATACCCCCGTGCCGGAACCTTCGCGCCGGCACCCACCTTGAAGATTCGCGCCGTGCGATCGCCTTCGAGCTGAGGCGTCTGGCCCTGTCCGACTTTGGTTCGAACCTGCTGCAGCAGATCGTCGAACCTGGTGCTCGGGCTCGCGCCATCGAGAGCTTCCGCGAGATGTCTGGTAAAGACTCCGGAAACTACGGCGCCGGGATGAAACGCTTTTTCGTACGCGAGCTGCGACGATGACGCAGCCGTCAGCAACGTGTGCGTCGGCCGGCGGCCGGCTTCCAGTATCTCGCTGGATCCGAGCGCCACGAACGGCGGCGGACGCGGGCCCCGCGCGACGGGCGCGGTAGAGCTCGTGTCGGGCGAGCCGCGCGTGATGGTGCCGGAGAAGCACGCATCCACGATCATGGTCACGTTGCCGGTGCCGAGCCGCGCGAGGAGGGCATTGATCTCATCGTCCAGCAGAAGCTGTCTCGCGTTGTGCGGATCGCGCGCGTCCCATGGCACGAGCCCTTCGTCGAAAGTGTCGCCCGGTACCGATCGCGCTTCGTCGAGCGTGCGAATCGCATCGATGCTCGCGTCCGGCGCCCACGATCCGTGTCCCGAGTAATAGATGACGACGACGTCGCCGCTGTCGGTGGCCTGTGACGCGAGCCAGCGGAAAGCGTCTTCCATGCCCGCCTTGGAAGCCTGCTGGTCCACGAGCACGCGCTGGCTGGACGGATCATCGCGAAAGCCCCAGCGCCGAAGCGTATGCTGCATGCGCCGGACGTCGGTGCGCGGACCCTTGAGGTTTCTGAGGTCCTTCCATTCGCCCGCGAACTTGTAGTTGCCCGCGCCGATGAGGAGCGACAGATGCCGCGGTGCGCGCTGTCGCTCTCGTTGGCTGCTGCCGGCAAAACCGGTGAGCGCGAACGCCAGCGCAGCGCCGGCGAACGCGACACCAATGTTCGTTTTATTCAACGCTGCCATTTTGCGGTCGGATTGGAGTAAGCAGCCGTATGGACCCCCGATGACCAGTAATCACGGCGGCGCTCGCGGGTGTCACAAGTGCCGCCGAACGGCAATGCCTTGACATAGGGGGAGGGGGTATATAGAATCAGAGCATGAGCGCGACAGATTGGGTGGCCATAGCCGCGGGCTTCGCGGGCATCGCGCTGGTCAACTGGTATTTCTTCGCGGCTGGCCGCGGGGCCGCGACAGTGACTGGGTCGGAGGTGGTGATCGTCGTGGACGGCGGCTACTCCCCCGCGACGATTCGCGCCCGCGCGGGCGAGCAGCTGCGGCTTGTGTTCGACCGCAGGGACACGTCGAGCTGTTCCGAAGAAGTCGTGTTTCCCGATTTTGGCGTGAGGAAGTTCCTGCCTCATGGAGAGAGAACGACCATCGAGATCACGCCGCCGACCCCCGGGAGATACGAGTTCATGTGCGGGATGAGCATGCTCCGCGGAACAGTGATCGCCGAATGACGCACACAAAATTGCGGATCCCCGTTACGGGGATGCACTGTGCCGCGTGCCAGTCACGCGTGCAATCGGCGCTGCAGAAGCAGCCGGGCGTCGCGGATGCGGCCGTAAATCTGATGATGGCCAACGCCACCGTCACATACGATCCAGCGGCGACGACCCCGGAAAGGCTCGTAGACGCGGTGCGCGCCACTGGATACGGCGCGGAGCTGGCCCCGCAGGACACGACGGCATTCGAGGAGCAGGAGGCTCGGGATCGCGCGCAGGTGGAAGAGTTCACCGACCTCCGCCGGAAAGCGATCGTGAGTGGTATCGCGGGCGGGATCGCCATGCTTCTCTCGATGCCGCTCATGTCGGCCGCGGCCAGCGGAGCGCACGGACCGGTGGCGGATCCGTTCATGCGCTGGACGATGACCACTCTCACGCCGTGGCTTCAGTCGGTCGCCCCATGGCTGTACGCGGTCCCCGTTTGGACGCTGTCGTACGGCTTGTTGCTCGTGACGGCGATGGTGATGCTGTGGGCCGGCAGACACTTCTACACGCGGGCCTGGAGCGCATTCCGGCACCACTCGGCCGACATGAACACGCTTATCGCCGTCGGAACTGGCGCGGCGTTTCTTTACTCCGTGCTTGCGACAGTCTCGCCCGGCTTCTTCATGGCGCGCGGAGTCGCGCCCGACGTGTATTACGAAGCCGTCATCATCATCATCGCGCTGATTCTCGCGGGCAACGCACTCGAATCACGCGCCAGGAAGCAGACGGCGGCGGCGTTGCGCGGCCTCGCGAATCTCCGGCCGAAAAGCGCGCGCGTGCTGCGCGATGGCGAAGAGCACGACATCCCCGTCGAGAGCGTGCTGCCGACGGACATCGTGGTGCTCCGGCCCGGTGAGAGAGTTCCGGTTGACGGTGAAGTGCTCTCGGGGTCGAGCGCGATCGACGAGTCAATGCTGACCGGCGAGTCTTTACCCGTCGCCAAGAAGGAACGAGATCGAGTGATCGGCGGGACCGTCAACCTCACCGGTGCGCTCCAGTACCGCGCGACGACGCTCGGCAGCGACAGCGTGCTCGCGCAAATCGTGAAGCTGATGCGCGACGCGCAGGGCTCGCGCGCCCCGATACAGAAAATGGCCGACAGGATCAGCGGAATATTCGTTCCGGTCGTCCTGTCCATCGCCATCGCGACATTCGTGGCCTGGTTTGTCATGGCCGACTCCGCGCCCGCGGTGCGCGCGTTCGCGGCATCTGTCGCCGTGCTGATCATCGCGTGCCCATGCGCGATGGGGCTCGCGGTGCCGACGGCCGTCATGGTGTCCACGGGCAAAGGCGCCGAGCTGGGCGTGCTCATAAAGGGCGGCGAAGCGCTGCAGCGGTCGGGGGACCTGACGACGATCGCGATGGACAAAACCGGAACGGTCACGGAAGGCCGCCCTACGGTGACGGATCTGAAGCTCGCTCCGAATGGCCCCGTGTCCAACGACAACGAGCTGCTACGCCTCGTGGCGGCGATCGAAGGAGCGAGCGAGCACCCGCTGGCTACGGCGATAGCGCGCCATGCCGCGGATCGCGGTGTCGCGCGAGCCACTGTGGAATCCTTTCGAACGGTGACTGGCAAAGGTCTCTCGGGATCCGTTGACGGTAACCAGGTGTCGGCCGGTAACGAGGCAATGATGTCGGACGCCGGCGCCGACATCGGGCCTCTTCGCGACGACGCGGAGCGACTCGCCGCTGAAGCGAAGACGGCGGTGTACGTCGCGCTCGGCGGCAAGCTCGCCGGCTTGCTCGGCATCTCCGATCCAATCCGAAGCACGTCGCGAGAAGCGATAGCGGGCCTGCGGCGGCTCGGGCTGGAGGTCGTGATGCTGTCCGGTGACAATGAAAGAACCGCGAGCGCCATCGCGCGCGAAGCAGGAATCACGCGGGTGGTCGCCGGCGTGCTTCCCGACGGGAAGGTCGCGGAGATCAAGCGGCTGCAGAGCAAGGGCGAGGTCGTGGCGATGGTCGGGGATGGAATCAACGACGCGCCGGCGCTGGCCCAGGCCGATGTCGGGATCGCGATCGGCACTGGAACCGACATCGCCGCGGAAGCGGCCGACGTCGTGCTGATGCGCGGCGATCTGACCGGTGTCTTGCAGGCAGTGCGGCTCTCGCGGCGAACGATGCGCACGATGAAGCAGAACCTGTTCTGGGCATTCATTTATAACGTCATCGGGATTCCGATTGCGGCCGGCGCGCTGTATCCCGCGCTCGGCCTGCTGCTGAGCCCGATTCTCGCCAGCCTTGCGATGGCGTTCAGCTCGGTGAGTGTGGTGGCCAACAGTCTTCGATTGCGCGGATTCCGCGCGGCGG
>DATLBG010000041.1:0-4214 GCA_035527035.1 Gemmatimonadaceae bacterium | reverse complement strand
AGCTCCTCGAACCAGTTGTCCACCAGCACGAGATCGTTGACGGCCTGACCACCGACGGACCGAACGAAGATGAAGCGGTTGTCTCCAGGCGCGACGTCGTACTGCCGTCGATTGGCATTGCTCACGAATCCACGGGTCGGGAACAGTGCCGTCGCCGCGCCCGCGGAGAAGGTCGGACTTGTCTGCACCGGCACCGAAACGAGATTCCCGGTGCTGCGGAAGAAAAGCTCCCGGCCGCTATGCGCCCAGGCAGGCTGAGATCCCCCGCTCGTCGATATCGGCCATTTAGCTGTCGCGACATTCGGGAAAGGGACCACGTACACCTCGTGCCTGCCAGTTTCGTTGGATACGTACGCGAGCCACTTGCCATCAGGGGAGAGAGCGGGATCCAGCTCCGCGAATGGGGTCGCCATGAGGACATTGGGTGCCGAGTCGACTCCCGGGCGGATGGCCAGAATGTCTCCGGCCCCTGCCACGTTTACGCTGCTGCGGTACACCAGCCATTTGCCGTCGCGGCTCCATAGCGAAGCGGCCAGGTCGGCCTTGGCTTGGATCTGCAAAAACGCCTGCGCGCTGCCGTCGGCGCGTTTGGTCCATATTCCTACCGGAGTGGAGGCGTTGCTTTGGTATGTGATGTTTCGCCCGTCGGGAGTCCAACCTGGATAGATGTTCTCGGTGCCCTCAAAGGTCAGCTTGAGGCTCGGCCCGCGATCGAGCTGCTTGACCCAGATGTCCGTCCGCGTCCCCGCGGCGATCGAAACCGCGACCTTTTTTCCGTCTGGGGAAAGCGAGGGAGTATTGAACGTGCCTCGCCAGGCCGGGTCGACCGGCTCAATTTTTCCATCCCTTTCTATCCAGATCAGCTCGCGCTCGCTCCCGGTCTGACCCGTGAGATAGGCGAGTGTACCGCCTTGTGAAACGTGAAAGTCCGACGCAGCAGCGAGCCCGGCGCCTACTCGAAGTCCCGGGGCCACGGACGCCGGGCTCCCTCGGAGCTCGCCCTTTCTCGGGTCGAACTCCGACACCATGAGCGACCCGTCGGACGTGGCGTACAGCAGGTGCCCCGATGGCGAGTACGTGGCGCGCACTCCGGCGACCAAGGTGTGGTGCTTCCCCGTGCCAAGATCGGCAACCGCGATCATGGAAGCTTTTGCAGCCAGCGCCGTGCCACTTGTGCCGTAAACGATGACGAAAAGCATGGACTTCCCGTCAGGCAGAACCTCGGGCCAGAAATGGCGCCGCTCGCCCCTTGCCGTATCAACAGTCGTCACCGCGTCGAGCCGCGACCCGGGGGCATCTACCATACGCACGATTTCCCAGCTGTTGAGGCGCGTAGCGTAGATGCGGCCGTCCGGTCCGAATGCGCCGCCGGCACCAGTGACCGAGTCGGAGATCACGACGGGGGGACCGCCGCTCATGGACACAACTTTCAAGAGTCCGGGCGGCGATAGGTAGCCGACCTTTCCGCCGTCCTGTGAAAAGAACGGGGAGTACGCTTCCGTCGCGCCCGGAACGATCGTGCCGCGTAGTTGATCGCGGCGTCGCACGTACAGGTTGAAGTCCGGCGCCAGCGAGTAGGCGAGCAGGCTTCCGTCTGGTGACATCGCAATGCGGCGAAGGCCGCCGCCGATGATTTCCGTGGAATCCATCCCTAGCACGTAGCGCACGACCGGCTTCGGCGGCTCCGGCTTCAGTGTCCCCCACAGCGCGGCGGCGAAAGCGAGGAACGCTGCCGCAGCGGCCCCGATGGCAATGCGCTGCCATTTTCTCGTCGCGGCTGACTGCTCTGTAGACGTACGGGTGTACTTGCTGGCGATAGTGAAGGAAGGATTCTGCAGCGCGTTGGCGTACTCCTGCGCTGACGCAAAACGGTCCGCGGGGAGCTTCGCCAGGGCCTTCTCCACCGCGCACGCGACATTCACCGGAATCGTCGAGCGTAACGTGTTCAGCGGCTGCGGCTCGCTCGTCATGAGCTTCGCGATGATCGCCTGCGCGCTCGACCCGCTGTGGGGCGGCTCCCCGGAGAGCATCTCGTATGTGACCGCGCCGAGGGAGTAGATGTCGCTGCGCGCGTCGATCACCCGGTCGCCCGTCGCCTGCTCCGGACTCATGTACTGGGGCGTGCCGAGCGAAAGCCCCGTCTGCGTCACGCGCGCCCCGCCGGCCTTGGACACGGCCAATGCTATTCCGAAGTCGGCGATGACCGGCTGGCCCGACTGGATGAGAATGTTCTCGGGCTTGAGATCGCGGTGGATGACGCCACTCTCGTGCGCGCACTGGAGAGCGCTGGCGACGGCCACGGCGATTCGTACGGCCTCGTCCACCGAGAGCTGGCGCTCGCGGTCAATCTTCGCGCGCAACGTTTCTCCGCGCACGAAGGGCATGACGTAGAACAGCAGTCCGCCTGCCTCGCCGCTGTCGAATAACGGGAGCAGGTTCGGGTGCTGCAGGTTCGCCGTTACACGGATCTCGGAGAGAAACCGGTCCGTGCCCAGCACGGCGCCGAGCTCCGGCTTGAGGACTTTCAGTGCCACCTCTCGCTGATGCCGCAGGTCGCGCGCGAGGTACACGGTTGCCATTCCGCCCGACCCGATCTCTCGATCGATCTCGTACCGGTCGGCCAGGGCTTCTTTCAGCGTTTCGAGTGATGTCATGGGCCAGGGTAGTGATTTTTGGTGCACCAACATACGCCCCGTAGCGAATCGAGTCACTGGTCTGCGGTTCCGACCCCCGGGGCGAGTAAGTTCAGGCCATGCGCCGCGCACTCGTCATTGCGAACCCCGCCTCGCGCGGCGGCGAAAAAAGACAGGCCGCCGCTGTTCGCGAGCTGGCGCGCGCAGGGATCGAGGCGGACGCGGTAGCCACCGGGTATGCGGGCCATGCCGCGATGATCGCCGATGAACGGGCCGGCTCTTATGACGCCGTGTTCACTCTTGGCGGCGACGGTACCGCGATGGATGTGGTAGGCGCGCTCGCCGATAAGGGGCCGCCGGTGGGAATCCTGCCGGGCGGGACCGGAAATCTTCTGGCCCGGTCGTTGGGAATACCGCTCACGGTGCCGGCCGCCGTGCGCGCACTCGTTGCGGGCAGGGAAGCGAGAATAGACCTGGGCCGGCTGGGCGACGGCCGCATCTTCGGAATAGGCGCCGGCGTCGGCGTGGACGCCACGATGATCGAGGAGACGCCACTCGCATGGAAGCGACGGCTCGGTGTCCTGTCGTACGTGATCGTCGGCGTCCGGTCGCTGCTGCGGTTCGACTCGTTCCAGGTGCGCGGCGCGGTGGACGGCGTCCCCTTCGAGCAGCGCGCCTCCGCGATCCTGGTCGCCAACTTCGGGACCATGTTCCGCCACCTGCTGACCCTCGGAGACGGCATTCTGTACGACGACGGCGTGCTCAACGTCTGCATTTTCTCTCCCGCGACCCGCGCCGACGCCGCCCGCATCTCGTACAAGATGATGCGCCGGGATTTTTCGCCGGATCCCTGCATGTCGTATCTGTCTGGTCGCAAGATCGAGATAACGACCGTACCTGCGCGTACGGTCCAGGCCGACGGCGAGCTCGCCGGATCCACTCCGCTCAGCGTTCGCGTGCTCCCAGGCGCAGGTCGCCTGCTACTGCCGCAAACAGCTTCAAAAAAGGAGGCAAAAAACGGCGGCTGATGGCGCGTTATGTGCACCTCCAACTTCTGCTAATTCATGCGCTTTTCTAACAGGAGGATTCAATGGATCGGGGCACTGATTTTCTAAAAAGCCAGGTGAACAACGCGGTGATGCAGCACGGGGTGTTTCTCCGCGCGCTCGAGGATCACGAGTCGCAGGCCGAGGACCCGCGCTTCCGCGATCTCTGCACGCGCCACATACCGCACATGCGGGAGCACCAGCGGATGCTCGAGGAGTACCAGCAGACTCTAGGGGCCGAAGCTGGAATGGCCAAGAAAGCCGTCGGAGCAGCGCTGGGAATGGCGCGCGACCTTGCCGACGCGGCGCGCGAGAGCGATTTCCTGCGGCTCGTGGGCGACATCGTCCTGGCGCGCCAGTCCGAGGACACGTTCAAGACCTTCCGCGAAGCGGGCCGGTCGCTGAACATCGAGCCGCTCGCGCGCATCGGCGAAATCGGCGAGCGCCACCACGACGAGTACGTCAAGGAAGCCAACCGCCTCTGCCAGCAGATCTTCATCGAGCACGTGCGCGGGCCCGAATCCTCTCAGTCCGC
>DATLBG010000040.1:0-15521 GCA_035527035.1 Gemmatimonadaceae bacterium | reverse complement strand
TGTGACGGTAGCTCTCGACGCGCTGGACGAGAGCTCGCTCGTGCGGATCCTAAAGGAGCCGCGCAACGCGCTGACCAAGCAGTACACCAAGCTGTTCGGGCTCGAGAATGTGAAGATCACGTTCGAGGAGTCGGCGCTTGCGGCGGTTGCGCAGAAGGCGCTGAAGCGTGGCACCGGCGCGCGCGGCCTGCGCGCGATCGTCGAGGAGATCCTGATGGACGTGATGTTCGATCTCCCGAGCCGCGACGACGTCGTCGAGGTGAAGGTGACCGAGGCCTGCGTCACCAACGGCGTCCCGCCGCTCCTCGAGATCGACACCGCCCTTCGAAAGAAGGAAGCGTAGCCCAGCCGGAATCCAAGATACGAGACACCAGAAGCCAGGGAGCCAGAAGGAAGCGACCGCGGTTGCTCCCTTCTGGCTTTCTGGCCTCTGACATCTCATTTCTTGGATTCCCCGTCAAAACTTCGTGATGCCCATCGAGTTCACCAGAGACAACGAGACGTTCACCACGAACGAGCGGATGCCCGTCCTGCCGCTGCGCGACCTCGTGCTGTTCCCATACGTGGTCATTCCGCTGCTGGTCGGCAGGCAGGCGTCGCTCGCCGCCGTCGAGGCCGCGGTAAACGCCGACAAGCACCTCTTCCTCGTAGCGCAAAAGAGCGGCGAGATCCAGGAACCCGGCGCGGACGACCTGTACCGCGTGGGCGTGATCGCGCGGGTGCTGCAGGTGGCGCGCGTCCCGAACGGCACCACCAAGGTGCTGGTCGAGGGAATCGCGCGCGCGCGAGTGAAGCGCTACGGCCGGCCGGGCAAGCTGCTGCAGGCGACGGTGCAGCCCTTTCCCGTCGTCCCGGGCGGAGTCGGGTCCGACGGCCAGGCCGCGCGCCGGCGCGCGCTCACGCTGTTCGAGGAATACGTCGCGCTGCACCGCCGCATCCCCGGCGAAGTCGTCGCGATGGTGCAGGCCGCGGACTCGGAGCAGCGGCAGGCATACGGCATCGCCGCGCACGTCTCGCTGAAGCACGAAGTGCGGCAACAGCTGCTCGAGCTGCCATCCCTCCCCGAGGTGTTCGAGCGCCTCGGGGACATACTCTCGAGCGAGACCGAGCTGCTGAACCTCGAGCGCAAGATAGACGACGACGTCCGCGGCGCGATGGTGCAGAACCAGCGCGAGTTCTATCTGCAGGAGCAGCTCCGCGCGATCCACCGGGAGCTCGGCGAGGATGAGTCCGACGACTTCTCCGATCTCGAAGCACAGCTGCGCGAGAAGGCGCTGCCCGACGCGGTGCACGCGCGCGCCACGCGCGAGCTGCGCAAGCTGCGGCGGATGTCACCGATGTCACCGGAGTACACGGTCGCGCGAAACTTCGCGGACTGGATCGTCAGCCTGCCGTGGAACGAGCGCACCGACGACGTGCTCGACGTGGCGCACGCGCGGCAGACGCTCGACGCGGATCACTACGGCCTCGACGAGGTGAAGGACCGCATCATCGATTTCATCGCCGTCCTGTCGCTCGTCGGCCGCATCGAAGGGCCGATCCTCTGCCTCGTGGGGCCGCCCGGCGTCGGCAAGACGTCGCTGGGAAAGTCCATCGCGCGCGCTCTCGGACGGAAGTTCGTGCGCATGTCGCTCGGCGGGATCCGCGACGAGGCGGAGATCCGCGGGCACCGCCGCACGTACATCGGCTCGATGCCCGGTCGCATCATCCAGGCGATGCGCCGCGCCGAGGTCGTGAATCCCGTCATTCTGCTGGACGAGATCGACAAGCTCGGGGCCGATTTCCGCGGCGATCCGGCGGCGGCGCTACTGGAGGTTCTCGATCCCGAGCAGAACCGCGCCTTCAACGACCACTACCTGGAAGTCGACTACGACCTGTCACAGGTGCTGTTCGTCACGACGGCCAACTCGCTGCAGGGCATTCCCGATCCGCTGCGCGACAGGATGGAGATCATCCGCCTGGCCGGGTACCTCGACCACGAAAAGCTTGCGATCGCGCGCCAGTATCTGGTGCCACGCCAGCTGCAGACGAACGGCCTGGATCCGGCGGAAGTCACGTGGGAGCCGGACGTGCTCCCCGAGATCATGCGCAACTACACGCGCGAAGCCGGCGTCAGAGAGCTGGAGCGCCGGATCGCGCGGGTCGCGCGCAAGCTCGCGCGGCGAATCGCCGAGAGCCCTGGCTCGATTCCGGATCGGGCGGTGCGCAAATCCGACATAAAGGCTTTGCTCGGCACGCCGCCGCACGATCCCGACGACGTCTCGCTCGAGGACAAGATCGGCGTGGCCGCCGGCCTGGCCTACACCACGAGCGGCGGCGAGCTGCTCGAGGTCGAGGTGAGCGCGGTGCCGGGACGCGGCAAGCTGCAGCTCACGGGGACGCTCGGCGACGTGATGAAGGAGTCCGCCTCGGCGGCGCTTAGCTACACGCGCTCGCGCGTTGACGCACTCTCGATCCGGCCGGACTTCTACAAGACGCGGGACATCCACGTGCACCTGCCCGCGGGCGCAACGCCCAAGGATGGGCCTTCCGCCGGGATCGCGATCGCGACGGCCGTGATCAGCGCGCTGACGCAGATTCCCGTGCGGGGTGACGTCGCGATGACAGGCGAGATAACGCTGCGCGGCCGCGTGCTCCCGATCGGCGGGCTCAAGGAGAAGGCCGTGGCCGCGCACCGGAACAAGGTGCGCGAAGTGATCATCCCGCACGGCAATCTGCGCGATCTCGACGAGCTGCCCGAGGAAGTGACCCGCACCGTGCGCTTCCATCCGGTCAAAACGATGGATGAAGTGCTCGCGATCGCGCTGCGCGGGGCCGCGGGAGTCGCGACCGCCGCGGCGGCGCTGGACCAGCCGGCAACGTTCGTCAAGCCGCCCGCCGGGTACGAGCAGCCGACGGCGCACTGACGTTGCCACCGCAGCCCGCCGATCCACTCGTAATACGCAGCATCGAATTCCTCGGCGGACTGGCAGGCGTCGGAGGATGGCGGCCCGAGATAACCGTTCCCGAGGTCGCGTTCGCGGGGAGGTCCAACGTCGGGAAGTCTTCCCTGCTCAATGCGCTGGTTCGCAGGAAGGCTTTCGCGCGGGTCAGCCGGACCCCGGGCCGCACGCGGGAGATCAATTTCTTTCTGGTGAACGGTGGCTTCGTCTTCACCGACCTCCCCGGCTACGGCTACGCGCGCGTCTCCAAGACACAGCGGGCGGAGTGGGAGCCGCTGATCGAGAGCTACCTCCGCGGCACGAAACAGCTGCGCGGCATCGTGCAGATCTACGACAGCCGCCGCGATCTCTCTCCCGAGGACCGCACGATGCTGGGGTTCCTTGCGGAAACCGGCGTTCCTGCGATCTTCGTTGCGACGAAGGTGGACAAGTTCTCCAGGCGCGCGGCCGCCGAGCGGATCAGCGAGATCGAGGAGCAGCTCGGCTTCGAGGGAGCGCAGGTCATTCCCTTCAGCGCGACGACTGGAGAGGGGCGCGACGAAGTCGCGGCCGCGATCGAGCAGCTTCTCAGTGAACCCGGTGGCGCGGATGAGAGCTAGCAAGTATCTGCAGGCATCGATGCTCTTTGTTCTGGCGTCGTGCGCGCCGGCGCAGCCTTCCGGCGGCGCGGCATCCCCGGCAACGCCCGCGCAAAGCGACACCACGGGGATGGACCTCGTCCCCGCCGGGTACGGCACGATCCGCCAGGACGAGATCGCGATCCGGCTGCAGCCGCCGGGCCTGGTCGTGCGGCTCGTCCCGCTGGATGAAGGATTCATTCGTCTCTTGACGCCCGACTCTTATCGCGCGCTGCGCGATCTGCAGCAGAGCGCCAGCCGCAGAGTAGCGGAGCTGTCGCAGCGGTTCGGCGGCCGGCAGCTGTCGTTGTGGCTCGTGTCCTTCTATGGAGTCGAGCCCGACATCCGGTTCACACCGATGGACCTGATCATCACGAGCACCGGCCGCGATTTCCGCCCGGTGGACGTGCTGGCACTGAGCTCGGGCTTCGGGGAGCAGCGGCTGAAGCAGCGTGAGACGCAGAGCGCGATCTTCGTTTTCGACGGCGAGATCGATCTGGATCAGCCGTTGGTGGTGAGATTCCTCAACGAGCAGAACGCATTCTGGGAGCAGGTGCTGCCCCGCATCGAGCGGGAAAGAGCCCTTGTGCGCGCAAGATCGCTGAGGGCACCATCTCCTTGACCGCAGTAGCTCCAGGGATACTCCGCTAGTCTTCCACCAGGACCATCAAGACCATGGCGATACTGCCCTTAAGAAGAATCGCGGACCGGCCGAATGCCTCCACCGCTTCCGCGTGGCTGGAGCAAATCGCCTCCGCCCTGGACGACGATTCCACCGACCGCGCGATCCTCTGCCGCGACACGCTGTGCGAGATCACGTACCCGGAATACGCCACCGACTGGGAGAGCGCCGTCGAGGATCGGGCGCTCCCGCTCGGCACCCGGCTCGCGCTCTCGTCGCTGGATCCGCGTAACGTCACGCTCGAGCCGGAATACTACGCGGAGTGCGACGACGCGCGCTTCCAGCGCGTGAAGCCGCTGCTCTGGCTCTGGTACTCGTTCGACAGGACGTCGCTCGGCGGGCAGAACGTCGAGCTCGGCGTGCAGCTCCGCCGCCTGCTCGCGCCACACATCTTCAAGCGGTGCGGCGAGAACTTCAAGGCTTTTCAGCACGTGGAGTTCTCGTTCGGCTACAACATGGACGTGGGCGACAACGTCGTCGTGCACCGCCACGTGCTGCTCGATGATCGGGGCGGCATCGTGATCGGCGACGGCGCGTCCATCTCCGATTACGCGAACATCTACAGCCATACGCACAGCATCGTGGATCAGAAGGACGTCACCAATGCCGTCACGACGCTGAGCGATGGAACGCGAATCACATATCACGCGACGGTCCTCGCCGGGGTGCACGTGGGCGACAACGCGATGGTCGGCGCGGTGGCGGTCGCGACCAAGGACGTGCGGCCGTATCACGTGAACGTCGGGATTCCGGCCAAAAGCGTGCGCGTAAAGCCGAACGCGCCGCAGGACGCACTGCATGTGACTACGGTCAAGCCAAGGTAGCATTGTCGCGAGGGCGGGGGTGACTGTGTCCCCTTCGGGAGCTACGCGAGCAAACTGCGCTCGCTAAGACGCTCCCTGCGGGGACACAGTCGCCCCCGCCCTTCCCGACATCGGACCGGGGTTCAACTAGATAATGCGCAGCACGTCCTCGAGCGATCCGGCTTTGCCATCGGGCAAAAGGACTGGGATGTGAGTGAGCGCTTCGCGCTCGCGTGGCCAGGAGAAGCGAAGGGCGGCGTCCGGCAGTGCGAGCCACTCGTGGGACGCGTGTTCGGGGCCGAGGGTGATGGATGCGGCCGGTGACACCACGGCGGCGAAGGCGATGGCGAGCTGGACGGTCTGCTCGCGGTGGAGATAGAAGGCGCTCACCGTGACGTTGTAAAGCCGCTCGGCTTCCAGCCCCGTCTCTTCACGCAGCTCGCGCAGCGCAGCGGCTTCGGGCTTCTCGCCATCGAGGATGTGGCCGTGGACGGATTCCCAGGAGCCCGGACACCGGGTATCCTCGGCGCGCTGAAGCGTCAGGACGCGCCATGCGTCCGCCTCGCGAGCGAGCACGTACACGTCCACGACTCCGGTCTTTATCTGCGTCATCTCGCCCTTCGCCTTGCGGGTGCTGGAATGATATCGAAGGGCGGTCTCGGCAGGCACGGGCTCCTCCACCGGACGCTCGACGACGCGCAGCAGCTCCTGCACAGTGGTGTCGCCGGCTGTCACGTGTTCGAGACCGGATTCCCATATCGAGCCGGCCCCGTCGGCACGGGCGGCTCCGCTCAACGACGCGACGCCATCGCCCTGCATGATGCGCCGCTCCAGCTCCGGCGTGGAGATGACAATCTCGGCAACCGCGATCCTGCCGTGAAAACCCGTGCCGCCGCATCGCGCGCAGCCGGACCCGGAGCCGCACCCGCACAGCCGGCGCACGAGCCGCTGTGCGATCGCGCCCTTCAGCGCCGCCGCCAGCTTCTGGGGCTCGACTCCAAGATCCGACAGCCGGGCAATCGAGCTGCACGCATCGATCGTGTGCAGCGTCGCGAGCACCAGGTGCCCGGTGAGCGAGGCCTGGATGGCGATGGCCGCCGTTTCACGGTCACGGATCTCGCCGATCAGAACGATGTCCGGGTCCTGCCGCAGAATGGACCGCAGCGCCGATGCGAAGGTGAGCCCTGCCTTCTCGTTCACCTGGACCTGAACGATTCCCGGTGTGCGGTACTCAACCGGGTCTTCCACGGTGACGATGTTCACGCCGCGCGATTGCAGATGCCGCAGCATCGCGTACAGAGTCGTCGTCTTGCCAGAGCCGGTCGGGCCCGTCACCAGAACGAGGCCTTCGCGCGCGTCGAGCAGCTTGAGAATGCGTGCGATCTCGTCGCGGCTGAAGCCGAGCGAGTCGAGGGAGCGCGCGGTGGTACGTGCGTCGAGGATTCGTATTACGACTTTTTCGCCGTGCGCGGAGGGGAGAGTGGACACTCGCAGGTCGATTCCGGCTCCGTTGGATCCCACGCGGGCCCGGCCTCCCTGGGGGCGCAGCCGGTCGGCGATGTCCATGTTCGCCATGATCTTTATGCGCGACACTAGCGGAATCCCGATCATCCGCGGCAGGGTCATCGCCTGCCGCAGCACTCCGTCCACGCGGTACCGCACCGCGATTCCCTGCTCCTCGGCCTCGAGGTGAATGTCGCTCGCGCGCGAGGCTATTCCTTCGGCGATGATGTGATCGACAAGCTTCACGATCGGGCGCTCGATCGCGGACTCGTCGAGGAAGGCATGCGATTCGTCCGCGGGCTCCGGTAGCTCCTCTAGCTCCCGACGCTCCGCGACGCCGTCGAGGATCTTCGCCACTGCGTCCTCGGGGCGATACACTTCGTCGATCCGCTTGTCGATTCGCGACGGCGGCGCGAGCAGCATGCGGACGCGGCGCCCTGAAGAGAATGCGATGGTCCGCTCGCAATCCATGTCGTACGGATTGGCGGTCGCGATCTCGAGGGTGTCGCCGGCGAGCGAAAGCGGGAGAATTCGGTATCGTCTCGCAAGCTCTTCGGACACCCGCTCTCGCGCCTGGGAGCTCACCAGCAGGCGCTTTGCGGACGGCACCCGCAGCCGCTTCTCTACTGCAGCCAGAATAGCATCGTCATCCAACGCCGACACGCGTGCCGCGGCCTCCCAGTAGCTGTCGGTGACGGCGGCATCGATCGCGGCAAGATCGGTCGCGCTGACGAGCTCGGCGAGGATCGGACGGAGCCAGGAGTCGGCGGGCACCCCGCACCGTAACTCCGACCCCCGCGCGTACTAGTCACCGCGAAGTGTCACACACCATCGAATTCCGGCGCGTGCGCGCCAGCAGCAGCCGCCTCAGGGAACCGCGACCGCTCCGTGCACGATGGCGTCGAGGAATTCACGCGCCCATGGTGAATTCCGGAGGTTGCCGATGATGTCAATTGACTCCGACAACCCCGAGGTGTTCGCGAGCACGACGTAAGTAAGACCGCGCTCCGGAACCTTGATGATGAGCGACGAGTTCGCGACCCACAGGCCATAATGCCAGAGCACCTTCACGCCGCGGTCGGTCGTGACGAACCAACCCAGTCCGTACTTGAGGGGCGTCCCATCGGTCGAGAGCGCGGGAGCGAACATCTGCGCCTTCGTCGCGGCGCTGACGAACATGTCACGATCCATCGCCATCGAGAACGCTGCCATGTCGAGCCCTGATGCGATCAGCCCCGCAGCCGTTCCGAAATAGACCGGATAAGCCGTCGGTGTAACCGAGCTCCCACTACTGGTATAGCCGGTAGCCAGGTTCGCCTCGAACGACGTCCGGTCTTTTCCCGAAGTTGCAAAGTCAGCCGCGGAGCGGTTGTTGGGCGCCGTGTTCGGCAGGCTGAGAGGGCCGAGAATGCGGGTCTGGAGCTCCTGAGCGAAGGTCCGTCCTGTCGCCCTCTGAATAACGCCATCCAGCAGACCGAAGCGATCTCCGTTGTAGCGAAACACGCTCCCCGGCGCGCCCTCGGAGGTGTGCGTGAGAAGGTGCCGCACGCGCACGATACCCGAGCTGGGGAGCTGGATCCCGTACTGTGACACCGGGTCATCGAGATTGACCTTGCCCTCCTCCACCAGCTGCATGATCACAGCCGCGGCGAATGGCTTGGTCAGCGAAGCGAGATGGAACGACGTCGAGGGCAGCGCCAGCTGATTGAACTCGATGTTGGCGAGGCCGAACCCGCGGGCCCAGACTACCTGCTGGCCTCGTGCGATCACAACCGAGATTCCGGGTATCCTCGCATCACCCCGGAGCTGCTCCAGCCGTGTCTCGAACTCGGCGAGACTGGCTGCGGGAGGGGCAGTCACGGACCTCCCGCCGCATGCCAAGCACGCCGCGAGTGAAGCGGCGGATATCAAACGGCGAGCCGATACTGGAAATGACGCGCTCGTAAGTCTGCCCGGCATCCTGCCTTCCTGAATGGCTCGTAGACGCCTGATGAGGGCGCTTGTGCCGATCCGCGACATCCCTGCCTTCAATGATACCGGTCGCGCGGGAGAAGGTCCCAAAAAAGAAGCGGCGGCCAGTCGGCGCCATCGATGCCGAGGTCGTCCGCCGGTTCTACTTGCGACCCCGAAACCGTGCCCCCACGTTGTGGGAGGACAGTGCAATGACTGCGACACAGACGGCCCCATGATCCAGCGCACCAAACGAGTAGGCAGGTACGCCCCGATAAGCACCGGCCGGCCCCCTCTACTCACGATCGCGTCTGCCTACTTCATGTTCAGTGGGGTCTCAATCGCGCTCAGTATTCTGATTGCGACGCTGTTCATGCCTGACGTGCTGAAAGGCCAGCTTACTCCCATCCAGCTCGGGCTCAGCCTGGCGACGACCGTGGCGTGGGCCGGCGGAATGTTCTGGACCGGGAGCCTGCTGGCGGACAAGTCCCGGCGCGGCGCGTACTACGCGCTGGGCTTCATTGCGTTTTCGCTCATCACCTCGTTCGACCGCTCGACCCTCGTATTCTCTGTCGTGAGCCTGGCAGTCCTCGCCTGCATCTGGAAACACCTCGAATGATTCTGCTGACTTGAGCTAGAGAACCGGCCAGAAGTCCCGGTTCAGATCTATCGCTATCGTCCACCTTCCATCCCGCAGGCCGCGAGCTACATCCACGCGCAGAATGTCGAAGACGGTGAGCGCCCCCAGCCCGACGCTCGGATACAGACCGTTCCCGCGTCTCCACGGATTCGCTCCGCTGTTGATGGAAAGCAGGTTGATGTACGGAGCAAGCGTCATCCGCGCCGGCGCGCGGCCGAACCGACCGAGCGGGATCGAGGGAAACTGCGCCGGCGTCTGCCATTCTATTCTCGCCGAGAGCCCTGACGTCCCCACGAATTGATGGAAGTCGTAGCCCGGGCCGGTGACCGCTCCTCCCATGTAGATGAGATGCTGCGGCTGCAGCCTCGGCGGCGGGATGAAAACGGCGCCTGGCACGTCGGGCTCGGCGTACTCCTCCGTTTGGTCTCGCACCGCGGCGAAGAGAACGTGCGTCACGAGTCGGCTGGCGCCGTATGGCCGTTCCAGGTTGGCGCGCAGGGCAATCCTTTTTCCGTCGCCCCGGACGCTCGGATTCGGCGGGAGCGCGAAGCTGAACCGCGAGAATTCGACGTGATACCTGGCCTCGAACCCGCCGATCGTCAGTCGTGTCGGGCGGTCGAGCGCGAGCTGGAATCGACGCTCTTCCATGCTCGTAGCCGGGAGCATCGGAGAAAATTCGCCGGTCGCCGGCGTGGCGCGAACCTCGAGTGCCCGCTGATCCTCGACGCCGTACTTCAGCGAGACCCGCCAGTGCCAGACCGGGGGTGAGGTAACGGCGGCGGCGAACCCACGCGCGCCGAGCGGATCCGTGTGATCGCTGCCGAACTCCTGCGAGGCGACGCTGTTCGCGAGCAGCGAGCGCTCCTCCGATTCACCCACCAGCTCGTGATCGTCGTATACGGTGAGGGCCGCGCTGGCGCCACTCGCATGCGTGTACGAGATGCCGCCGCGCCCTTTCCACTCGTAATCCGAAAAACCGTACCGGCCTCCGGCGAACAGCGAGATTCCGCCCCCCACCCGCTGCGACAATCCGACGCCCAGCGCCAAACCCTCGGCGCGACTGAACCGGACGAAGTCGGAGATGCGGCGGCCGGAGAAGGACGTGGATCGCGTGCGGGCCAAAGCCTGCGCGCGCACGAGCGCGCGCGCTTCCTCCTGCACGGCGAGCACTTCCGCGTCCGTGACAGCGCGGACGTCGGCCGGCAGGTCATCGAGAATGTTGCCCGTGAACAATGGCCGCCGCGCGGAGTCCGCCGCCGATCCGGCGGGAATGAACATCGTCACGATCTCCGGCCCGGTGAACATGGACGGATGCAGCCCGGTGTTCACTGCGTAACAACAGATCTCCCACCTGCCGCGAATGATCCCGCGGGCCGGGTAGTCGAGCCACGTGCCCGTCCTGCGAATCTCGATCTCCTGCCGGCGCGGCAGCCAGAACCTGCCGTCGATCAATCCATTCTCGAGCACTACCGCGACGTCTTCCAGGTCCCGGTCCTTCAGCGCAGCGCGCGTGAAGCTGAGCGCCATCCGTGCGAGCTCGGCGGTCTCGCGATCGATGTACAGCGCCCCGATCGCGCGAGGCAGGCGATCGTCCTTCGGGCGCACGCGCGTCTCGTACACGTGCAGCGTGCGCGCGCCCAGCCTGATCTCGAGCGAATCGCCAATCGCGAAATCGTAAGCCTCGAGACCCGCCGCGGAGAGAGGGTGCGGGACGTCGCGCACCTCGTCGCCGTCACCGAGGCGGATCATCTCCGGAAAATTGTTCTGAATGATTCCGAGATGGTCGCGGTGATAATTGATGTCGGTGGGCAGCAGCAGCGTGTCCCGCCGGCCGCGGATCAGCTGCTTGCTGAGGTTCGGCGCCATCCAGTACACGTCGAGCGCCAGCTCGTCGGCCTTGACGATCTTCGGGGGCTCGGTGAACCCTTCCCCTAGCTGGGCGAGGAACGTCACGTAGCCGTGCGCCTCGGCCCGGTAGTCGCGGAGCGCGGTATCGGCGAGCTGCATGGTCCGCAGCGCCGTCGCCCGCTCTACGAGGGTACGCGTGCGGGTATCATTCCACCGCTGGGCCGCGGCGGGGGTCGCGACCCCGGTAACGGCGACAAAGCAGAGCAGCGCGGCGGCGGCCGTCGTCGGCTTCAACCTCATGGACCAAAGTTATGTCGAGCACTGAGCGCCGGTGACGTTCGAAGAATTCGTGAGTTGCGCGCGAGGGGGCGGGCTGATCCCCGTGCGGTCGGAGATTCTCCTCGACCTCGACTCGCCTGTCTCGGCATTCGCCAAGGTCCGGCGGGGCGCGTTCTCGTTTCTGCTGGAGTCGGCGCCCGCGGGCGGGGAAACCTGGTCGCGGTACACCTACCTGGGTACGGAGCCGTCGGCCGCGTGGAGGCTGCGCGATGGCGTGGTCGAGGACTGGACGCCCGACCGCGGCTGGCACAACCGCCGGGAGCCCGCGGATCCGATCGGCGATCTCGAGGAACTCATCAATGCGCAGCTGCCTCAGCCCGCCCCCGAGCTCGGCCCGTTCTGGACGGGCGCGGTCGGGTATTTCGGCTACGACGTCGTGCGCCATTTCGAGCGGATCGGCACGCCGCCCCCGCGCGCCGGGAGCGTCCCTGACGCGATGTTCATCTTCACCCGCTCGCTGATCGTCATAGACAACCTGCACGGCACCGCCAACGTCGTCATCACTGTGCGTGTCGCTGCCGGCGCGGCGGAGGCCGATCTGCGCGCGGCGTACGACAGCGCGATGGCGGAGGCAGCGGAGCTGCGCGACCGCCTGCACGCGCCCTCTCCGCTCGAGCCCCTCGAGCTCGGCGAGGACCGGGAGATACGCGGAACGTCGAGCCTCGACCGGCGCCAGTTCGAGGCTGCCGTCGTGCGAATCAAGGAGCACATACTCGCGGGCGACGCGTTTCAGGTTGTCCTTACCCGGCGAATCGAGCTCCCCGCGAGCTTCGACACGGTGGACCTGTATCGCGCTCTGCGCGCGATCAATCCTTCGCCGTACATGTACTGTCTCAGGCTCGACGAGATGGAGATCGTGGGAAGCTCGCCGGAGCTGCTGGTTCGTCTGCAGGACGGAATGGTCACGGTCCGTCCGATCGCCGGCACCCGCCCGCGGCCCAAGCAGGGCGCGTCACCGGACTACGACTCGGTCGCCGCCGAGCTGCTGAACGACCCCAAGGAGCGCGCCGAGCACCTGATGCTGGTGGACCTCGGCCGCAACGACATTGGTCGCGTCGCGGAGTACGGCAGCGTGGAGGCGTCGGCGCTGCTCCGTGTCGAGAAGTACTCCCACGTGCTGCACCTCGTAAGCGACGTCATGGGGCGCGTGCGACAGGGCGTCTCCGCGCTGCAGGTGCTCCGCGCTACGTTCCCCACGGGAACCCTCACCGGAGCGCCGAAGGTCAGGGCGATGCAGATCATCGACGACCTCGAGACGGTGCGGCGCGGGCCATACGCCGGGGCCATCGGATACGTGGCGGCCGGCGGCAAGCGCATGGAGCTGGCCGTCACGATCCGGTCCTGCGTGATAGCGGACGGGGTCGCGGCCGTGCAGTCAGGCGCGGGGATCGTGGCGGATTCAGTCCCCGAGCGCGAATGGGTGGAGACCGAGAACAAGGCGCGGGCGATGCTGTCCGCGATCGGGCGCATCCCGGTTCGCCCGGTCGCCACCCGATCGAGGCAGGGCTGACCATGCGTATCGAGATCCCGGGCTACACGAGGTTTCGCGTCGGGCGCGCCCGGGTGACAGCGCTCGTCGACTCCGAGCACGCGTTACGTGAAGCGCTTCGCCAAGGGACGCTTTACGAATACGCGGGCCGCCATCCCGACAGGCGACAGATGAAAGGGCGCGGCGACGTGTTCGCCGCCCCGCTCCCCGGGCAGAACGAGTCGGTCGTGGTCCGTCACGCGTTTCGAGGGGGCGCCCCCGCTCGGCTCACGCGCGACCTGTTCATACCGCCCACGCGCGGTTTGCGCGAGCTGCTGGTGTCGCAGCGGCTGCGCGCCGCGGGCGTATCCACTCCCGAGGTCGTGGCCTACGTGACGTATCCGGCCGGCGCCATCCTCCGCCGCTTCGACATCGCCACGCGCGAGATCCCGAACGGCGCGGACCTGTTCGCCTGGCTGGCGGCCACCGAAGACGAAGGAGCCCGCGACGTCGTGCTCAATGCCGCCGCGGGCGCGGTGGCTTCGCTCGGGTCGGCGGGCGCGCACCACCCGGACCTCAACATTCGTAACGTGCTGGTGGCGCCCGGCGGCGACGGGGGTCTGACTGGCTGGATCCTCGATGTGGATCGCGTGCGCTTCCATGTGCCCGGGTCTCCCACGGTGCGCGACGCGAATCTCACCCGGCTGCGGCGCTCGCTCCGGAAGTCGATGCGCCTCGGCCTCCCCATCCGCGAGGAAGAAATAACCGCGATTCTCGACCGCGTGCTGGAGCTTACCGAGTGAGCGCGAGGCTCGACCGCGTCTGCATAGTGATGATGAGCGCGGTCGGCGATGCGGTGCACGTGCTGCCCGTCATCAACGCGATCAAGCGCCACTCCCCCGGGAGTAGAATTACCTGGGTCGTGCAACCAGGTCCCAACTCCCTCGTGCGCGGGCATCGGTCAGTGGACGAGACCATCGTGTTCAACCGCGCCGCGGGGCTGCGCGCTTTCCGCGACATTCGCTCCGCGCTGGACGCGCGCGAATTCGACGCAGTGCTGAATCTCCAGGTGTACTTCAAAGCGGGCGTCGTCACGGCGTTCACCCGCTCCCCCTTGAAGCTGGGATTCGACAGGGAGCGCGCGCGCGACATGAACACGATTTTCACCACGCATACGATCCCGCCTCACGCGCCGCAGCACGTGCAGGACCAGTACTTCGAGTTTCTCACGTATCTTGGCGTACCCCACGAGCCCGTCGAGTGGGACCTTGGACCATGGGCTGATGAGCGGGAATGGCAGCGGTCCTTCGCGTCGAAGTTCTCGCGTCCGCTGGCGGCCGTGGTCGTGGCGACGAGCAAGCCTGCAAAAGATTGGGCGCCTGAGCGATGGGCCGAGGTGTGCGACGCGCTGTACGAAGACTACGGGCTCCAGCCAGTTCTGGTAGGCGGGCAATCGGAGCGCGAGCGCCGCGCCGAGCGGGTGATTCTGGGCAGCGCGCGTCATCCACATTTTTCGGCGCTCGGGAGCGGCTTGCGAAATCTCGTGGGGATACTGGACGCTTCCGCGCTGGTGCTGGCACCGGACACCGGTCCGCTGCACATGGCCGTGGCGCTCGACAGGCCGGTCATCTCACTGATGGGCTATACCAACCCGAAGCGAAGCGGACCGTACCGCAAATTTCACGACTTGATTGTGGACGGCTTCGCCGATCCGGGCGAGGACTACGACGCTTCCGCGAAGAACCGGCCTGGAAGAATGCAGAGCATCTCGACCCGCGACGTCCTCGACAAGGTCGATGTGTGGCGGGATGCCTACTCCGCGGCGGCGCTCTCCAGGCTGCCGAAGGTGTAGCGCAGGCCCGCCTCCCGCAGGAGCCTCGTCAAGCGGACGAGGGGAAGTCCCATAACGGCGAAGAAGTCGCCCTCGATGCGCTCCACTATCGTGGCGCCGAAGCCCTGGATCCCGTAGGCGCCTGCCTTGTCCATACCCTCGCGCGTCGCGACGTACGCGTCGATTTCCTCAGCCGAAAGCTTTCTGAACGTGACGGCGACCTCTTCGGCACCCTGTTGCGTGGCGCCGCCGTAAGTGACGGCCACCGCGGTTACGACCGTGTGAGTCCGGCCGTTGAGCGCGCGGAGCATCTCGCGGGACGCGTCCCGACTCGACGGCTTTCCGAGGACTCTGCCGTCCAGCACGACCACGGTATCAGCGCCGATGACGACGGCGTCGGGGTGCGAAGCCGCGACCGCGCCCGCCTTCTCCACCGCCAGTCGCGTTGCGTGCGCGACCGGCAGCTCACCGGCGTGCATCGTCTCATCGAGGTGGGACGGGATCACCACGTGCTCGATGCCGATGAGCGTGAGCAGCTCTCTGCGGCGCGGCGAAGCCGAAGCCAGCACGACTCTCGGCGTCATCGCTCGAGCAGCAGAGTGACCGGCCCGTCGTTGACGAGCTCCACGCTCATCATCGCGCCGAACTCCCCCGTTGCGACGGGATGCCCGCGCACCCGGAAGGCTTCCACGAATCGCTCGTAAAGGGGAACGGCGATCGCGGGCGGCGCCGCGTCCACGAAGCTCGGCCTCCGGCCTTTGGTTGCGTCGCCGTACAGAGTGAACTGGGACACCACCAGCACCGCTCCCCCTACATCACCGAGCGCGAGGTTCATCTTCCCCGCGTCGTCGCCGAAGATGCGCAGCGTCGCGATCTTGTCGGCCATCCAGTCCACGGC
>DATLBG010000039.1:0-32985 GCA_035527035.1 Gemmatimonadaceae bacterium | reverse complement strand
GAGATCACGTGCACGAACACCTGGATCTCGTTCTTGAATCCTTCCGGGAACAGCGGGCGGATCGAGCGGTCGATGATCCGCGCCTTGATGATCTCGGAGTCCTGCGGCCGGCCCTCACGCTTGAGGAAGCCGCCGGGGATCTTGCCCGCCGCATACGTCTTGTCGCGGTACTCTACGGAGAGCGGGAAATACGGCAGCGTGCTGAGCTTGTCGCTGACGGTGACTGCGGCGAGCACCATCGTGTCGCCGAACTGGACGACCGCGGAGCCCGCGGCCTGCTTCGCCATTCTGCCGGTCTCTATCGAGAGCTTACGGCCGGCGAAGACTTTTTCGATGCGTTCCATTCTTCTCTTTTTTTCTGAGAACACGAAGCGCGCGGGCTCCACAGTGGGCCCGCGCGCGAGTTCCGGCGAAGTGCTTAGGCTCTCAGTCCGAGATCGGAGACGATCTTCCGATACTGCTCGACGTCAACCCGGCGCAGATAACTGAGCAGCCGCTTCCGTCTGCCGACCATCATGAGGAGCCCACGACGTCCGTGGTGATCCTTGGCGTGCTTGCGGAAGTGGTCTGTCAGATAATTGATCCGATCCGTGAGGATCGCGATCTGAACCTGCGGCGAGCCGGTATCGGACTCGTGGGTCCGGTGCTTCTGGATCGAGGGGGCTTTAGCGAATGCCATTACTGGTGGTGTGTTCTCCGCGCGCCCGTTGCGCGCTGGTGACGTAAAAAAGTTGCCAAGCTGTTAATAATACGGCAGTTACAGTCCGCTGTAAAGGCGTCCCCCGCGGGATGCCGGCGGTCAGGGTCGGGGGTCGATTCCCTTCAAAAAACCAGTGACTCGGCCGATGTCCGCGCGGCTGGACAAGTCCAGCACCGGCTCCTCGGAGAGGATGACCTCGAACCTCATCCCGAGCCGGTCGATAGCGTGCTGGACGGCCTGAGTGAGCTCCTTCTCGCCGCGAGCGGAAGCCGGGACCGTGCGGCACGCGGCGAAGATCTCCGGCGTGAACAGCCAGCAGTTCATGCTCGCGTACACGGCGCCCCCCGTCGAGGCCGCGGCCCTGGCCGGGTCGGAGGTCATCGTCTTGAGGCTGCCGGCCGCATCCATCTCTACGGCCCCGAACCTGGCGGCTTTGTCCGCCGAGACGATCCCGCGGGCGACCAGGGCGTCGCGGGAGAACGCGACGATCGCGGGGCCGGTGCGCGCATGCAGCTCTCCGAGCGCGGCGGGCGGGTAGTAGTTGTCGGAGTTGATGACGACGAACGAGTCGGCGCCCGCGAATTCCTCCGCGGCGAGGACGGCGTCGGCGGTGCCAAGGGGTCTCTCCTGAACCGCGAAATGGATGCGGGTGCGGGCGGGCTTCGATTCTCCTCCATACTGCTCACGCACCGCGGAGTGCTCGGGACCGATGACCAGACAGACATCGGTGAAGGCGGCGTCGGCGAGCGCGCTCAGGAGATAATCGAGAAACGGCCGGCCGACGGGGATCATCGCTTTCAAACCGGAGTCCGCAACCGCAGACGCGCTGGCATCGAGCGGAGCGGAAGGGTCGGCGGCACGCATCCGGGTGCCTAGCCCGCGGGCGAGGATTACTGCCTTCGTGGTGGATTGCCGGGGCATCGTGCGCAATCTACCCGCGGGTTGTCGGGCCACGATTGGGTCCGGGCGGAATCCGGGATATCCCTGGAGCCAAGGACTACATTGGATTCATGTCCCGCGCTTTCGTGAACGAGGATGCAGGCAGCGATGTCCCCAAGCGGGACTATCATCTGCCGGAGCGCGATGACCCCGACTTCGACAGGCAGGCAGCTCGCGCCCTGCTCGAGGCCGCCCGGATCGGCGAGACCGGGAGCGCGGAGATCGCGACGGGCTACTACTGGGGCGAGGCCCGTCTCGTCCCCTACGTGCGCGAGATCCTCGCGGAAGCGACAGCCGCGAAGGACGACCGCCTCGAGCAGGTCGCCGAGCGATACCTCGCGCCGCCCAAACAATGAGCGACTGGGTGCAGCTGGCAACATTCGCCACCGGCTTCGAGGCGGACCTCGCTCAGCAATCCCTCACCCAAGCCGAGATCCCGTGCCTGTTGCGCGGCAACCAGGCGGGGATGTTCGGCGCGGGGTTTCAGGGCCCGGTGATGGGCGGCATCAAGCTGTTCGTCCCATCGTCGGCCATAGACTCAGCCAGGGACGTACTCGATCTCACCGATTGATTTTTCTGATCGCCGCTGAAGCGGCGTTACCGGCCGACCGCTACTTCGTCGCTACCGCTGCGGCAGGTGCGCCTGGCTTCGCTGCATCCGGCTTGACCGGCGCGCCACGGCGCCAGTAGCTCGGAGCGGGCTGTGCGCGCGCGTGGAGCAGCGCGTCGTAGTACGCTACGATGCGGGCCTTGACGGACTTCTGCGTGTCTTTGGCGTCGGCGCGAAAGGGCGCATACCGGTTATGCCGGTCGGTGGATACGCGGAACCACCACCACTTCTCCGTCCCGAGGGAATGGGGCTTTTCGACGGAGCACGTGAACGTCCGATCGCCGTCCACGAATTCAAAGGCTTCAATCACAATCATTGTCCGTGTTGGGTGTTCATCAATCTAACACAAATCACCCGTTCCCGCTCGTTCCGAGGGCCTAAGATCGGCCCAGAAAGCTCAGCGTCAACGCGCGGATGTCGTTGTACATCACGATCACGAGCAGCATCAGGATGATCGCGAGCCCCGCGCGAAGGATGTACTCGCGCGCCCGCGGGCTGAACGGGCTCCCCTTCACCGCTTCCAGCACGTGAATCAATATCTGCCCTCCGTCGAGAACCGGAATCGGCAGAAGGTTCAGCACGGCGATGTTGATGCTGAGAAATGCGATCAGCGCGAGAAGCGTCTCGAGTCCGCCCTGCGCGGCTTCCACCGACACGCGCGCGATCCCGATCGGCCCGGCGAGATTCTCCACGCCGACGTTTCCGGTCAGGAGCCCCCGCACAACGCCCACGATCGAGCCGGCCATTGCGATCGTAGCTTTCGTTCCCGTGACGACCGCGTCCGCCGGGCCAGCGCGAAGCCGCGCGATCTGACCGCGCGGAATGACCCCGATCCGTCCGACTTTCTGCGTGCCGCCGCCGAGCGGATCGGTGAAATCCTCCCCAACGGGCGTCACTACGATCCGTCGCGGCGCGCCCGCGCGGACGACGTCGATGGCCGTAGACTGACCCGGACGCGCGGAGACGATCGTCACCATCTCGGTGAACGTCGTGATCGGCTGTCCCTCGATGGCGATGACGCTGTCGCCCTTCATCAGGCCCGCCGCCGCCGCGGGCCTGCCCGCCATCACCGAGTCTACGACCGCAGGCAGGTACGGCTCGCCGTACGCCGCGACGGTTCCCACGGTCACGATCCACCCCAGCAGCAGGTTCATGGTGACGCCGGCGAGCAAGATGGCGATCCGCTGCCACAGCGGCTTGGACTCGAACCAGCGGTTCGGTGGAATCGGCTGGGGTCCGTGCGGGATCATCGCCTCCGGGTCCCAATCTTTCGGCTTCTTCGCGCCGCCTTCCTGCTCGCGCGCGATCGCTTCTTCACCGCCACCCTCGAGGAACGCCGTGGATTCGTCGTCCTTCGACGCCATCCGCACGTAGCCGCCGAGCGGGACAGCCGCGAGTATGTACTCGGTCTCGCCGCGACGCCGGCGCCATAGCGCGGGGCCGAATCCGACCGAAAAGCGCGGCGCGTACACGCCCGCCCACTTCGCCGCGAGAAAGTGCCCGAGCTCGTGAATGAAGATCACCAGCCCGAAGACGATGATCGGCGCGAGCCAGCTGAGTCTCACTTGCCGAACCCCGCCAGGACGTGCGCCCGCGCGCGCGCGTCCGCTCGCAGCAGGTCCTCACGCGTTCCGCTGCCCATCCCCGCGAGCTCGGTCATCGCGCTCTCGATCGCGTCGACTATCTGCGGAAACCGGAGCTGTCCGTCGAGGAACAGTGCGACCGCCTGCTCGTTGGCCGCGTTGAACACCGCGGGCGCGGAGCCGCCCTCGCGGGCCGCGCGAAAACCGAGACGCAGCGCGGGGAACTCGTCGTCGGCCACGGCCTCGAAAGTCAGCGGCGAGCGCGCGATCGGATCGAATTTTGGCGTCGCGGAATCTTCGACCCTGTCCGGATGCGTCAGCGCGTATAACACCGGCAGCTCCATGCTCGGCGCGCCGAGCTGCGCGATCACGCTGCCGTCAACGAACTCGACCATCGAGTGCACGACGCTCTGGGGGTGAATCACCACTTCGATCCTGTCGTAGGGCAGGCCGAACAGGAAATGCGCTTCGATCACCTCCAGCGCCTTGTTCGCCAGCGTCGCGCTGTCCACGGTGATCTTGCGGCCCATCTGCCAGGTGGGATGCCTGAGCGCGTCTTCCACGGTTGCTTTTTCGAGGCGCTCCCTGCTCCACCCACGGAAGGGTCCGCCCGAGCCCGTGAGGATCACGCGCTTGATCTCGTCCTGTTGCCGCCCGGCGATGCATTGGAGGATCGCGCTGTGTTCGCTGTCCACCGGGACGATCTCGCCGCCGCCGGCCCGCGCGGCCGCCGTCACGATCTCGCCGGCGAGCACGAGCGTCTCCTTGTTCGCCAGCGCGACGCGCTTCCCCGCTCTCAGCGCGGCGATCGTGGCGTCGAGCCCGGCTGCGCCGACGATCGCGTTGAGGACGATGTCGGTATCCTCGCGCTGAACGGCGTCCACCAGGCAGCCGAGGCCGGTCACCCATCCCCGTTTCGTTTGCTCGCCGTTGCCGTTGACGATCCCGACGAACGATGGAGACAGCTCGCGCACCTGCTCGCCGAGCAGCGGCGCGTTATTGAAGGCGGTCAGCGCCGAGACACGGAACCGCTCTGGATGGCGCGCGATCACTCTGAGGGCGGTCGTGCCGATGGACCCGGTCGAGCCGAGCACGGCGACGCCGCGCGGCGCTACGCCGGCGCGGGAATCAACCACAGATCGAGCAGCAGGTAGGCAGCGGGTAGCGCGAACAAGAGACTGTCAATGCGATCGAGCATCCCGCCGTGGCCCGGGATCAGCCCCGAGCTGTTCTTCACTCCGGCCTCGCGCTTCAGCAGGGACTCCGCCAGGTCGCCGGTCTGCGCCGCTACGCTGATCAGCAATCCGAACGCGAGCACCGCGTACGGCCGCATGGACAGATGGGCGTAGGGCTCGAGGAGAAACTCCACGTAGAACCACGCGCCGATTATCGCGAACGAGAGCCCGGCGACGGAGCCCGCGATCGTTTTGCCGGGACTGACGCTCGGCATGAGCTTCTTCTTGCCGAACGATCGCCCGATAAGGTACGCGCCGACATCGGTTAGCCAGGTGATCACGAGCGGCAGCGCGAGCAGCACCGAGCCCGCGACCGCGCCAATCGCATACCTGTGATACCGGATCGAGTACGCGTACGTAAAGAGTCCGGCATACATGATTCCGAACAGCGTGGCAGCGACCGCGAGGCCGGGCCTGCGCGTCGGGCCGCGCAGCCAGATGGCCATCCCGAGGAGGATGATGGCGACGACCGGCAGCCATCGCAGCGAGACGAAGATCACGCCGAGCGTATCGGCGTGCACGGCAACGGGAATGAGCGCGGTGACCGCGACGCCCGGTGTCTGCAGCGGCTCGACGCCGCCCGCGCGGGACATGCGGTAGAACTCCCAGGCGGCGATGCCGGCCATGCTCCCGATGAGCGTCACGAGCACGGGACCGCCGAGATACACGATGTACAGCGCGAACGGCACGGCGATCAGCGAGAAGATCGTGCGCCACTGAAATTCGCTCATCGCCATGGGCGAAGCCCTCCGTGCCGCGGGGACCGGGCGGCGTGCGGCATCGCGCGAATCCTCAAACCTCGAGGATCTCGGCTTCCTTCGCCTTGAGCAGCTCCTCGATCTTGGCGATCTCGCCGTCGTGCAGCTTCTGCAGCTCCTTCTCGGCGTGCTTGACGTCGTCTTCCGAGATCTTGTCGAGCCGCTTGAGCTTGTCGCGAGCGTCGGTGCGCGCGTGGCGAACCGCGATGCGCCCTTCCTCGCCGAGCTTGTGCACGACCCTTACGAGATCGCGCCTGCGCTCTTCGTTAAGCGCGGGCAGCGGCACCCGGATGACTCCGCCCTGCGTCGCCGGATTGAGACCGAGATCGGAATCGCGAATGGCCTTCTCGATCACCTGCGTGAGTCCTTTGTCCCACGGCGTAACCGTGAGCAGCCGCGGCTCGGGCGCGGACACGCCGGCCACTTGATTCAGCGGCATCGTCTGCCCGTACGCTTCGACCCTTACCGTGTCGAGCAGGTTGGTCGTGGCTTTGCCCGTGCGGATGGACGCGAACTCGTGCTTCGTGCTCGTCAGGGCTTTATCCATGGCGACCTTCGCGTCCTTCTGGATCTGCTGTATCGTGCTCATTGGACGAGTGTGCCGACGCGATCGCCGCGAATAGCGCTGGCCACCGCGCCGTGCTTGTTGATGTTGAGGACAATTAGCGGGAGCTTGTTCTCCTTGCACAGCGTGATCGCGGTCTGATCCATGACGCCGAGCTCCTCCAGCATCACGTCGCGATAGCTGATCGTCTCGTACAGCTTGGCGTCCGGGTGCTTGCGCGGGTCGGCCGAGTAGACGCCATCCACGCCGGTCGCCTTGATGATGACATTTGCTTTCATCTGGATCGCGCGGAGTGCCGCCGCCGTATCGGTGGAGAAGTAAGGGTTCCCGGTTCCCCCGGCGAAGATCACGGTGCGACCCTGCTCCAGGTGGCGCATGGCGCGGCGGCGGATGTAGGGCTCGGCCACCTCCTCCATCTTGAGCGCGGTCATCACGCGCGTCTCGACTCCGCGCCGCTCGAGCACGTCCTGCATCGCGAGCGCGTTGATCACGGTGCCCAGCATGCCCATGTAGTCCGCGCCGACGCGGTCCATGCCCATCTTGGACAGCTGCGCTCCGCGGACGATGTTGCCGCCACCGATCACCATGCCTACGCCCGCGCCCATCTCGACAATATCGGCGATCTCGCCGGCAAGCCGGTCGAGCACGTCCATGTCGAAGCCGAATCCCTTCTCTCCGGCAAGCGCTTCGCCGGAGATTTTGAGGAGGACGCGGGCGTAGGCGAGAGTAGCCATAGAGGGGGGTATCAGTTAACAGGTATCAGGAATGGCACGACAACGGCTGAAGGGCCGCAATCTGATACCTGATACCTGATACCTGATTGCTCACTCTTCTCCCATCTGGAATCGCACGAACCGCCGTACCACGATGTTCTCGCCGACTCGCGCGGATGCTTCCTTCACCAGATCGCTGATCGTCTTCTTGGGCTCGCGGATCCACGGCTGGCTCATGAGCACCACTTCTTTGTAGTAGGACTCGACTTTGCCCTCGACCATCTTCGCGATGATGTTCTCGGGCTTGCCGCTCTCGCGCGCCTGCTCCTCGAAGATGCGCTTCTCGCGCTGCACGGCATCAGCCGGAACTCCATCCTTGTCCACGGACAGCGGGGCCGCGCTCGCGATGTGCAGCGCGATCTCCCGTGCCAGCGTCTTGAAATCATCGGTGCGCGCCACGAAGTCGGTCTCGCAATTCACCTCGACCAGCACGCCCACCTTTCCATTATGGTGGATGTAGCTCGTGATCTGGCCTTCGCTCGTCTGCTTGCCCTGCCTCTTGTCCGCCTTCGCGATCCCCTTCTTGCGGAGATTCTCGACGGCCTGCTCCATGTTTCCCTTCGTCTCTTCCAGCGCGCGCTTGCACTCCATCATCCCCGCGCCGGTGCGCTGGCGGAGCTCCTGAACGTCTTTTGCCGTGAATGCCATTTCTAGATCCTTATGCGTGCTGTGGAGCAAAGCTCCATTTGTGGTCGACTGACTGTCTGTTTTTGGATCATGGTTTTTGGATTTTGGTCCGCGGCTTCCTAACCAAAATCCATAATCCAAAAACCAAAATCCCTACTCGCAACGACGCCGCCGACAAGCTGCCGGCGGCGTCCCTGAATCTAACTCCCAACTGCTCGCCACGTGCCGGTCGGGCACTGGCCGCGACCGTTACTCCGCTACTACCTCGTCCGCGCCGGCATCGGCCGCGTCTCCGGCCTCGCCACCCTCGCCGCCGAGCTTTAGCCGCGCGGCGATCGCTTCCGGCTTGGCCCGCCGCTTTCTCGGGCGCCGCTTGCGTCTGCGCTCCGACTCCTCGGCAGGCTCGGCCCCGCGGTCCGAGCTGTACGTGTACGACTCGGATTCTTCGACTTCCTCGCGAACCGGCGCCTCGCGGCGCGCCTCTATGATCGTGTCGGCGATGGCCTTGCACATCACCTCGACCGAGCGGATCGCGTCGTCGTTGCCGGCGATCGGAACGGTGATCAGATCGGGATCGGCGTTCGTGTCCACCAGCGCGATCATCGGAATCCCGAGCTTGTTGGCCTCGGCCACCGCAATGCGCTCCTTCTTGGAATCGATCACGAACATCAGCCCCGGAATCCGCGTCATCGACTTGATGCCCGCGAGGTTCTTCGTGAGCTTCTCGCGCTGCCGGCTGAACAGCAGTTGCTCCTTCTTGGTGTAGTTCTCGAAGCCGCCGCCCTCTTCCGCGCCGGTCTCGAGCTCCTTCAGGCGACGCAGCTGCTTCTTGATCGTCTGGAAGTTCGTGAGCAGTCCGCCGAGCCACCGCTCCGTGATGAACATCGCGCCGCAACGCTCGGCTTCCGCCTTGACGAGCGGGGCCAGCTGCCGCTTGGTGCATACGAACAGGACGTTCTCGCCCCGGAGGATCACTTCGCGCACGAGCTTCTGCGCAAGCTCCAGCTGGCGGAGGGTCTTCTGCAGGTCGATGATGTGGATCCCGTTACGCTCGGCGAAGATGAACCGGCGCATCTTGGGGTTCCAGCGCCGCGTCTGGTGGCCGAAGTGCACACCTGCTTCGAGCAGCTGCTCGAGATTCGGATGAGTCATCGGTCGCCTATCGCTTGCTGAACTGGAACTTCTTGCGGGCCTTCGGACGGCCGGGCTTCTTCCGCTCGACCGCGCGCGCGTCGCGCGTCAGCAGCCCGAGCGAGCGCAGCTTTCTGCGGTGCGCCTCGTCCATCTCGACGAGCGCGCGAGCCACGGCGAGGCGCAGCGCGCCGGCTTGGCCGCTCATGCCGCCGCCTTCGAGCTTCGCCTTCACATCGAACTGGCCCAGCGTATCGGTCGCCGTGAACGGCTGCTGAATCGCGCTGACTAGCGTAGGACGCGGGAAATAATCACCGAGGGTGCGGCCGTTGACGTCCCACTTGCCTGAGCCGGCGGTGATGTATGCGCGACACACCGCTTCCTTGCGGCGGCCGATCGTATGGGTGACTGCTGAGTCTGCCATTTACTTCGTTGAAGTGGTTTGCTTCAGGTCCAGAACCTTCGGACTCTGCGCGATGTGCGGGTGGTTGGGTCCTGCGTAAACGCGGAGCTTTCCGCGAAGAGACGACTTGGCCAGGTTGCTCTTGGGCAGCATGCCGTGGACGGCCTTCTCGATAACGCGCTCGGGGTGCTTGTCAATCATCGTAGCAAACGGCATGAAGCGCTCGTGGCCCATGTAGCCGGTGTGCTTGAAGTACCGCTTCTGCTCTGCCTTGCGCCCGGTGACCTTGACCTTCTCGGCGTTGATGACGATGACGTTGTCGCCAGTGTCCATGTGGGGCGTGAACATCGGCTTGTGCTTGCCGCGAATGATCTTCGCGATCTCGCTGGCCAGACGGCCGAGCACGACACCGTCGGCGTCGACGATGTACCAGTGGTGCTCGATGTCGGTCGGAGTTGCGGTGTAAGTCTTCATTAGAGATGTGAAACGGAAGCGAACGTACAAACCGCCGCCGAGCTCTGCCGGCGACGGTGATGTTTTCGGGGTGTTTTGGAACAGACTCGTAAGCTACGCAACAACTTACGTGAAGTCAAACCCCCAGGACCCGTTTCCCTTCGCCGTCGGGCGGGCAGTCCGAAGGCCGGCAGACCTCCTCCGCCCTGGACGCGGGTCCCGGCGGGCCGAACGTCCCCCTCTCGACCGGGAATCGAAGGCTACCTGTGTGCGGGTCCCGGTCGCTCGCGCTTACTCCAGCTCGACGAGAACCGAGCCTTTCTCCACGGCCGTGCCCGGAACCGCGGCCACGGCCTTGACCGTCCCGGCTGATTTGGACCGCAGCTCGTTCTCCATCTTCATTGCCTCGATGGAGACGAGCGGCTGCCCGGCCTCCACGACGTCACCGACTTTGACATTCACGCGGATCACGAGCCCCGGCATCGGGGCAACGAGCGGCGCGGGCCCGCTCGACTTCTCGGCATCCACCGCGAGCTCGCGAATCGCGCGCGTGCGCTCGTCGAGAGCTTCGACCTCGTACCGGTACCCATCGATCCACAGCGTGTAACGCCCGCGCTCGGGGTGCCTGCGCGCGAGCACGCCGTGCACCTCCGCGTCGAGCGTCAACAGGCGGATCGGAGTGCCGGCGCGCTCGCCCTCGAGGTGCGCGCGCACTTCGCCGCCGCCGTGTCTCACTCCGGTCCCGTCGAGCACGACCTCGTGCGCCGCGCCATTCACGCGGACGATGTATTTCATGACACGAGCTCGCAGACCGTCTCGACGTGCGCCGTCTGCGGGAACATGTCGAAGGCGACGAGGCCGGCTATCCGGTATGACGGCAGGCGCGAGATGTCGCGGGCGAGCGTGGCGGGATTGCAGCTCACGTAAATGACCGCTCGCGGCTTCAGCGCCTGGGCCTCGAGCAGCTGCGTAACCTTCTCGTCCACGCCGGAGCGCGGCGGATTGAGCAACACGACATCGGCTGGCAATGCGCCGTGCAGCTCGTCTTCGACGCGTCCGCGCACCGCCCGCGATCCTTCGGGCAGATGCGCCGCGGCCCAGTCGGAGGCGAGCTGATCCAGCTCTATCGCGGTCACCGTCGCGCCCGCGGCGGCGAGCGGTATCGCAGTGGCGCCGGCGCCGGAGTACGCGTCAACGACGCGCGAAGGCGAGTAGGACCCCGCTATGGCGACGACGTGCGCGTGCAGCTCCGCGGCTACGGCCGGATTGACCTGCGCGAAGGATATCCCGGGCTTCTTGCGCGATCCCGGCGCGTCGCGCGTGTGCAGCAGCGCGGGCGCGCGCCCGTCCGCCTCCCACCAGAGGCCTGAGAGCGATGGGACAGCCGCGAAGAACTCCTCCGCTGCGGGCCACCGCGTACCGCCCTCGAGGGAGAACGTGTACGCGCCCTCGCTCAGCCGGACGCTTCCCCGCAGCTCATCTGCTTCCGGAAACAGCTCCGAGGCCGCCATCAGGTCTCTCCAGACGCGCACTACCCCGCGCTCCGTGATCGGGCAGTCCGCGAGCGAGAAGACGCGCGACGGATCGTCGTATGCCCGCAGCCCGGCGATCCAGTTTCCGCCGCGCCGGCGCATGGCGAGGGTCAGCTTCGTCCGGTAGCGCCACTCCGTGGCGCTTGGGCGAATCTCCGGCGCGGACAGCTGCCGCTTGCCGATCCGCTCGATGGCGTCGTGAATGATCCGCTGCTTGGCCGCGAGCTGGCTCCCGTAAGTAATGTGCTGAAGCTGGCAGCCGCCGCACCGGTCCCGCGTGTAGTGCGGACACGGCGGCTCGGTTCGATCCGGCGACGGTCGCGTGACTGTGCGGAGCGACCCGCGCGCGAACTGGCCGCGGCCCGCGATGCTCGCCGTCACGATGTCGCCCGCGGCCGTGCGCGGCACGAACACCACCAGGCCGTTGCTCCGGCCCACGCCGTCGCCACCGCCGGCGATCGAGTCCACTGTGAGAGTCACGACGGGACTCATCGGCGGAGCGCGTCCCGCCGCGCGGCAGACTTCCACTGATCACTCGGCGCCGCGACCGACACTGCGGGCATCCGCCCCACGCGATCTTCCTCGGCCAGGAGCGCAGCGGCGAGCGCGGCGGCGCGAATCCCTTCGGCCGGAGGCGACACCGCGATCAGCGAGTCCAGCCTCCGCTCCAGCCACTGGATGTCGAACGCGCCGCTCTGGAACTCCGCGTCCTCCATGAGCCGCAGATGAAAATCGCGCGACGTCTCCACGCCGTCGATCGTGAGCTCGAGCAGCGCGCGACGCATCCGCGCGATGGCCTGCGCGCGGTCTTCGCCCCAGACGATGAGCTTCGCGAGCATCGGATCGTAGTGCAGCCCTACTTCGCTGCCGGCTTCGATCCCCCCGTCCCACCGTACGCCGGGACCGGTCGGTACGCGCAAGTACCGGATCAAGCCGGTGGACGGAAGAAAGCCGTTGGCGGGATCCTCGCTGGTGATGCGGCATTCGATCGCCCAGCCGCGCGGCTCGATGGCGCCCTGCGTGAACGGCAGCTTCTCGCCGGCGGCGATCCTGATCTGCCACTGCACGAGGTCTATGTCGGTAACGAGCTCGGTGACCGGGTGCTCGACCTGCAAGCGAGTGTTCATCTCCAGGAAGTAGAACTTCCCGTCCGCGGCGAGCAGGAATTCGCAAGTGCCGGCGTTGACGTAGCCGGCGGCGCGCGCGACGCGCACGGCTGTCTCGCCCATCGCTCTCCGCAGCTCCGGGGAGACGGCCACGCTTGGCGCTTCCTCCACCATCTTCTGATGCCGCCGCTGCAGCGAGCACTCGCGCTCGCCGAGCGACAGGACCGTGCCGTGCGAGTCGGCGAGAATCTGGATCTCGACGTGCCGTGGCCTCGATATGTACTTCTCCAGATACACGGCATCGTCGCCGAATGCCGCCTTGGCCTCGCGCGCGGCCGCGCCGAATGCTGCCTCGAGCTCGCCGCTCTCGCGCACGACGCGCATGCCCTTGCCGCCGCCGCCGGCGGAGGCCTTGAGAAGCACGGGATATCCGAACTCTTCCGCGGCCTTGCGCGCCTCGACTGCGTTCGACAACGCGCCGGCCGTACCGGGAACGACCGGCACGGAGCTCTCTACGGCGAGCGAGCGGGCGGCCGTCTTGCTCCCCATGGCTGCTATCGCGGCGGGGGGCGGGCCGATGAATACGAGTCCGGCATCGATTACGGCGCGCGCGAACCACTCACGCTCCGCGAGGAAGCCGTATCCCGGATGAACCGCCTGCGCACCTGTGCGCTTCGCGGCCTCGATTATCCGGTCACCGACCAGGTAGCTCTCTGAAGACGGAGCGGGACCGAGGTTCACCGCTTCGTCGGCGGCCTGGACGTGCGGCGCGCCCGCGTCCGCGTCGCTGTACACCGCGACGGAGGCGACGCCGAGCTCTCTGCATGCCCTGATGATCCGGAGCGCGATCTCGCCGCGGTTCGCGACGAGGACTTTGTCAAACACGGGCTACGGCTGCGCGCGCCGGCTGACGAACCGCGTTACGCCGAAGTACAGCACGCGCGAATCCAGTCCGGGGTTTACCTCCCCGGTGCTCGCGTTGGAAGTGTGGTTCTGCCGCACCCCGGCGATCACGGCTCCTCTGGGATCCGTCCGCACATGCACGCCGAGAGTGATGTCGCCCATGAAATTGAGGCGCTTCTCGCCCGGGTCCGGTACCCGCTGGTCGTACATCACCGCGCCGAAGCTCGCGCCGACAACGAGCTCGACCGGTCGCCCTTGCCACGCGCGCATCTGCAGGCCTATGGGAGTAACGGCGTAGCCGTGGGCGGTCGCCGTCTCCATGACTTCGCTGCTCGTGCAAACGAGCGCCTGCGACGGCAAAACGCGCGTGCAGGTCGCGACCTGGGAGTATTTCACCGGATTGCCCGTGGAGCGTATCCAGGGGACGAGGTCCACGAAGTAGTCGAAGGCGAGCTGCGGCGAAGCGTGCACCGTCCGGCCGACCCGCAGGCCCGTCATGTAGTAATCGCGGTGCCGCTCTCCGTGACGCGTCCCGAAGGGAGAGTTCTTCGCGGCACCTGTCCACACCCCCACCCACCACGCGTTTTCCGGAGCTCCGGTCGCGACGCGAGGCCCCGCTCCCGCGGCAAGCGAGTCCGGAGCCGCCGCGGAAGTCGCCGGCGGCAGCCAACAACCAATAGCCAACAGCCAGTAGCTGTTCTTCATAGCGGAATATTCCCGTGTTTCTTCGGGGGATTCTTGTCCCGCTTGGTCTCGAGCGTCTCGAGCGCGTCGATGAGGCGGGGCCGGGTCTCGCGTGGATCGATGATGTCGTCCAGGTAGCCGCGACCCGCGGCGATATATGGATGAGCGAACTTGGCCCGGTACTCTTCGATCTTCGCGTCGGTGGCCTTCTCCGGATCGTCGCTGTCGGCGATGTCCTTCCGGAACAGTATCTCGACTGCGCCCTTCGGCCCCATCACGGCGATCTCGGCGGTCGGCCACGCGACGTTGTAGTCGCCGCGGATGTGCTTGGAGCTCATGACATCGTACGCGCCGCCGTAGGCCTTGCGGGTGATGACTGTGAGCTTCGGCACGGTTGCCTCGCAATAGGCGTACAGCAGCTTCGCACCGTGCTTGATGATGCCGCCGTGCTCCTGCGCCAGGCCTGGAAGGAACCCGGGCACGTCCTCGAACGTCACCACGGGGATGTTGAACGCGTCGCAGAAGCGGATGAAGCGCGCGGCCTTGATCGAGGCGTTGATGTCGAGGACGCCCGCTAGCACCGCCGGCTGATTGGCCACGATGCCGACGCTGTATCCGCCCAGGTGCGCGAAGCCGCAGATGATGTTGCCCGCGAAATCCGGCTGGATCTCGAAGAACTCGCCGCCGTCCACCACGCGGCGCAGCACGTCGTGCATGTCGTACGGCTTGTTCGGATTGTCCGGAACTATGTCGAGCAGCGCTTCGTCGCGGCGGTCGCGGGGATCCGTCGCGGGCCCGCGCGGCGGATCCGAGACGTTGTTCGACGGGATGAACCGGAGCAGATCACGGATCGCCTGGATGCACGCGGGCTCCGAGTCGAACGCGCAGTGCGCGACTCCCGAAGTAGCCGCGTGAGTGTCGGCGCCGCCGAGCTGCTCCATGGTCACGTCTTCATGCGTGACGGTTTTGACGACGTTCGGACCCGTCACGAACATGTACGACGTGCCGCGCACCATGAAGGTGAAGTCCGTTATCGCGGGGGAATAAACCGCGCCGCCCGCGCACGGCCCGAGTATCGCGGATATCTGCGGCACTACTCCCGAGGCGAGCGTGTTCCGTAGAAATATCTCGGCGTAGCCGCCGAGCGATACGACGCCTTCCTGGATTCGCGCCCCGCCTGAATCGTTGAGGCCGATCACCGGCGCGCCGTTCCGCACGGCGAGATCCATGACCTTGCAGATCTTCTCGGCGAACGATTCGGACAGCGACCCGCCGAACACGGTGAAGTCCTGCGAGAAGACGTACACCAGCCGTCCGTCAACCCGGCCGTAGCCGGTGACTACTCCGTCGCCATAGATCTTCTGCTTGTCGAGGCCGAAATCCGTCGAGCGGTGCACGACGAACCGGTCGAGCTCGACGAACGAGCCGGGATCCAGCAGCAGGTCGAGCCGCTCGCGCGCGGACAGCTTGCCCTTGCCGTGCTGCGCTTTGACGCGCGCTTCGCCGCCGCCCTGCTCGGACTCGGCGCGGCGCTTCTCCAGCAGGTCCAGCTTTTCACGCATGGTCATGGCACCAATAAGCTACGTCGAGGACTGAGGTCGGCCACCCAGCGCTCCGTCTCTTCCCCGATGTCCGCCAGCACTTGGGCGTCCGTGGTTCCCGACGATTTCAGCACGTGAAAGCTGTGATCGGCGCTTTCGAGCCAGTGCATGTCCCATCGCGTCTTCACACCGGCGAGCGCCGTCTCCATCAGGTCTCGCCGGCACAACGCGTCACGAGTGCCGTTGAAGCAGAGGACGGGGACATTTATCGAAGCGAGATGCTTGTCACGGAGCTGCTCGGGCTTCCCCGCCGGGTGCAGCGGATACGCGAGGAGAAGGAGCCCGTCGCACTCGAATCCGTCGGCCGCAAGCATCGACGCGGCCCTGCCTCCCATCGAGCGGCCGCCGATCAGGAGCAGCTTCGGCTGCACATCGCCGAGCGTGTGGGCGACTACCGCCGCAAAGCATTCCTTGAGCCGCGGCATCGGGTCCGGGCGCCCGGATTTCTTCTCCTTGTACATGAAGTTGAAGCGAACCACGGTCACGCCGTGGGAGCGAAGCTCGCTCGCGAGCTGGAGCATGCCCCGGTCGTCCATGTGCCCACCCGCGCCATGCGCGCACACGAAAAGAGCGCCGGAGTCTTCTGCCGTGGGTTGCTCGAGCACCGCCGACGTCTGCTCCGCGCCAACCGCAACCTTCCATCTTGTGGCCATGGACGGATAAGCTACATCTATCCCGGACAGGAGGTCCGTCCATGCGAGAAGCACTGTCGTACCGCGCGACGGCCGAGGAATACAAGAGCCAGGCGAAGGAGCTGTTCGATGCGGTGCTCGCTGACGACGAGTCCGCGCACGAGCGCTTCAAGTGGCTGCATCCGCGCTTCCGCGGCCAACCCGTGGGCGCCGTGCGCGCCACTACGCTGTCTCCCGCAGACGCGCAGCTGGTGATCGCGCGCGAATATCACTTCGAGAACTGGGCGGAGCTCACGCGCTTCGCCGAGACAGTCGCGAAGGGCGGGCCTGTCGCGCGGTTCGAGGAAGCCGTGGAAGCGGTGGTTGCGGGCGACATCGAGAGGCTGCGCACCATGCTCCGGGATACACCCGATCTTGTCCGCACGCGGTCGGCGCGCAAGCACCGCGCGACGCTGCTGCATTACATCGCGGCCAACGGAGTCGAAGACTCGCGCCAGCGGACGCCGCCAAACGCTGTGGAGATCGCGAAGCTGCTGCTCGAATCCGGCGCCGAGCCCGATGCGCTCGCCGACATGTACGACAATAAGTGCACGACCATGGGCACGCTCGTATCGAGCGCGCACCCCCACAGGGCCGGGTTGCAGGCCGCGCTGGCCGAGACTCTTCTAGAATATGGCGCCAAGCTGCAAGGTCCTGGGTCCGAGTGGCAGTCGGCGGCGGTGACCGCTCTGATTTTTGGCTACGCGGACACGGCTGGCGTACTCGTAAATCGGGGGGCTCCGGCGGACATCGTCACCGCCGCCGGACTCGGCCAGACGGATGAAGTGAGGCGCCTCCTTCCGACCTCGGAGCCGGCTAAGCGGCACGCCGCTCTGGCGCTGGCGGCTCAATTCGGCCACGTCGAGAGCTTGCGCCTGCTTCTCGATGCGGGAGAAGATCCGAACCGCTACAATCCCGACGGGTTCCATGCGCATGCGACGCCACTGCACCAGGCTGTGTTCTCCGGGAACGAAGACGTTGTGCGCATTCTGGTCGAGCACGGCGCGCGGATGGACATGAAGGACAGGGTCTATGAGGGGACGCCGCTCGACTGGGCCGTATACGGCAAGCGGACCGCGGTAGCGGAGTACTTGCGGGAGCGAGACGCGCGCTGAGCGGCGATTGGCAATTTTTAGCGCCGGGCCGCGCTGAGTAATCGGCGGAGCTTGCGGCGGGCCGACGTTGCAGCCACTGTCCGGGGATGAAGCCGCGAATTTCCTTGCTCACGCTGGGAGTAGACGACCTCCAGCGGGCTGTGAGGTTTTACCGGGACGGGCTCGGCTTCGAGACAGAGGGGATCGTGGGGACGGAATTCGACCACGGGCAGGCTGACCCAAATCCGACCGACCTGACTATCGGCCACAACGTGTCCTCGAAAGAGGAAGTCGATGCGGTCATGCGCCAGGCGAGCGCTGCGGGGGCGGCCATCGTCAAGGCAGCGCACGAAACGTTCTGGGGTGGATACGCCGCCTATTTTCAAGATCCCGACGGGCACATTTGGGAAGTGGCGTATAATCCGAAATGGGAAGGCTGAGTGCAGAATCAGCTCGATAGGCTGCGCGAGGCGCTCGGAAAATCCTACCAGCTTGAAGGAATGGTCGGGAGCGGCGGGATGGCTTCCGTTTACCGCGCCGTAGATGTGCGGCACAACCGGACCGTCGCGGTGAAGGTGCTGCACCCGGACCTCGCGAGCTCGGTGAGCTTCGATCGCTTTTCCGCCGAAGTGCTGCTCACCGCGAGCCTGCAGCATCCGCACATCCTGCCGCTGCATGACTCAGGCGGCGAGGGTGACCTTCTCTTTTACGTGATGCCCTTCGTCGAGGGAGCGCAGACTCTGCGCACCCGCATCCAGGATGCCGGCCGCCTGCCGATTGACGAGGCTGTCGAGGTCGCGCTAGTGGTTGGGGGCGCGCTCGAGTACGCGCACAAGCGCGGAGTGATCCATCGCGACATCAAGCCCGAGAACATCCTGCTGTCCAACGGCGTGGCCATGGTGGCCGACTTCGGGATAGCGCGCGTAGTGGAAGCCGCCGGCGGCAAGGGGATGACGAGCACCGGCGTGTCGATCGGCACGCCGTCGTACATGAGCCCGGAGCAGGCAGTCGGAGATCCCTCCACCGATGCGCGCACTGACATTTATGCGCTGGGCGCGGTTCTGTTCGAGATGCTCGCGGGTCAGCCGCCCTTCGGCGGTGGAACCTCGGTCGCGATCATGAAGAAGCTTTTCACCGAGCCGGCGCCGTCGCTGGATGACATTCGTCCTGACGTGCCGCCGGCGGTTTCATCGGCCGTAGCGCGGGCTCTCGAGAAGGAGCCGGACGAACGATTCCCCACGGCACGCGAATTCGTCGCCACACTCCGGGGCGGTCGCCGCGACACGCCCGCGCAACCGATCGCCTCATCCGGTCAGACGAGGGTAAAAGTAGAGGCAGTGGAGTCCGTCGAGACGACCGAGCGCTCCATCCCCTCGCTCGCGATACTCCCGCTGGCCAACATCGGGGGCGACACCGAGCTGGACTACTTCTGCGACGGGATGACGGAGGAGCTGATCAGTACGCTCTCCCGCCTGCCCGGCGTGCGCGTGGCGTCGCGCACTTCGGCATTCGCGCTGCAGGCTCGCTCGGCGACCGTCGAGGAGATCGCCCAGGTTCTCAAGGTGGATTACGTCCTCGAGGGCAGCGTGCGACGGTCGGGAGACCGGCTTCGCGTAGGGGCGCAGCTTGTAGAAGTCGCGACGCAACGACAGTACTGGTCCGACCGTTTCGATCGGGCCTTCACCGACGTCTTCGACCTGCAGGACGAGCTCGCCACAACCATCGCCGACGCGCTTTCCGTGCGACTTCTGACCTCCGCGGGCGAGCGCGTCGGAGGCATTCGCCGCGGAACGGACAACCTGGCGGCGTACCAGCTCGTGTTGCGGGGAAGATATTTCTGGAATCAGCGGGCGCTGGACAAGGCGATGCAGAGCTTCCAGGAAGCCGTCGCGCTCGATCCGGCGTACGCGCAAGCGTGGGCCGGATTGGCCGATGGATTTTCATTCCTTGGCTACTATGGAGCTCTGTCGCCACGACTCGCGTTCGACCGCGGTCGTGCCGCCGCCGAGCGCGCTGTCAGCGCCGATCCGGGGCTGCCGGAAGCGCATTACGCTCGCGGTTTGTTCGAGCTCCTCCTCGGACACGACATCGAGTTGGCCGGGCGCTCGCTGCAGCGCGCAGTGGAGCTTGGGCCGAGGCTGGGGTCGCCTCGCGCCACGTTCAGCCAGTGGCTCGCGCTGACGGGCGATCGCGATGAATCGCACGCGCAGGCGGAAGCGGCGTTAGCGCTCGAACCGCTGTCGCCGCTCATTGCCGCGACGGTGGCGTGGGCGGCGGTAATGGGCGGGGAGCCCGAGCGCGCCGAGCAGCTGGCGCGGCAAGGGCTGGAGCTCGCGCCTGATTCTTTACCTTGCATGTGGACCATGGGAGGCGCCCTGCTGGAGCTCGGGAAAACGAGCGAATCGGTGGAATGGCTGCAGCGATCCGTGGAGCGCTCGGGCCGCCTTCCGTACATGGTCGCGCTGCACGCTCATGCCGCAGCCGTCTCCGGCGATGTAGCCACCGCGCGCGCGAGTCTACAGGAAATCTCGCATCGTCCCGATGGGCCGCGCCCGGGGCTCTCCGCGTGGATCCACCTCGGCCTGGGCGACATGGACACCGCCATGGCTCTCTTCCTCGAAGCAGCAAGGGAGCACGATCCGCACGCCCTCGAGCCTTTGGTGATACCGCGGTCGGGCAGGCCGGCCGTCCGCGATCAACGCTATGCGGCAGCGCTGGAATCGTCCGGACTCGGTGCTCTGCATCGGGCGCGGGCACGCCGTCTCGCGTAGCCCGGCACACCAGCGGTGTTCGGCCCGCGTCGCTTCAGCCGTGCTTCGGCGTCACTGTGCTGACCGGCGCAGCGCGCGCGGCCTGCGGCACGAGCCCCATGGGACGCTCACGCAGAAGTCGCCAATCGGCCTGAGTCTTCACCAGCATCTCGGCGAGCTCGCGGCTGAACGCGGACGGGTTCTCCGCGCGGCGGCGCTGGAGAAACACGATCATGTTCCGGCACATGCTCATCTGGCCCGTCGCGACCAGCTGCGCGAGCTCGTCCGGCGTGTCGTACCAGAATGCGGTCGGCTGCTCGGACGCGATCTTCACCACGGCGCGCTGCGCGTCGGTGACCTGCGGCGCGTCTTCCGGCGCCTTGATGAGCAGCGAGAATATCTCGGCGCTGAGAAGCTGCCGCCTCCACCCGGGGAAGCCATACAACAGGGCGTAGCCGAGTATCCGGTGGCGCACGAAGAAAATGTCGCTCACCGTCGCCATGATGGACGCCATGCGTATCTTCATCAGCCAGCCCAGCTGCGACAGCGGCAGCCTCCGCAGCAGGTTCCACGTCTTCGGGGTCTCGCGCACCTCGTCAACGCACTTCCCTTCCGTTCCGAGAATCGTGTCCACGGCCGCGAGTGCGCCGCGCGCGGCGCCGCGCAGCCTGAGCAGCGCGATGAAGGCGGCCCCGGCTAGCAGCATCGGGATGATGTACAGAAGGAGCCCGTGGATCGTCGGGCGGAAGTCCCCCTGCGACCAGTACTCCACTGAGACGTGGTACAGCACGGAGAGAAAAGTCCCGCCGCACAGCACCACGAGCAGCCACCAGAACCTGTACGCTGTGGCGAGCGTCGCGCGATCGGCGGCCGGCTGCGCCAGCGTCGCGAGCGGGCGCTTATCTCCCGGCGCGAACGCGGCGCGGAGCAGCGGGTCGTCCACCCTGACCGCGTCCGACACTATGACGAGGCCCGGCGGCTCGGAGGGGATGTCGCCCGTCGCTATCCGCTGGAAGAGGAGATCGAACTCCCCCGGGAACCGCTGTGTGTCGGTGCCGGTCTTCCACAGCTTCCTTCCCGATTCGATGGCGCTGTCCACTTTCGCGGTCTCTCCATCCGGAAGAATTCGCGAGGCCGCCTCCATCAACGCTTCGAGCCCCTGGTTGTCGTAGAGCCCCCCGTCCATCAACGGGATCGCCTCGACTCCGAGTGCGGAGAACTGCTCGCGCAGCGCGGCAGCGTCGCGTTGCGCGTCCGCGCCGTCCCACACGAAATCCTCGGGAAAGAAAAACGGCTCCATCCCTCCGGGCAGACAGGACGACGACGCCATGATGTCCGCGAGGCGCGCGTGGCGCAGCAGCGCGGGATCGATGGGAGACTGCGCGTTGCCCGCTGGCGCGTGGAGCTGGAAGCGAAAGCCGAGTCCGGTGCGATAATCAGTCGCGTTGATCACGACTTCCTCGAGATGGCCGGGCCCCGGCTCCATGTCCACCATGGCGCCAAACCTGAAGCCCTCGAAAAAATGTCTGTCGTAAGACTCCGCGAGCGCCGCGATGATGGTGCGCCGGCCCGACAGTCCGAGCGGTTTGCCTCCGGTGAACTCGTCGAGGACCCACTCCGCCATCCTCCCGGTGCGGAGCCGCTCCATCATCCAGTCGGCGTAAGCCTGGAAGCTCTGTCCCTTCGCCTGTGACATCGCATACGTGCTGACGACGAACGCGCCGCCGGAAGCGCCGGAAATGACGGCGACGTCCGTCAGCAGTCCGAGTCTGTCGAGATAGCTGAGCGCGCCCAGATGATAACCGGCGGCGCGAGTGCCGCCGCCGGAGAGCGCCAGGGAGATGCGCCCGAGCGGACGACTCAACTCGCCGATCCCCGCTCGCGCAGCCGCGTTGGAACCTCGTGCACGTCCCATACGAGTCCCAGCAGCGACAGCAGCTTGATCACGTAGTAATTCGCGTCCAGCTCCCACCAGCGAAAGCCGGCGCGCGCGGCGGCGGGATACCGGTGGTGGTTGTTGTGCCACCCTTCGCCCCAGGTGAGCAGCGCGACGAGAGCGTTGTTGCGCGAGCCCTCAGCGGTCTCGAATCGACGGGTGCCCCAGCGGTGGCACGCGTAGTTGACGGCAGAGGTGAGGTGCAACGCGACCACCAGCGCGAGGGCGAAGCCGATGCCGAGGCGGGCGAGTCCTCCCCACACGAAGTAGGCGGCGGCGAGCGAGATCCCCGGCACCCAGTACCAGCGGTTGAGCCACCGCAGCTCGGCGTGCCGCATGAGGTCGGGGCACGCGGCGCGCACCTGCTGACCGGTGAGATGGTCATCGGCGAGACTCCATATCCAGCAGGAGAACCAGCCGTCGTTCGGCGAATGAGGATCGCCGTCGGAGTCGGAGTAGCGATGATGGATGCGGTGCTTCCCGGCGAACCCGATCGGATCGGTGAAAGCGAGACAGCCTCCCACCGCGAGAACAACCTGCCCGGCGCGGCTGGTGCGAAAAGCCTGGTGCGCGAAGTAGCGGTGCAATCCGCTCGCCACGAAAAACGCGAGGACCAGGTGCGTCGCCGCGAAGGTCCACCAGTCTGCCGGTGACGTCCCACGGATTACCGCGGCGACCGGCAGAACGTGAAGCGCGGCGAGGAACGCCAACACGCGCGCGGTCTGCCACCACGGCTTGACCGACACCGGTGCGCGCGGAGCCAGCGGCATCAGGCCACCGCCGCGGTAACACGGCCTTTGCGGGCGCGCATTAGGTCGTCCGCTATGGCGGGGTTCAGCGATCCATCGGCCATGGTGACCATCGTCGGCTGGAAGCTGGACGCGAACTTCCGGTCGACAGCGTGACGCGGAGTATAGACGGGGTCGAGCAGATCGGTCGCGCCGATGTGGGTACGCGGCGCCCGCCTGCTGAGCAGATACCGGGTGTTCGACAGCCCCTGCGGCGACATGATGCTGGCGATCGTGAGCGCGGAAGCCAGATGCACGTGCGCGTCCAGCGCGGAGCGGTAGCGCCAGTGGAATCGCGCCTGGTGCGCGAAGAACTTTCCCCGCCGGCCGACGAGGTTCTTCGTGGTGCGGAGGAATTGCGCGGCGGTCTCTTCGCCATCCAGCGCCCTGAGATTGAGCGTGGAGCCGTCCAGGTCGCGAAGCCGCGTGCCCGGGAGGATCAGGCCACGCTCATGCTTCTCCGCGAAAAACGGCGTGCCCGGGAAAGGCGTCGCCACGAAAATGAAATTCGGCGCCGGAATGGACGGATCCGCGGCGATGGCGTCGAGCTCCCGCTCCATGTCGGCGACGCGCCGGTCCGTCGGGTCGAATACGAGGCCATACTGAAACAGGATGCCCGCCTCGAGACAGCGGCGAATGAGCGCCTGCTGCGGCTCGCGCACGTTCTGCGCCTTGTTCATCCTGCGCAGCCACTGGTTGTCGAATGATTCCACGCCGATGAGCAGCGAGATGCACCCCGACTCTTTCGCGCGCCGAAGGTTCTCCTCGTCCCACAAAAACGCGTCCGTCACGAACCCGGCCCACCAGCGGAATAGTCCTTTCTCGCGCGCGCGCTTCAATACATCAAGCCGCTCGGCGAATGCGTCCCGCCCCGCTCCGGCGAACTGGTTGTCCGCGATATGCAGCAGCACCCGCGGGCCCATCGCCTCGAGATGCCGCATGAAGACGTCGGCATCGGTGCCGCGCCAGGGCAGCGAATCCGCGGTGAGCGTGCAGAAGCTGCAACGGAAGTTGCAGTTGCGGCTGGATTCGGCGTAGCCGATCCAGCGCCCCATCCAGTGCGCGAGATCGTACCGCGGAACGGGATCCTCCGCGAGGAAGCCCGGTCCGAACGCGTCGGTGATCACCTCGCGAATCTCCTCGACGTCTCCACGACACGCGTAGTCGAAGTTCGCGGCGGCGTGCCCCGGCAGCAATCGCACGGCGAGGCCGCCGGCAACGATCACCACCGCCGGATTGCGCGTGCGAAAGTACGCGCTGAGATGCAGGAACCGGTCGAAGGCGGCGGTCAGTCCGCAGAAGACGACGACGTCCGGCCAGTCGAGCAGCTCCAGCGCAAAGAGCTCGAGATGACCGTTCGCGACTTCGTTGTACAGGCGGATCTCCCACCGGTGCGGCGCGAAATGCCCTGCCAGATGAACGGGCGCCAATGGCATTGGCATCTCGTTCGGCAGCTGCATCGGAACTCTCGTCTCCGGCCAGTAGCAGTTGACAATCAGCACGCGCTTGCGTCGGCCCACCAGCCCCGCCTTCGAAAAGTTGCGAGAAGCTACGGGTCGACCGCGGAGACCGGAAGCGCGCGGGTCTTCGAGAGCGCTACTGCGCGGGCGGCGACGTCCTGATGCCAGGGGATGGCGCGCTCCATTTTCTGACCAGCATGACGACGCCGGCAAGCCCGCCGAGCACGAGTGCCACGGGAAACACGTATAGCAGAATGTTGAGTCCCTTCATCTTCGGCTCGAGCAGAATCCATTCGCCGTATCTGCCGACGAAGTACGCTCTCACTTCCTCGGGCGTCCTGCCCTCGCGAAGCTGCTCACGGACCAGCGCGCGCATGTCCTGGGCAAGTTCAGCCGGGGAGTCCTGGATGGATTCGCCCTGACACACAGGGCACCGGAGGGTGGAGGCGACAGCGGTCGTTCGAGCTTCCAGCTCGGCGTCGGCCGATTCTTGCGGCGATGCGGGCGAGGTGAGACAGAGCAACATCGCTGCTCCGATTACCCCAGGCCGCCAACCCGCTTTCACAGGCCCGATCCGACCGGCACCGTGTCGAGCGCCGGTGCAGGCGCGAGAGAATCGATCCAGAATCGCAGCACGCTCGCCGTGATCGGCCCGATGTGCTTGTAAGCGATGCGGCCCGAGGGATCGATGATGAAAGTTTCGGGCACTCCATACAATCCGTAGTCGATCGCCATGCGCGAGCGGTCGTCGGTGACCGAGGGATAACTCTGTCCGCCCATGCGCTCGATCCACTGTAGCCCTTGGCTGGGGCGATCATGATACAGCACGCCGATGAACTGCGCGGGCTTGCCGGCATATTCGCGCGCCGTCTCGCTGAGCGCGACGTGCTCGTCGCGGCAGGCCAGGCACCATGACGCCCAGAAGTTGACGACCAGCACCTTTCCGGCGAGGTCGCCGAGCCTGACGGTGTCGCCGACATCGCGGGCGAGTGGCGGCTCGCCTGGAGCGAAAACGGGCAGCGCAAACGGCGCGGCGGGGCGTCCCGGAAGCGGCGACGGGATCTCGCCAGGACTCCGCGTGAACCCGAACGCGAGCAGCGCCAGCACAGGCGCGGCGGCGAGAGTGGCGATTGCGGCGCGCTTCCAGTTCATGCGCGCTGCGTTCGGGAACGCCCGCCATGGAACATGCCGATGACCGCGCCGAGCACGACCACCAGGCCGCCGAACCAGATCCACGGCACCAGCGGCTCGACGATCACCTTGACCGTCGCGTTGGCTCCGTTACTCTCGAACGCCATCAGGTTCACGTATAGATCGCCCTTGATGCTGCTGCGGACGTCGGGCGTCGGCACCGGCTCGTCCGACACCCGGTAGAAGTTCATCCTGGGGTGGACCGTGCCGATGACGGCGCTGTCGCTGTCGAGGACGTCCATCGTCGCGCCGATCACGGAGCGCTGCGGCTCCTCCCGCCCCCACACGTTCTTGAGCCTGACCGTTTGCCCCGCCACGGTAAGCGTCTGCCCCGGCACGAGCGTGGCTTCGCGCTCCGAGCGGAAAGTTGACGACGCGGCCACGCCGAGCGCGACGAGCAGGATCCCGATGTGCGCGACATAGCCGCCATAACGTCTACGGTTGCCGCCGACGAGCCGCACGAGCGCGGTGCCCCACCCTTCCCCGTGGGCGCGCCGGCGCGCCCGCATTCCGATCCAGTACTCCCGCAGGTTACCCACCGCCGCGTATCCGACGAATGCGAACGCAAGTATCGAGTAAACGCCTCTTGCGCCGGCGAAAACTGCGATCGTGCCCATGATGGCCGCGGCGATCAGCGGAGGCAGCAGGCGCTTGCGCGCCTCAGCCCAGGTCGTGCTGCCCCACGGGAGCGCCGGCCCCACGCCCATGAGAAAGACCAGCGCGACCATTGCCGGGATCGCCATCCGGTTGAAGAACGGCTCGCCGACGCTGACTTTCACCCCGCGCACCGCTTCGGCGATGAGCGGATACAGCGTCCCGACCAGGACAGTCAGCATCACGGCGGTAAGGAACAGGTTGTTGAGCAGGAACACTGTCTCGCGGGAGGCGGCCCCGCCAAGATTCGCCCGGGTGCGGATGTGCTCCGAGTTGCCTGCCACGAGCACGAGCGTAGACACGAGCACGATCGCGATAAACGCGAGGAAGTAGTAGCCGATGTTCCCCGTGGTGAACGCATGCACCGAGGAGAGAATCCCCGAGCGCGTAAGGAAAGTGCCGAAGATCGTAAGCACGAACGTCGCCACGCACAGGTTGAGCGTCCACAGCCGCAGCATGTTGCGCCGCTCCTGCACCATCACGGAGTGGAGATACGCGGTGGCGGTGAGCCACGGCAGGAACGACGCGTTCTCGACCGGATCCCACGCCCAGTAGCCGCCCCACCCGAGCACCTCGTACGACCACCACATCCCCGCGATGATCGCCGCGGAGAGAAAGGCCCACGCCGCCAGCATCCAGCGCCGGGAGAGAACGGCCCAGTCGTTCGAATCCGCCTCTCTTGCGATGATCGCGCCTACCGCGAAAGCGAACGGCACCGTCATCCCGACGTAGCCGAGGTACAACAAAGGCGGATGCACCGCCATCAGAATGTGATTCTGCAGCAGCGTGTTCGGACCCGGCCCATCCGCGGGAACCGGGAATACCGGGACGAACGGGTTCGCCGGTCCCACCAGCAGGATCGCGAAGAACGCCGCGACGGCGAGCAGCGTCATCGCCGCGTACGGCACCAGGTTGCCGGGACGCCGGCCGTGCAGCCACACGACCGCGGCGGCGTACAGCGCCAGCACCCATGCCCAGAACAGAATCGATCCCTCGAGCGCGCCCCACAGCGAGATAATCGTGAACAACAGCGGCGTCGAGCGGCCGCCCACAGCCGCGACATACGACACCGAGAAGTCGTGCATGACGAGCGCTACCACCATCGCTACCGTCGCAATGCTGACCAGCAGGAAGTTGGTGTACACCGCCGCATACGTCAGCGAAAGCCATTCCCTGCGCCCGGTGCGGACCGCGACCGGCGTGATGATGACCCCGAAAAGAACTGCGGTCACAGACACCAGCAAAGCGTTGTGGGCGATGAGTCCGGTCACGGAGCGGCGGACTGCTGGATGAGGTCCTTGTACCTCTGGTGCGCTTCCTCGCCGGGCTTGGGCGCGCGGTACTCGTTCGAGTGCTTCACCATGAGGTTCGACGCCTCGAATACCCCGCCCGTTCCGACACGCCCCTCGACGATCACTCCCATGCCGTCGCGGAACATCTGCGGAGGAGCGCCCGTCGAGCGCACGGGAATCTCCCCGCCGCCATCGGTGACCGTGAATCGGAGGTCGAGCGCTTGCGCGTCCCACTTCACCGAGCCGGGCTTCACCTGTCCGCCGAGTCGCACGGGAACGCCGACCCCCTCGGTGCCTTTCGCGAGCAGCTCCCGCGGCGTCAGAAAGAACACCATGTTCTTCTCGAGGCCCCCGAAAAGCAGCCACGCGAACACGCCGAGTATCACGGCCGCTCCGCCCAGCACCCAGGCGCGCTTCATCGGGAGACGTCTCCGCGCCCGCTGACCGGGCCATGGTCGGCGCGGGCCCGCCTGTCTTTGCTGACAAGACGCCACACGTAGCCCAGCAGGACCACCCAGGTGAGCGCGTACGCCGCTATCACGAACGTTTGATTCGACGCAACCATCTCAGCTTCCTCGCATTGCGGCCGTCTGCGCCGCCAGTTCCACCGCGCGCTCGCGTCGGGCGATGTCGTACCGCTTATGAATGAAGAAAACGAGCACGAGCAGCATGGCGATCGCGTTCGTGCGCAGTCCCATTGTGTAAGCGGGATCGAGCGTGGACGGACTCGACGGCTGCTGGTGCAGCGTCCGCCACCACATGACCGACATGTACACGATCGGCACGTTGATGGCGCCGATGATTCCCACGGCGGCGCTCCAGCGAGCGCGCTGTCCGGCGTCGTCCACGAATCCACGGAGCGCCAGGTAGCCGACGAAGATCAGGAACAGCACCAGCGTGGAAGTGAGCCGCGCGTCCCACGCCCACCATACGCCCCAGGTCGGCCGGCCCCAGATCATTCCCAGCGCCAGCGTGAGCCCATTGAATACCGCCCCTACTTCAGCGGCCGAAGCGGCAATCAGGTCATCCGTCTCGCGCCGGCGCCACAAGTAGAGCACGCTGAACACGAGCACTACGAAAAACGCTATGAAGGTCATCCACGCCGCGGGCACATGGACGTACATGATCTTCTGCAGATGCCCCATGTCGCCTTCGGCGGGCGAGTTGCTGATGGCATACGCCTGGGCCGCGGCGAGGACCACGAGGGTCGCGAGCGCGAGCCACACTCCGGTCCGCCGTCCCGATGGTCCTGGATCGGGCAACTGGTCCCTGGAGAGCATGGTTTGGTGGTCAGGATTCAATGACATGTTCGAAGGCGAGGAACGTGGCTATCAGAAAGATCACGTCGTAGGCGGCGAGCAGCCGGATCCAGGCGCCCGCGTCATGCATGAGGTCGGTTCCAAGCAGCGCCTTGGACGCTGTCGTCGCCGCGACGAGAACCGGCACCAGCATCGGAAAGAGAAGCAGCGGAAGGAGAACCTCCCGAGCGCGGCTGCGGCTTGCCATGGAAGCGTAGAACGTCCCCAGAACAGTCAAACCTAAGATGCCGAGCGCGAGGACGCCCAGCAGGGCCGGCCACCGGGGCGGAATGCTCACACTGAACAGAATGGCGCCAACGGCAACGACTATCGCCGTCATCATCGCAAGGAAGATCAGGTTGCCGAGCAGCTTGCCGGCGAAGATCGTCCAGCGGGGGCCGGGATACTGGAGCAACGGCTCGAGCGCGCCGCTCTCGAGCTCGACCTGAAACGAGCGGTTGAAAGCGAGCACTCCGGAGAACAGGAGAGCGAGCCACACCGCCCCAACCGCCGCGTCCCGCAACGCCTGCGCGTCGGGGCCGAGCGCGAGTCCGAGGAGCACCAGAATCGTCACACCCAGCGCCGCAACGCTGTTGAAGCCGGCCTTCGCGCGCAGCTCGGTCGTCACGTCCTTCCTCGCGATTGCGCGCGCACGCCGCCAGTCGTCGCGCCATGCCATCAGCGCATCACCGAGATCGGGCCTGTCCGATCACGGCCCGCGCGCCCCGGCTCGGACTCGATCCGTCCATCCACGAGAGTCACGTTGCGCGCCAGCATGTCGCGCGCGGGTGCGAGCTCGTGGAGCGCGACGAGCGCGGCGCCGCCCGAGCGGATGACGTCGCCGAGAATGGAATTCATGAGATCGATCCCGTCCGCATCGAGATTGCTGTACGGCTCATCCAGCAGGAGGATGCGCGGGGCACGCAGGATCATGCGGGCGATGCCAAGCCGCCGCTGCATTCCGGCCGAGAAGCCGCGCACTCTGTCGCCCGCCACGCCGGCGAGACCTACGCGCTCCAGGCTTTCGTCGACGGCACCGTAGCCCAGGCCGAGCATGTCGGCGGCGAAGCGCAGGTTCTCGCGCGCGGTGAGATCGTCATACAGCCCTGGAGTGTGCGCCAGATACCCGACTCGTCCGCGCAACGCGCCCGCCTCCCGGACGATGTCGAGCCCGTCGATGGCGGCCGTCCCCACGGTCGGACTAAGCAGTGTCCCGAGAATCCGCAGGACCGTGCTCTTGCCGCTCCCGTTTGCGCCGAGCAGCCCTACCGCCTCACCCGGCTGCACTTCCAGCGTCACGCCGCGCAGAACCCAGCGCGAGGCGAAGCGTTTGCCAAGGCCGCTCAGGTGCATAGCGAGCTCGGGATGGCCGGTGTGCATCGGACGAAGATAGCGCCTGGCGGGTGCGCGGTCTCACTGGTAATGCTCGAAGTGCGCCGCAGAACCATGACCTGGTGCTTCGCAACGGCCGGCAGCGCGCTATTATCCCTTCGATGCAGAGATATCACGCCGCGGCCGCGCTGGCATTCCTCGCCGCAGCCTGCGTACAGCCCTCCAACCCTGAAGCGCGACCGTCCACTGAGACGGGCGTCGTTTTAGCGAGCACGGCCGTGGAGCCCTCGCAGGGCGAGGGCCGCTTCGCCGCGATCCGCCGGCTCACCGCCGGCGGGCAGAACGCGGAAGCGTACTTCAGCCGCGACGGCCAGTGGATCACATTCCAAAGCGCGCAGCTCTCGTACCCGTGCGACCAGCAATACGTGATGCATGTGGACGGACGCGGCCTGCGCCGCGTTTCGGACGGACGCGGCAAGACCACCTGTGGCTGGTTCTTCCCCGACGGCCGACGACTGTTCTTCGGCTCCTCTACCGCGCACCAGGACCGCTGCCCCCCGCGACCGGACGCGTCGGCCGGCTATGTATGGCCGCTCGACCCGTACGACATCTACGCCGTCAACCGCGACGGGACCAACACGAAGCGGCTGACGCACTACAACGTGTACACGGCGGAAGGCGTCCTGTCGCCGGACGGCAAGCGCATCGTCTTCACCTCGCTCGAGTCCGGCGATCTCGAGATTTACACCATGAACGTGGACGGCACCGACGTGCGGCGGCTCACGCATTCCGTAGGGTACGACGGCGGACCGTGGTGGTCGCCGGACGGAAGGAAGATCGTGTACCGCGCGAACCACCCGAGCGATTCCGCCGGGACGGCCCAGTACCGCGCGCTGCTCGCTCAGAAACTCGTGCGGCCCAGTCGCGTGGAGCTGTTCATCATGAACGCCGACGGGTCGGACCAGCGGCAGATCACGCGCCTCGGCGGCGCGAACTTCGGCCCGTCGTGGACGCCGGACGGAAGCCGCATCATCTTTTCGTCGAATTATCGGGATCCACGCAGCGGGAACTTCGATCTCTACATGATCGACGAGAACGGCGGCGGCCTCCAGCAGATCACGACGGATCCAGGTTTTGACGGTTTTCCGATGTTCAGCCCCGACGGGCGCAAGCTGCTCTGGGCGTCGAGCCGGGGCGCGTCGCGCAGCGGAGAGACCAACCTTTTCCTCGCAGACTGGAAATAACGAATGATCGCCAAGCTGAAGCAGATCCTCGCACAGTATGGACCCCTCGCCTTCGGGATCTACATGACGCTGTTTTTCGCCGTGCTCGTGGGCTTCTACGTGGCGATCAACGCGGGCCTGGCGCCCGAAAGCGTCGCGGGCAGGGCCGGCGCGTTCACCGCGGCTTACCTCGCCACCAAGCTCACTCAGCCGCTGCGCATAGCCGCGACCGTCGTGCTCACGCCCGTCGCAGCGCGCCTCTGGCAGCGCAGGCGGCCCGCGGTCGAGCCGGCTAATCCCGCCGCGTAAAAACCAGGAAGTCTGCGCGGCCCGCGTTCGGCGCGACCGGCGCCAGCGCCGGATCACTCGCGGGTATCGCGGTGACGATCGCCAATTTCCAGCCCGGCTCACGCCACGCGACGCGCGCAGCCGTCCCATGTCCGTAGTCGCTGTGAAACGAGCCGTTGTAATGCACGGCGATCGCATTGCGTGGAGCGTTCCTGAGCGCGGCCACGATGGACTCCGCCATCGTCTCGTCCTTCACGCACTGCGCGAGGTAAAACCGCTCCGCTACCGCGGTCGGCAGCGTGTCGCCCGGCTGCGGCGCCTGCCCTGATCCGGCGCTGTGCGAGCGCATCTCCGCGAGAAAGCGCGCGCGATAATCGTCGTTCGGGCATGACAGCTCGCGCGCGGCATGGTCGCGCCCGGGGACAGTGAGCGTATCGAGCACGGAGAGGCCCGCCCTTCCCACCGCGGAAGCCATGGGTCGCGGAACGTTGGCCGCGATTACGCGCCACCCGCGGGATTTCGCGAGCTCGACGAGTCCGCGATAGTCAGTGGCGTAGCGGGGCCACGGCCGCGACGCGGTGAGGAACTGCTGCTCGGTGACACGTCCGGCGAGATAGTCATTCAGTACGGCCTGCACATCCCGCTCGAACATCTCGAGCGACAGAACGATCGGGCGCCCGGATCGTCCGAGGGCTTGCAGCAACTCGATTTCCGCCGCGTGCGTCGCAGGGTCATCGTGCTGCTCCCCAAAGAAGATCACCTTCGCGCGCGAGAGCTGCGCCGCCATGTGCTCGAACGTCGTCTCCTGCCGCGTGCCGCCTGCGACGACCCGATAGCGCGCGCCTGGATCGGGAGGAGGCGCCAGCCGCACGGCGGCCGGCGCGCATGCGACGGCGGAAAAAAGCACGGCCGCGAGCGATGCGGTGCGAGCGAGTGGACGCATGATCGCGTATCTTCGCGGACAGCGCCTCGCCGCGCAACTCGAAACCTCGGAGCCTCGTCAGACCGCGTGTGTCGCGCCGTGACCCTCCCCTTGCCCGCGTAGAAAGCCACTCATAGCCTTCGTCCGTGCCCCTGCTGTCAATCCGCTCCGACCGGTACGCCCCAGTCACCAACCCGGAATCGATATGCGTCCCCGAACCATGCTCCTTCGCGCTGCCGGCTTCTGTCTGGCCGGCGGCAGTTTCGCCTGCGCGCCCATCGTGACGACCACCGAGCGCGTTCCACCGGCTTCCGCCGCCGGCGCCGCCGCCAACTTGGGCCCGCTCCTGGCCGAGTGGACCGGCTCGTACGGCGGCGTGCCGCCGTTCGATCGGATCACGATCGCGGATTTCAAGCCGGCGCTCGAGACCGCGATGGATCTAGAGATCGTCGAAGTCGAGCGCATCGCCGGCCAACCGGCGCC
>DATLBG010000038.1:0-21869 GCA_035527035.1 Gemmatimonadaceae bacterium | reverse complement strand
AACCAGCGGGGGACGGTTTCCTCGACCACAGGGAGGTTTGCCACCGTGCCTCGTTCCTACGAGGCGGTGTACATCTTCGATTCCACCCTCGAAGACACCGCCATCACCGACAAGCTGGGCCGCTTCCGCGGGCTCCTCGGCGTCGCCGAGAGCGACATGAAGCTCGACCATTGGGGCCGTCGCCAGCTCGCCTACCCGATCGGCCCGCGCGAGAACGGCTACTACGTCGTCGCCCGCTTCGAAGCCGAACCCGCCACGCTGCCCGAGTTCGAGCGCGCCCTCAAGCTCGACGACAGCGTCCTCCGCTACCTCGTCACGATCCACGATCGCGAAGTCGGCGCCCCGCCGATGTCCGAGGAAGACATGGCCGCCGCCCGGCGCCGTGAAGAAGACGACGACGACGAGGATTGACCCATGCGCCGACCCACCAAGACCTGCCCCTTCTGCGAGACGCGCGTCCGCTTCATCGACTACAAGGACGATCGCACGCTCGGCCGCTTCATCACCGACCACGGCAAGATCCTGCCGAGCCGCCTGAGCGGAACCTGCGCCCGTCACCAGCGCCAGCTCGCTACCGCGGTCAAGCGTGCCCGCTTCCTCTCGCTGATTCCGTACACGAGGGGTCACACCGCCTGACATGACCGCCGCGCCCGCACCGGAGCCCCGGAAGCTGCGCTGGCGCGGACTCGTCTTCGCGCTCATCGCTTTCATGACGGTGAGCGTGATCCCGATCCTCGGGTTCTACCCGCCGGTGAAAGCGTGGCACGTCATGCTCACCACGATCATCGCGGCGTGCGCGGTGATCGGGTGGATCCACGGCGGCTCCCCGCTCATGGCTCTCATGTGGCTGGCCGCGGCCGTGCTGCTGCTGTTCTCACCGGCTCCGGCCGGGGACGCGTATTTCTGGTTGGAGCGCGGCTGGATCCTGCTGGTGGCGGGCGTTTTCGGTCTGGCGGCGGTGCTGGGGGGCGAACGGCCGTTCTTCGGCCGCGCGCTGCTCACTTTGCTCGCCGCGTTCGGGATCGCCTTGGCAGGGCTCGGTGCCGGCGCTGGATCCTTCGAGCGGCTGCAGGCCATAGTGTCCGGAGAGTTCGTCACCCGCAATCAGGCAACGCTGGCATCCTTCGACGCCGGCGCGGAAGAGATCGTAGGCGCTGCCTCCAACTCCGAGGCGATGGCTCGAAGCCTGGAGGAGACGAAGGAGCGACTGCGGCTCGCGCCGCACATCTCGCTGCTGCTTGCACCGGCACTCCTGGCGTTGCAGACCCTGGCGGCGCTCGCACTCGGATGGACCATGTACCATCGGCTGTCGAGGGTTCGGATTGGCCCTGCTCTCGCTCCGCTGCGTGTTTTTCGCTTCAACGACCAACTCGTTTGGGGTTTGGCGGTAGGTCTCACAATCCTGCTGCTGCCTTCGTTTCAGGAGGCCCAGACGGTCGGGCTGAACCTGGTCGTATTTTTCGCCATGCTGTATTTCGTTCGGGGACTGGGCGTGCTCGCTTGGGTCACCAAGGGCGGACTATTCGTGGTTCTCGCAGTTCTTTTCTCGCTCTTCCCGCCGGTCCTCGGCGCGCTCGGACTGACCGATACCTGGCTCGATTGGCGGAGCCGGGCGAAGGCCGCATGAAACAGGTATCAGGTATCAGGCATCAGTAAGTGCTGCCCTATCCGATACCTGATACCTGATACCTGACACCTCAACAGAGCCTCATTATGGAAGTCATTCTAAGACAGGCCGTAGACAACCTCGGCCACCCCGGCGACATCGTGAACGTGTCGGCCGGATTTGCCCGCAATTATCTGCTGCCACGCGGCTTTGCGTACGAAGCCACGGCCGGCAACAAGAAGCGCATGGAGCAGGAGCGCGCGCGCCTGGAGGCCGCTGAATCCTCCCGCCGGGAAGCGGCCGAGGAGATCGCAAAGAAGCTGGAGCCGGTCTCGCTCACATTTTCGGCGCGCGTCGGCGAAGAGGGCAAGCTGTTCGGGTCGGTCACGACCGCCGACATCGCCCACCAGCTCGAAGCTCAGGGATTCAAGATCGAAAAGCGCCAGATCGACCTGCACGAGCCCATCAAGGCACTGGGCGTCTATCGTGTCTCGATCCGGCTCCACGCGGACGTCCAGGCCGAGATAAAGGTCTGGGTCATCAAGCAGTAATCGAGGGCGTAAACTGGCGTAGCAAATGCATAACGTCCCCCCGAGCGGGAACATTCGGGACGATCGCGCAATACCTTAGCTGGCGGGAACGATCCCGCAGCCAACTCTCACACCTGCGGAATGGCTTCAACCGAACCTACGGCCGTGGCATTGGCGCAACGCGCGGCAGCGCTCTGCCTCGACATGAAAGCGAACGACGTGGTGGTGCTGGACCTGAGAAAAGTGACTGACATGACGGATTGCTTCGTCATCGCGAGCGGGACGTCGGATACACACGTCCGCTCGGTCGGCGAGCACGTCGTTGCCGAGCTGAAGAAGGAAGGATTCCAGGTCCATCACGTCGAAGGTTTGGAGCAGGGTCGCTGGGTGTTGCTCGATTACGTGGATTTCGTGGTCCATCTCTTTCATCCGACGCTGCGCTCTTTCTACCAGCTTGAGCGGCTATGGAGCGACGCCGAAGCGATCGAGATCAGTCCCGAGGGGGCACTGCAATGAAGCTTCGGTTAACTCTGGTTCTCGCGGCCGCGTCGTTGGTCGCCACTTCCCTCCCCGCCCAGCAGTACTTCGGGCAGAACCAGGTCCAGTACCGCCAGTTCAGATGGCGCGTGCTCGAGACCGATCACTTCACGATCCATTTCTATCCCGAGGAAGAGGCCGCGATCATGGATGCGGCCCGGATGGCGGAGCGCGCCTACGAGCGTCTTTCGCGCGTCCTGGGCCACCAGTTCCGCGAGAAGAAGCCGGTCATCCTGTTCGCTTCCCGATCCGACTTCGGTCAGAACAACGTCACCGGCGATCTCGGCGAAGGCGTCGGCGGCGTTACGGAAGCTGGCCGCCACCGGCTGCTCATGCCGTTCACCGGCGACTATCGCAGCTTCGAGCACGTGCTCGCGCACGAGCTTGTGCACTCGTTTCAGTACGACATCTTCGCGCGCGGCAAGGCCGGCCAGGGGATCGAGCGGCTCCAGCGCGCGGACCCGCCGCTCTGGTTCATGGAGGGCATGGCAGAGTATCTGTCCATCGGCCCCGAGCACCCGCTGACGTCGGCCTGGATTCGCGATGCCGTGGTCAATGGAACGCTGCCGACCATCGCCCAGATGACGGAGCGCCCCGACAAGTATTTCCCATACCGCTTCGGGGAGGCGCTCTGGCAGTACATCGGCGCCCGCTTCGGCGACGACGCCATCGGCGAGCTGATGCAGGCCGTGACGTCGATCGGCGTGGAGCGCGCGTTCCGGCGCGAGCTGGGAATCTCTACGGAGCAGCTGAGCGACGAATGGCGCGAAGCGATGCAGACGAAGTATCTGCCGACGGTCTCCACGCTGAACCGCCCGAACGCGTTCGCGACCCCGCTGCTGACTCCGCGCAACACCCGCGGGGAGATATTCCTCGCTCCCGCGCTGTCACCCGACGGCAAGTACGTCGCGTTTCTCGCGAACGGCGATCCCAAGCGCGGAGACTTCTTCATCGATCTCTGGCTCGGCGACGGCGTCACGGGCAAGCGCATCAAGAAGCTCGTGCAGAGCACGACCAATCCGAATTTCGAAGAGCTGCGCCTGCTCTACTCGCAGAGCAGCTTCTCCAACGACGGAACGCGGCTCGCGTTCACCGGCCAGCGCCAGGGCAAGGACGTCCTCTACATCATTGACGTGCGCAACCAGCGCGTGCTCAAGCGAATCGATCTCCCCATCGACGGCGCCATGAGCCCGTCCTGGTCGCCCGACGACCGCAGGCTGGTGTTCAGCGGCGCCCGCGGCGGAATCACTGACCTGTATGTGGTGGACGTGGACGGGAACAACTTCCGCCAGCTCACCAACGACAAATACGGTGACCTGCAGCCTTCCTGGTCGCCCGACGGGACCCGAGTAGTGTTCGCGTCGGAGCGCGGGGTTCTGGACCTCGACATCCTCCGCCTCGGCGGGTGGAAGCTGAGCATGCTGGATCTCGCTTCCGGCGCGGTCACGCTTCTCCCGGGCCAGGCAGGACACAATCTCAATCCGCAGTGGTCGCCCGACGGACAGTCCGTCGCGTTCATCTCCGACCGCACCGGGATTCCGAACGTGTTCCTGTATGAAGTCGCAAGCTCCACGCACTACCAGCTCACCAACGTCGTATCGGGCGTCAACGCGATAACCGAGTACAGCCCGGCGATCTCGTGGGCACGGCAGGCGGACAGGCTCGCGATGGTGTACTACGAGAACGGGGATTACAGCGTGTGGACGGTTGCCAATCCGCGCTCGCTGCGCGGCGAGCCGTTCCGCGCCGCAGCCCGCGCTCCCTCGGCTCGAACGCCGGTTGCGGCAGCTCCGGAGGCGCCTGCGCGCCCCGACCAGAGCTCGGTGTACCGCGCGGCCGAGGGCTCGCGCCCGTCGTCCCAGCTGAGCACGGCCGAGATCGAGAGCGACGACCGGCCCGCGAGCATCAGCGAGCTGATCGCGACACCCGAGCTGGCCCTGCCCGACACTACCCGCTTCAAGGTATACAAGTACAAGCCGGCTTTCCGCGCGGACTACATCGCCCAGACCGACATCGGCTACACGCCGAACTACATGGGCTCCAGCGGATTCGCCGGCGGAACCACGATCATCTTCAGCGACCTCCTCGGCAATCACCAGATTGCCGCGTCCGCGAACGTGAACGGCCGGCTGCAGGACGCCAGCGCGTTCATGGCGTACACGAACATGAGCCGGCGGCTGCAGTACGCCACCGGCGGCTATCTGCAGCCCATCATCCTGCCCATCGATAACGGCATCGTGTACGATGATCCGACTACAGGCGGGTTCCTCGTCGAGCAGCAATTCGCCCGGTACGTCCAGAAGAATCTCTTCCTGAACTCGATGTATCCGCTGAACCGGTTCACGCGGTTCGAGCTGGGCGCCCAGTTCAACAGCATCTCGCGCGAGATATTCGCATTCTCGTATCAGGTCTTCCCCGGCGGGTTTCTCGGCCAGCCGTTCATCGAGACCATCGAGAAAGCGCCGGGTCTGAACTATTTCTCCCCGAACGTCGCGTTCGTCACCGACAACGCGTTCTTCGGATACACCGGACCGATCAGCGGCAAGCGCATGCGCCTCGAGCTGACGCCCAGCTTCGGCTCGGTCCAGCGCATGGATTATCTCGCCGACGCGCGCAGCTACATCCCGATCATCCCGAACACCCTGACCTTCGCCACGCGCGTGCTCGGCTCGCTCGCGGTCGGACGGGACGAGGATCTCTTCCCGAAATACATCGGGCGTCCTGATTTCGTGCGCGGCTACGACCAGGCGAACTTTTACGGGGGCACCGCCGAGTGCAACGAGTTCCTCGGACAGGGACTCGCAGGGCGATCGAGCAGCTCGTGCAGCACCGCGGAGCTCGTCGGAAGCCGCGTAATCGTGGCCAACGCTGAGTTCCGCTTCCCGCTCATCCGGCGATTCGACATCGGGTCGAGCTTCGGCCTTCCGCCGGTCGACGCCGTCGTGTTCTACGACGCCGGCATCGCATGGACGAAAGGCCAGACGCCGTCGCTCAAGAAGCCCCAGAATTACGACTACACGATTCATCGCGTACCGATGACGAGCTGGGGCGCAGGTGTTCGCATGAACCTGTTCGGCCTGGCCGTGCTTCGATTCGATTACGCGATTCCGCTGTCGCTGCCCGACAGGAAGGGCAGGTGGACGTTCTCGCTGGGGCCGAGCTTCTAACGGTTTGAGCCGGCTCCTGGCAGGTCTCGCGCTCGCGCTGGCACTCGGCGCCTGCGGCGAGCGTGAGCCCCGGACCGCGGCAGAGCGTTCCTCCGGAACGATGCGCGGGCCGGACCCCATCGTTCTTCGGATTCCGCGCATCGGCGGCGTGGCCCGCGGCTACGTGTACCCCGCGCTCGACTCCGTTGTCTGGCGCGGCCCGTCGGTGGGCGCCATCGACCGCGCTCTGGCGTTCGATCCGGAGGCGGGGCTGCTCGCTTTCGTCACGGGGAGCGGCAACCCCGCGCGGCTGGATCTGCGGCTCGCTCGAGTCGCCATTGCGTCGCGCGCCAAGCTCACCTCCATCTCTTCCGCCGACGGCAGCTCGATCTATGCCGTCGAAGGGAGCCGCGTCCGCCGCTTCACTCCCGCCGGCGACTGGAATTTCACACCCCCCGCGCCGCCCAGCGCGGTCATTCCGCAGCCGGACGGCTCGCTGATCGTCACCGCGCGCGAGGGAGGGCGCACCACCGTCTGGAGAATGCGCGCGCCCGACTCCACGCTGCTCGACACCACATACCTCGGGCTCACGGGACGCGCGGTTGGGAATCAGATCGGCGACCGAGTGTATTTCATGACGGATACAGCGCTCGTAGGTCTGGCGGGGCGCGATCTCTCGGTGGCACGCAGCATACGCTTCCGTTCCCCCGTGATCGCGGTGGCGCCGACTCCCAGCGGCGACCGCATTTACGTCGCGAGCCGCGACCGCGAAGAAGTGAGCGTCGTCGACAGGTACAACGGCCGGATCAGCGCGACCGTCGAATTGCCGGGTGCGCCCCGCGACCTTCGCATGGATCCGCTCGGACGGTATCTGCTGGTCCGGCCGGCGTCCGGCGATTCCATCTGGATGATCGCGCTCGGCACAAACCGCCTGATCGGGAGCGTGCGGACGGAATGGAAAAGCGATCTTCCCACGGTTGCGCCGGACGGAGCGGTGGCGACTTTGCGCGGGACGGATGTTGCGCTCATCGAGCCCGAGTCGCTTCAGCTCGTGCGCACGATCGCGGGTGGCGGCCGCGATCTCTGGTATTTCACTACCTGGAACGGATTCCGCGCGCGGCCGGCCGGGCTCGACAGGCCAGTCGAGTTTACGGCGCCCGAAACGCTCGTGATCGACTCCTCCGCGGTATCGGCCCCGCGCGACTCCGCGCCGGCGCAGCCGCTGCAGCCAGCCGACCCGGCCCCCCAGCCACAGCCACAGCCCTCCCCCACGCCTGGCGGATACACGGTGTCCTTCGCCGCCATGCTGTCCGAGAGCGCGGCCGTCGCCGCGGCGCGCGAGATCTCGCTTCGCACCTCGTCGGTCCGCGTGGTCGCCTCGCAGACCGCCGGCACGCGCGTCTACCGCGTGATAGCCGGTCCCTTCTCGATCCGCGCTGAAGCCGAGCGCGTAGGCCGCGAATCCGGCCGGCCCTACTGGGTTTACGAAGGCGAGCCTTGAGCGCGGTGCGCGGCCGGCGTTCCGGTCGAAGCTGGGAGGAGGCGGGGGGCGCGTTCGCGTCGGCCGTGGATGGCTTCAACGCCGTCGTCATCTGCGGCGAGACGGATGAAGTAGCAGCCGAAGTCGCGCTCGGAATGGCGCGCGTCTCCGCAGAGCGGCGGAAGGTGACAGTCGCCGATCTCAGCGGCGACGTGGCCCCCATCAAGGCGCTGCTGAAGGACTGGAATCTCGACGGAGTCACCGAATCCATTCTCTACGGGGTGAGCTTCTCCCGTCTCGAGCGGCCGGTCACGGGGGCCAACCGGCTGTTCCTGCTGCCAAGCGGCACCGACGACGTGCGCCAGGAAGGTGTTTATGAGAGCACCCGATGGCTCGCGGCCGCGCGCGAGTTTCGCAAACACGGCGCGCTGCTCCTGATCGTCGCCTCGGCGTCGGCCCCCGGCCTGAGAAAGCTGGTGGAAAGCGTGGACGGAGCGGTGGTCGTCGGCAAGACGCTAACGAACCCGCCGCCGCAGTTTCTGGTGCTCAAGCGGATCCCATCGCCCGACAGCCCCGCCCTGCCCAAGCGTGTCCGGCCAACGAGGGAGATACCGGCGGAGGATGTACCCGCTCTCCCGTCGGGGCTCCCCCCCAAACTGTACGCCGCGGCTGGACTCGCCGCGCTGGTGCTGGTTCTGGCCGTGACGACATTCATGATCACGCGCTCAGCGCCAAGCTCGGAAAACGAGTCGTCTTCCCCGGCGCCGCGTCCCGTGCCCGCTCCGCCCGCGCCCGACAGCGTTCTGGTCGGAAACCCCGCCGACTCCGCTCTCGCCTCCCGATACGGGGTGGAATTTCTCGCGGCAAACACTCTCGAAGGTGCTAACTTTGAGCTTCGCGGAAAGCTGACAGCAGTCCCGGCAGGAACCATCTCGCCGGTGCCCGTCGGGCCCGATCGCATCACCTGGTATCGTGTAGTCGGAGGCGCGTACACTGACATCAGAAGCGCGGACTCGTTGCTCGTCGCCGCCCGTCGCGCGCGCATCGTCGGCGGTGAAGCCGGCTTTGTCGTGCGGCTGCCGTTCGCGCTGCTGGTAGACAGCGTGGCGACCGCCGGCGGGATCGCAACGGCGCTGCAGAAGTACCAGGCCCGCGGACTTCCCGTCTACGCCCTGCTTCAGCCGGCTGGAAACGCGCTGCTGTACGCCGGGGCATTCGCCATGCCGGCCGACGCGGCAGTATTGCAGGACTCGTTGAGCTCGGCCGGGATCCGGTCGCTGCTCGTTTATCGGAAAGGGAGAACTTTTTAGTGCGGCTGACCAAGCTCGAGCTGCAGGGTTTCAAGTCGTTCGCGGATCAGACGGAGTTCAACTTCGAGCCGGGCGTGACCGCGATCGTCGGCCCCAACGGGTGCGGGAAGTCGAACGTTTCGGACGCGGTGCGCTGGGTGCTCGGCGAGCAGCGGGCCCGCGCGCTGCGCGGCGCCAAGATGGAAGAGGTGATCTTCCAGGGATCCTCCGCGCGCCGGCCCGTCAACATCGCGGAAGTGTCGCTGCACTTCGAGAACGATGACGGCGGGCTCGACGTGCCCTTTCGCGAGGTCGTAGTCACGCGGCGGCTCAGCCGCTCCGGCGAGAGCGAGTACTTTCTGAACCGCTCCGCGTGCCGGCTGCGCGACATCCACGACATGATGCGCGGGACCGGGCTCGGCGCCGACGCCGGCGTCGTGATCGAGGCGCGCATGATCGACGCGCTGCTCTCCGACAAGCCAGACGAGCGGCGCGAGCTGTTCGAGGAGGCCGCCGGTGTCAGCCTGTATCGCGACCGCAAGCGCACCGCCGAGCGGCGCCTCGAGGAGACGACCGTTGATTTGTCGCGCCTCGACGATTTGCTGAGCGAGGTGCAGTCGCAGGTCCGGTCTCTGGCCCGCCAGCGCAAAAAGGCCGAGCGCGCCGAGGAGATCTCCAAGCGGCGCTTCACCGTGGAGATCGCGCTCGCCGCCAGAGAGATGGCCTCGTGGCATGGCGAGCTGGCGGATCTGGGATCCAAAGTGGAGCAGCAGCGCGAAGCCGCGCCGCGCGCGGAGGCTGACGTGACGCGGGCCGAAGCGGCGCGCGATGCCGCTCATGGACTCCGCGCCGCCACGGAAGCCCAGCGGGCCGAGCTCACGCGGCTGGCCGCGGAGCAGCGCGACGCCCTCGACTCGCTGCGCCGCGAGATCATGGTGGCGGAGGAGCGGCAGCGGCACGCGCTCATGCGGCGCGAGAAGGCCGAGCTGGAGCATCGCGAAGGCGGCGCCGTCGCGGAGCGCGTGGCGGCCGAAAAGGCGCGCGCGGCCGACGACCGCGCGCAGCTGGAGTACGAGCTCACGGAAGCGATAGACGCGGTCCAGAAGGAAGTGGGCGCCGAGGAAGAAGTCCGGGGCGCACTCGCCGCGGCCCGCGCCGCTCTGGAGGCCGCCGAAAGGAAAGCGCGCGATCTCGCGGAGCACCTCCACCGCCTCACGCTCGACCGCGACGCCGCGGAGCGCGAGCTCGGAGAGCTGGAACAGCGCCTTGTCATGCTCTCCCAGGAAGAGCAGCAGCTTCGCGAAACCGCGTCCGGGCTGGCGCGCGAGATGGATTCGGCGCGCGACGGGCTCGAGATCGCCAGGACGCGCCTTGCATCCGCGCAGGCCTCCGCCACCGAGGCGGAGGAAGCCGTGCGCGTCGCGCGGGACTCCGACGCGATCGCGCGCGCCGAGCTGTTGAGCGTCGGCGAAGAGCAGACCGCGATGGAGGCGCGCATGCACGCGCTCGACGCGCTGGAGACAGAGCGCGTCGGGCTCGCTCCGGCGGCTGCGCGGCTGCTGGAAGCTCGCCACGAGTTCGGGGACGGCGCGGTGCTCGGTCCTCTGAGCGATTTCATCACCGCCGGATCCGCCGCCGCGGGATTGGTCGAGCGATTCCTCGGCGCCGGAGTGCACGCCGTGCTCGTGCGCGACGCTGCGGTTGCCGAAGCGGTCCGCGAATGGCACCTGCGCACGAATCCCGGCCCGCTGATGCTGTTGCCAGCGGACCGCGCCCCCGATGTGGCTTCCTCGCAGGAAGCCGACGAGCTGATTCGGAGCGTCACGCCCGCAGCGCCCGCCGACCGATGGGTCCGCGCGCTGCTCGGCGGGACGCGGCCTATCGGCGAAGGCACTGCGTTCGTGGATGCGCGCGGCGCGGTATGGCTCCCGGGCGCGATCGCCGGACCCGGGCCGCTGCGGCGGAAGGCGGAGCTCGGCGAGCTCGCGGACCGCCTCACCGATCTGCGCGGCCGTCAGGCGGAGTCAGCGGCGCGCTCGCGGGCCGCGCGCCATTCGCTCGCGGCAGCGGAGGCCGTGTTCGAGACCGCGAGCGCGGCCGTCGCGACGGCTACGCGCGACACGAGGCAGGCGGAAGACCGGTTCTCGGAGCTGTCGCGCCAGCATCAGCGCGCGGCGCGGGAGCTCACCGAGGCCGCGGCAGCGCGGGCACGGATCGACGAGCGCCGGGGCGATCTCGCCCGGCGGATGACCGCGGTAGATACGCAGCTGGTCGCGCAGCGCGAGCACACCGACGAGCGCGACGCCGAGATCGCGGCCGCGCGCGAGCTGCTGGTCGAGGCCGAGCGGCGCCAGGAAGCGGCGCGCGACAGGCGCACCGAGGCGCAGGTCGCCAAGGCGCAGGCCGAGGCCCGGCTGCAGGTAGCGCAGGATCGCGAGCGGCATCTGGACGAAGAGCTGGCGTCCGCGTCCACCCGCGTCGAATCGCTCGTGAGCGAGCTGTCCACGCTGTCGCAGTCCGACGCGCACCTGGGCGAGCAGCTGGCCAAGTCGCGGCTCGATCTCGAAGCGCGCGACGCAACCTACCGTGACGTCGAGGCGAGGATGGCGGCCGCCGAGCTCGGCGTGAAGACGACCGACGAGGATCTGACGCGCGCGGAGCACGAGCTGGACGAGATCCGCCGGCGCGCCGTCGCCGCTCGCGAGGAGCTGCACGTTGCCGAGCTGCGGCATAGCGAGCTGTCCGGGAGGAAAACGAGCATCCGCGAGCGGCTCGAGGCCGAATGGCGAAAGCCGCTCGACGAGCTGCTCGCCTCTGCCGAGCCGCTGGAGGTGTCGGACGACGAGCTACGCGCCGAAGCCGCCGAGCTACGCGAGCAGGCCGACGCGCTCGGCCCGGTCAACCCGCTCGCGATCGAGGAGCACGACGAAGAATCGAAGCGGCTCGACTTCCTGACGGCGCAGCGGGCCGATCTCACCTCGGCGAAGGCGTCGCTGCACCAGGCCATCCGCGAGATAGATGTCACGGCCCGCGACCTGTTCCTTACGACCTTCGTGGCGGTGCGGGAGAACTTCAAGCGGATTTTCGTCACGCTGTTCGGCGGGGGCGAGTGCGACCTCCGCCTGGAGAATCCCGACACGCCGCTCGAGGGCGACATCGAGATCCACGCGTCGCCGCGCGGCAAGCGCACTCAGCGGATTCACTTGTTGTCGAGCGGCGAGCGGGCGCTGGTGGCGCTGTCGCTCCTGTTCGGCATCTTCCTCAACAAGCCGAGCCCGTTCTGCCTGCTGGATGAAGTCGACGCGCCGCTGGACGACCAGAACATCGGGCGCTTCGTGCGCATGCTCAACGAGTTCAAGAAGAAGACGCAGTTCATCGTTATCACGCACAACCCGCGCACCACTACCGAAGCAGCGGACGCGGTGTATGGTGTGACGATGCAGGAGCCCGGGGTTTCGTCCCTCGTGAGCGTCAGGCTCACGGGGGAGCGCGCTGACGGCACTGCCGAGGCTGAGGCGCGTGACGAAAGCGCCGCTTCGTTGGTCGCATAACAGCACTGCGTGCTGCGTACTGCGTGCTAATGCAACTACCTAAGGCGATCGCCAAATAAATGCTGGTCGTGATGAAGCACGGCGCTACGAGCGCCGAGATAGATAGAGTCGTCGCGGTCGTCGAGGAGATGGGATACTCGGCGCGGCCGATGCCGGGCGCGCAGCGCACGGCCGTAGGAATCGTCGGCAACGACGGGCGCGTGGACGGATCGCGGCTGCAGGCGTTGTCGGGCGTGGCGCAGGTCATCCACGTCACCCAGCCATACAAGCAGGTCTCGCGCGAATGGCGCCCGGAGAACACCGTGGTCACGATCGCGCCCGGCGTGGCTTTCGGCGGCGACACGACGCCTGTGGTCGCGGGACCGTGCTCTGTGGAAGGCGAGCGCCAGATCATCGCGGCCGCCACCGCCGTCCGGGACGCCGGCGCGAGCGCGCTTCGCGGCGGCGCGTACAAGCCTCGCAGCTCACCCTATTCGTTTCAGGGCCTGGGCAAGAAAGGCCTGGACCTCCTGGCGCTGGCGCGGCGCGAGACGGGGCTGCCGGTCGTCACCGAAGCGATGGACGACGAGGGCGCGCACCTCGTCGCGGAAGTCGCGGACTGCATCCAGATCGGCGCGCGCAACATGCAGAACTATTCGCTGCTCAAGACCGTGGGCCGGATCGGCAAGCCGGTGATGCTCAAGCGCGGGATGGCTGCGACGATCCACGACCTTCTGCTCAGCGCCGAGTACATCCTGGCGGAGGGCAATCCGAACGTCATTCTGTGCGAGCGCGGGGTTCGGAGCTTCGATACGGCGACGCGCAACATGCTGGACTTGAGCGCCATTCCCACCGTGCACGTGCTGTCGCATCTGCCCATCGTGGCGGATCCGAGCCATGGCACCGGCATGCGCGACAAGGTCGGTCCGATGGCGCGGGCCGCGCTCGCAGCCGGCGCGGACGGTCTCCTTATCGAGGTGCACCCCGAGCCCGAGCGCGCGCTATCCGACGGCGCCCAGTCGCTGTACCCCGAACAGTTCGCCGCGCTGATGGAAGAGCTCCGCGCGGTCGCGGTCGCGATCGGCCGCGAGATCCCCCAGCACGCCGGAACGGTCCGCGTCTAACCGGGTACCGCAGTGATGCTCAAATCAATCGTTTTTTTCGGCGCTTTCTGCGCTGTAGTCGGCACCACGCAGGCGCAATCTCCTGGTGATCTCGTGGACCGCGCGGCGGCGGAGCATGCGCGCATGCGCACCGCCAGGGTGCAGTTCACCCAGGTGATCACCAACCCGTTGACGGGAAACCGGATCAACGCGCGCGGGCAGGTGCTGCGGAAGGCGCCCGGACTGCTGGCGATCACGTTCACCGACCCGGCCGGCGACAGGATCATCGCCGACGGCCGCGCGGTGTGGGTTTACCTGCCGAGCACGAGCCCCGGGCAGGTGTTGAAGATGAACCCGGGCGGGAACGATGCAGAGCGGCTGGATCCGGCGTCGCAGCTGCTGCGGTCGCCACGCACGCGATTCAACATCGCGGACGCCGGAACCGCGACGGTCGGCGGCCGCCCTACCCGTGTCGTTCTGCTCACTCCCAAGGGGCGTGAGTCGTTCATGCGGGCGAAAGTCTGGATCGACACGCAGAATTCGCTGGTGAGGAGGTTCGAGGTGACGGAGCCAAGCGGGCTGGTTCGGGATGTCACGCTGACATCGATTCAGGCAAATGTCGCGGTTCCGGCATCGGCGTTCCGCTTTACGGTTCCGCCCGGGGTCAGAGTCATCGATCAGGGGCAGCTAGGCCGGATGTAATAAGGCGGTTGCTCGATGGCGTAACGCGTCCACGATTGGCGCGGGCGCCGAGGTTTCGGTATCGTAGCGAGCCATGGATCCCATCATCCAGCGCCTGCGCGACGATTTTGCCGGGCGTTACGAGATCGAGAGCGAGTTGGGGCGCGGCGGAATGGCCGCGGTCTATCTCGCGAACGACCTTCGGCACGACAGGCGGGTGGCGCTCAAGCTGCTGCGGGCGGACGTCAGCGGCGCGGAGGCGGGCGAGCGTTTCCTGAGGGAAATACGCACGGTCGCGCGATTACATCATCCGCACATCGTCCCGCTGTACGACTCCGGCACTGTGGGAGACCACCTCTTCTATGTGATGCCCTACATCGAGGGCGAGACCGTGCGTGAGCGGCTCGACCGCGAAGGGCCGTTGCCAGTTGACGAAGCCGTGCGCATTACGCGTGAGGTTGCCGACGCACTGGAGTTCGCGCACGGACGCGGGGTTGTTCATAGAGATATAAAACCTGAGAACATTTTCCTGTCCGCAGGCCACGCCGCCGTAAGCGATTTCGGGATAGCGCGCGCCGCCGACAAGGCTGGAATTAGACTGACCGAGGCGGGAATGGCGGTCGGCACTCCGGCCTACATGAGCCCCGAGCAGGCCACTGCCGACCCGAATGTGGACGGGCGCGCCGATCAGTACGCGTTGGCTTGCGTCCTGTATGAGATGCTTGCAGGCCAACCGCCTTTCACCGGCGCGACCGCGCGCGGCGTAATGGCCCGGCACGCGACCGACCGGGTGCCTCCGCTCTCCACAGTTCGCGAGGTGCATCCAGCGCTCGAGTCCGCCGTCGTCAAGGCACTATCCAAGGCGCCCGCGGATCGGTGGCCCTCGGCGCGTGCTTTCGGGGACTCGCTCGACACTGTCGTCGCGGGGGCGGGGTCGACCTCTGATGACGCCAGCACCACAACCCGCCGGAAGTGGACGTGGGCTGCTGCGGGAATGGGTGCTGGGGCCGTCGGGGCGCTTCTCTGGGCTGTTTCCACCGGCGCAGTTGCCAGATCCGGGTCGGAGCCGCTGTCCATCCACTCGGTTGCCGTCCTTCCTTTTTCGACCACCGGTGACACTGCGCAGTCGGTCATTGCCGACGGCATGACTGAAGGGCTGATCACCAGCCTGGTGCGGGTTGAAGGCCTACGCATTCCTTCGAGCGGCCGGACACTCGCCTATCGCGATCGGCACGACGACCCGCGCGTGGTTGGGGAGGCTTTAGACGTAAGCGCGCTCGTGACCGGCGGCGTGCAAGTCGCCGGGAATAACTTTCGTGTAACTGCGCAACTCACCAGGACGGCGGACGGAGTCGTGCTGTGGCGCGAACAGTTCAATGGGCAACTGGTGATTGACGGTCAGCTCAGAGACCTGTTCACCATCCAGGACGAAATCACCGGGCGGATCCTGGGAGCGCTCCTGCCGAAACTCGCGCCAGCGAAACGGGCCGCATTTGCGCGCGGGGTGCGAACGGCTGATCCCGAAGCGTGGAAGATGTATCTGCAGGCTAGACGCATTGGCTACAACCTGACGGAAGGCAGCACTGCGCAGGCTCAGGCATTGCTCGAGCGGGCGATTGCCCGCGATTCAACTTTTTCCGATGCGTGGGCCGCGCTCGTTCCCATCCTGGACTTTGCCGCGCGCTTCAGCACCGAGCCGCCCGAGCATTTCAACGCCGCCATTCGACGCGCGGCCAATCGCGCGGTGGACCTGGACAGTCTCAATGGATTCGCCTATACGCAGCGCGCGTGGGTCCGTGCGTTGCAGGACTGGGACTGGGACGGCGCGCAGCGCGACATGCGGAAGGCGGTCCGGCTGAGTCCGGGATCGGCCGACGTGTTGCGCGATTATGCCGGATTGCAGGGGTGGATGAACAGGCCGGACTCGGTCATGGCATATGCGCGCAGGTCTTTCGATTCGACCGCTATCGGGTGGGACGCCATGGCATGGGCGTATGCGCAAAGCCGCATGCCCGACAGTGCTCTGGCCGCAGCCGAGCAGGCCATAGCAGCCGATTCCAACTTCGTGTGGGGATATCTGTGGCTGGCGATGTACTACCTGGACGCTGGCAGGCGCGGGCCTGCGGACAGCGCCATAACCCGATTCCTGGCGGGCGCTGGCAACGATGCCCAGGGAATTGGCTGGGCCTCCGTGTATTATCGCAGGGCCGGTGACGCAAACGGGGCCCGCGCGATGCTTGCACGCCTGACCGCAGTTGCGCGACAAAGATCTTGGGGGGTCCACTCCGCCATGAGCATGGTCCGGCTCTCCCTCGGGGAGCGCGACGCCGCTTTGGACGAGCTCGAGGAAGCGGCGCGGCGCCGGGAATACCTTCTTCCCGCGACGCTTACGGAAGCGCTGGCGCCGCTCCAACGTGAACCGCGACACGTGGAGGTGCGCAGGACCGTGTTCGGAAATCGTACGTTGCCACCACCGATCTTCCCCTGATCATAGGGTTACCTCGAGGCCGGCGAAGCCGGTACGGGGCAGCGCAAAAAACAAAAGGCTCGACCGGCACGGATTACCGAGGGAAGGCCTTCCCTGGCAGGAGCGCCTTCTCGATCTGAACGAGCGCGGCGGGATCCGTCCCCCTCTCCTTCGCGATCCTCAGCGCGGCCAGCGACAGTCTCCGATAAGCCCCCAGCGCCCTGTCGTCGCCCGCCAGCGCGCTGAGATGCTTCCGCACCATCCCCGCATCGCCGCGGACCACCGGGCCGGTCAGCGCCTCGGCCGGCGACTTCCCGGTCGCGTTCGCCAACGCTCCCGTCATCAACGAGTGCACCGCCGATTCCGCGCTCTTCGCTCCGACCCCTATGCTCTCCATCAGCTCCGCCGCGATCGCGGCGAGGACTATCGGAAAATTCGCGGAGAAAACCGCCGCCGCGTGGTACGTCGGCTTGCCGCCAGCGGGAATGTCGATCGTGCGCGCGCCAACGTGCCCCGCGAGTCTCCGTCCGGTAGCTCGCGCGTCGGAATGCCCGTCCACGCCGACCCACGCCCCGCGCAGAAGCTCGGGCGCGCGCTCGGGGTCGAGAAAGGGCACCAGCGGATGAAACGTTCCGCCGTACAATCCGCGCTCGTCCATCACCTCAAAGCCGGCCGGCTCCGCGGTCCCGCTGGTGTGCAGGATCACTGTCCCCTTCATCAGCGGCTCCGGCGCGCTGTACTCCGCGCTACCGAGAACATGATCCAGCGCCGCATCGATCTGCTCGTCCCGCACCGCGAGAATCACGGTGTTCGCGCGCGCGATGTCAGCGGGCAGCACACCGTGCGACGTGGCGCCGGGCGCGGCGCGCTTGCCGTGCACGCCGACGATCTCCACGCCCGCAATGCGAAAAGCGCGGGCCAGGCCCTGTCCGACCCGGCCCGCGCCAACGATGAAAACGCGCTCGCTCATTCCTGCAGCGCTTTCTTCTCTTCCGCCGCGCCCATCGCCTCGGCGCGCTGAACCACGTCGCGAGCGTCCCGTGCGCCGGAGATGGCGCGCAGCGCGGCGCTGATCGCCACATCGTCCGCCGCGCGCCGCTGGAATTCCGCTTCCGGCCCCAGAACGTAGCGCGCGATCTCGTACGCCAGCGCGCGGCTCACGTACGGCGCCGCGTCGTCGTAAACGACCCTCGGCACGTCGATGCCGCGACTTCGGATCCGGCTCCACAGATCGTTGAGCATCGGTTGCGTGACGTGGAAGCCCGCGGTCACCCGGTTTCGCGCCTGCATTGCAGCGAGTGCGTATTCGGTCACCGCGTCGCGGAACCGGCGCACATCGGGCCCAAGCTCGATCAGCAGCTCGGCCGCTTCCGGCGCCTCGGCAGTGTCGCCGGCGAGCGCATCAGGCACTATCCCGCCCCCGCCAAGGATGGTGCGGCCGCTCCTGCTTCTGAAGCGCGCACGCTTGCGCACAGGCTGCTCATCGAGCTCGGGCATTTCGGGGTCGGAGGGCTGCGCGATCGACCGGCCGAGCGGCGTGTACCATCTGGCCGTCGTCAGCTTCACCGCGCCCGTGCCGGCCTGCCCCACGGGAAACACCAGCTGCGCGCTGCCCTTGCCGTATGTCGGCTGGCCTATGATCGCCGCGCGGTCGTGATCCTGCAGCGCTCCCGCCACGATCTCGGCCGCGCTCGCGCTTCTGCCGTCCACCAGCACCACGAGCGGCAGCTCCGGCCAGGACTGCGCCGCCGTGTCCACGAAGTCGCGGTTGGTGTCCGGCGTGCGACCGCGAATGCGCACGATGGGATCGCCCTGGTCGAGGAACAAATCGGCGACTCGCACGCCCTGATCCAGCACGCCGCCCGGGTTCACGCGCAGATCGAGAATCAGCGTCTTCATGCCCGCCGACGTCAGCTCGCGCACCGCGCGCTCCACCTCGACGGCGGTAGAATCGGTGAACACCTTGAGATCGATGTATCCTACGCCGGGCGCTACCATCGCCGACCTGCGCACCGCGTTCTGATGCACGCGGCCCCGCGTGAAGCGAAGCTGCAGCGGCTCCTCGAAGTTCACCCGATCCACTACGAGCGAAACGGGACTTCCTTCGGGCCCGCGCAGCGCGCGCGAGGCTTCTTCGGAAGTCCAGTTGAACGTGGACTTGCCGTCGATCTCCAGAATGCGGTCGCCCGTCTGCAACCCCGCGCGCTCGGCGGGACTGCCGGGCAGCGGCGCGATGACGATGATCCACCCGTCACGCAGGTCCACCTGCAGGCCGACGCCGACGTATGTGCCGGTGGTCGTCTCCGACAGCCGCGCGACGCGGTCGCTCGAGAGAAAGCGGCTGTACGGATCGCCCAGCTCGCGCAGCATCCCGGTTACGGACATGCGGTACAGGCTGTCCTCGCTGAACGCGTCGACGTATTCACGCTCGATATGCGACTTGACGTTGTCGAACAGCCGCGCCGCTTCGTACGCCGTCGGCGGCCCGCCGCGGGCGCCGCGCTGCACGAGCGCTCCGCCGGCCACGATCGCGACCAGAAACACGACCGCGACGAGCCCGCCGCGATACGCTTGATCTCCCCGAAGACGCCTAAGAAAGTCCACTGTGCTCCGGCTCCCGTAACATCCAGAATCTCTCCGGCAGGTTGTCGGCGAGCGCGTCGGAGATGCGCGCCGCCACTTCGTCCGCTGTGCCCCGGGCATCGACACTCACGATCCTCCCGCACTCGGGATGCGCCGCCGACCACTCGTCGCCGGCGAAAGTCGCGAACGCCCGCCCGATACGCTCGTGAAACTCCGCATCCTGCTGCTCCATCCGGTCATGACGTCCCCGCCCGCCCGCGCGCTCCAAACCGCTCATTACGGGATAATCCAGCAACAGTGTCAGGTCGGGAACCAGCCCGCCCGTCGCAAGCCGGTTCGCCCGGCGCACTCCCTCCTCGTCCAGCCCCCGCCCCGCGATCTGATACGCGTACGTCGACAAAAAGAAACGGTCCAGGACCACGACCTTGCCGGCCGCGATCGCCGGCGCAATCTCGCGCTCACACAGCTCCGCTCGCGACGCCATGAACAGCAGCGCCTCGGCAGCAGGGGTGATGACGTTGCCGGGACGCAGCAGTATCTCGCGAATCTGATCGCCCACCACGGTGCCGCCGGGCTCGCGAAACGACACGGCCTGGACGCCGGCCCCGCTGAATCGTCGCAGAAGCTTCTCGACCTGCGTGGACTTACCGACGCCCTCCGCGCCCTCGAAGACGACGAGACTGCCGGTTGCCACAGATCAACCGAGCGTGATGATGGGACTCGCGGCGCCCTTCTTCATTCCGTCGAGAATCCAGCCGTTCACCTGCGCCATGAGCTTGTCGAAATTCTCCTGCGCGACGATGGCGTTCTGATACACGGGATTCACCTGGATGCGGCCGAGCAGATCATCGAGCTGCTGCTCCATCTCCTCCGTAGGCTGCTCCCCGCGCTCCATCATCCGCTGCGCGTCGGTGCGGATCCTCTCCATCTCCTTGAGCAGCTTCACCGCTTCAGCGTCGCCGTTGAGCGTCTCGCCTGAGCGCTTCACCGCCTTGTATTCGTCGGTCTGGCCGATCTGCCGGCCCAGATCCCTCGCTTTTTCCTCGAGCATCAAATCTCCAGAGCGAATTAATTCACGTCAGCCAGCGAGCCGCGCGACCAGCACGCGGTCGCGGCCTGTGAGGTCGGCGTGGACGGCGACATCGGAGAACCGACCCGCCGCCAGGACCAGCGCTTGCGCGGCCCTCGCACGCGTGGAATCTGTCTCCATCACGAGCCATCCCCCGGGTGCGAGCACCCTGTGGGCACCCTCAATGATAGTCGCCGTCGCGGCCATTCCGTCGTCCCCCGACAGGAGCGCAAGCGGTGGCTCCCACCCCCTGACATTGGCGGGGAGCGACTGCAGTTCCGTGCTCGCGATGTACGGCGGATTGGAAACCAGCAACGCGGCGCCGATGTCCATGACCGGCGCCAAAAACGACCCCAGCCTCAGCTCTACGGGGGATCGAAGCGTGCGAGCTACCGACTCGAGATTCGCCCGGGCGACGTCGAGCGCGTCGGATGATACATCCGTCGCTACGACACGGTCGAACGAACCCTCCTGCGCCAGCGCGAGCGCAATCGCTCCACTCCCCGTGCCGACATCCACCGCGATTCCACCCGCCGCGCCCGCGAGCCGCAGTGCCCAATCGACCACCACCTCGGTTTCCGGCCGCGGAATCAGCACGCGCTCATCCACCATCAACTCGAGATGCCGGAAATACGCCTTGCCCTCGGCATATTGCCGGGGCCGTTCACTAATACCTAATACCTCATACCTGAGAGCTGTGCTATCAGGCACCCAGCCGCTCCTCGACCTCTGCCACGACAAGCGCTTCGACCAGCGCCTCGATCCCGCCGTCCAGCACACGATCCAGCTCGTGCAGCGTGAAATTGATCCGGTGGTCGGTGACGCGGTTCTGAGGAAAATTGTAAGTGCGGATCTTCGCCGAGCGGTCCCCTGTTCCGACCTGCGTCTTCCGCATCTTGGAGCGCTCCGCTTCCTGCTCCGACACGCGCAGGTCGAGCAGACGGGAACGGAGGACTTCCATTCCCTTCAGCTTGTTCTGGAGCTGCGACTTTTGATCCTGCTGGCTGACGACTATTCCGGTCGGGAGGTGCGAGATGCGCACGGCGGAATCCGTCGTGTTCACCGACTGTCCGCCTGGTCCCGACGAGCGGAATACGTCGATGCGAAGGTCCTTGTCCTCGATCTTGACGTCAACTTCAGCCGCTTCGGGAAGCACGGCGACCGTAGCCGCGGATGTATGAATGCGGCCCTGGCTCTCGGTCACGGGGACGCGCTGCACGCGGTGAACGCCCGACTCCCACCGCATCACGCCGAACGCGCCATTCCCGACGATCTTGAAGATCGCTTCCTTGACGCCGTCGTGTGTGCCAGCCGAATGCGACATCATCTCGATCTTCCACCCGCGCTTCTCCGCGAAGCGCGTGTACATGCGGAAGAGATCGCCGGCAAAGATCGCCGCTTCGTCGCCGCCGGTGCCGGCGCGGATCTCGACGATCGCGGGACGGTCGTCGAGCGGATCGGGGGGAACCAGCACGGGCTTGAGCTTGCGCTCGAGATCCGCGAGCTGATCCTCGAGCGTGCGCACTTCCGCGCGCGCCTCGGCGGCCATCTCGGGGTCGTCTACGGAAACGAGCTCGCGCGCCTGCACGAGCTCGTTCGTAAGCTTGTCGATTTTGTGTCCGAGCTCGACTACGGTGCCGAGCCGCTGGTGCTCGCGACCGAGTGCAGCGAACCGCTGCGGGTCCTTGGTCGCTTTCGGATCAGAGAGCTCGCGTTCGACCTCGGCCGCGCGCTGAAGCGCTTCCGCGAGCCGATCGCGGAGACTCAGCTTTCCTTCTTCCGGTACTTCTGGCGGAAGCGCTCGACGCGTCCTGCGGTATCGATGAGCTTCTGCTTGCCGGTGAAGAA
>DATLBG010000037.1:0-3587 GCA_035527035.1 Gemmatimonadaceae bacterium | reverse complement strand
ATCGGCAAGGGCGCGCAGCCCGTTCACCTCCTCGCGAAATACGGCAACCGGCACGGGCTGGTCGCGGGCGCGACGGGAACTGGCAAGACCGTGTCGCTCATGGTCATGGCCGAGGGGTTTTCGAGACTGGGCGTTCCCGTTTTCATCCCCGACGTCAAGGGAGACGTGGCGGGCCTCGCGCTCGCGGGAGCGAGCAACGAGAAAATCCAGCAGCGCGTCGCGCAAGTCGGAATCAGCGACTATGTGAACGAGCCGAACCCGGTGGTCTTCTGGGACCTCGAGGGGAAGTCGGGCCATCCGGTGCGCACGACGATCAGCGAAATCGGCCCCTCGCTGCTCGCGCGGATGCTCCAGCTGAACGACGTCCAATCCGGAATGCTGGAGATCGTCTTCAAGCTCGCCGACGACCAGGGGCTTCTGCTGCTCGACATGGACGACCTCCGCTCACTGCTCACATTCGTAGCGGAGAATCGGAAGCAGCTCTCCACCGAGTACGGGCTCGTGAGCTCGCAGTCGATCGCGGCGGTCCAGCGATCGCTCCTCTCGCTCGAGCGCGAAGGTGCGGAAGCGATGTTCGGAGAGCCGGCGCTCGAGCTGACCGACCTGATGCGCACCGACTTCTCAGGTCGCGGAATCATCAACATCCTGGCCGCCGATCAGCTGATCCTGAAGCCGCGGCTGTACTCGAGCTTCCTGTTATGGCTCCTGTCGGAGCTGTTCGAGACGCTGCCTGAAGTGGGCGACATGGACAAGCCCAAGCTGGTGTTCTTCTTCGACGAGGCGCACCTGCTGTTCGACGACGCGCCGCCGGAGCTGCGGCAGCGGGTGGAGCAGGTCGTCCGAATCATCAGATCGAAGGGCGTGGGGGTTTACTTTTGCTCGCAGTTTCCCGACGACGTGCCGAACGACATCCTTGGCCAGCTAGGCAACCGCGTGCAGCACGCTCTTCGCGCGTACACGCCGCGCGATCAAAAAGCGGTTCGCACCGCCGCCGAGACGTTCGTCGCGAATCCGGCGTTGGACGTCGCCGAGGTCATCTCGCAGCTTGGAGTTGGTGAAGCGCTCGTGTCGATGCTTCAGGAGAAAGGGGTGCCGATGCCGGTCGAGCGCACGCTGATCGCTCCCCCGCGCTCGCGCATCGGGGCGATCACGGCGGAAGAGCGCGCAACGGTGCGCTCACGAAGTCCCGTTGGAAGCAGATACGACACGCGCGTCAACCGCGAGTCGGCGCACGAGATGCTCGCGAAACGTGTCGCGGCTCCGCCTGCCGGGACGACTTCAGCGAAGCCTCCAAAGGAAGCGACCCAGGCGGGCGGCAAGGTCAACGAGTGGCTTTGGGGCACGGGACGCCGGCAGGGGATGGCCGAGACGTTGGCGAAGCAGGCGGCGCGGACTGTGGGGAGCCAGCTGGGCCGGCAGATCCTCCGGGGTGTGCTCGGCGGCATCGCGGGCGGATCCAGGGGCCGGAGATGACAGACGGTCTTCAAAAGATCGCGTACGACGTGCGCATGCACGTCTTCACGGGGTCCGCCGCGACGGGTACCGTCCCGCAGCCGCCGGAGATCAGCCGTGCCCTTGGTTTCAGTGAGGACGATGTCCGCGCTGCGCTGCGCCACCTGGCCGCCAACAAGGTTCTGATCCTCGCCCCCAACGACGGCAACATCTGGGCGGCCAATCCGTTCTGCGCGGTGGCATCTGCGTTTCGCGTGGACGCGGCCGGGAAGCGGTATCGCGGGATATGCATGTGGGACGCGCTGGGAATCGCCGCCGCGCTGGACGAAGACGCGGTAATAACCGCGAGCTGCGGGGACTGCGGCGAACCAATGGTGAACGAGATCCGCGGACGACGCCTCGCGCGGGAGAGCGGCGTCGTGCATTTCGCCCTACCGGCGAAACGATGGTGGGACAACATCGGATTCACATGAAGCACCATGCTACTCTTCCGGGATGAAGAGCACGTTGACCGGTGGTGCGAGGCGCGGGATCTGTCGCGGGGTGAAGTGATCACTTCGAACCAGGCGTGGGAGCTCGCGCGCGGCTGGTACAAGGACAAGCTCAAACCCGACTGGCGGCGGCACACGCCGGAAGAAACCGAGGCGCTCCTGAAGTCGATCGGTCTCGTGGGGGCGTTCTGGAGCGTGCGATGAGGGGTGGTGGACGAGAGCCGAAAACCGTAGCCGCGCGCGACGCCCTGAAGATGCTGCGCGACGGGAACGTGAGATTCGCGTCGCATGACCGCGGTTCGGATCCGTTTCTCAGCCACTCGCCCCGCCCCGATCTCGCATCCCGGCAGAATCCTTTCGCCATCATCCTTGGCTGCTCCGACTCCCGGGTCCCCGCCGAGATCGTGTTCGACCAGGGCGTCGGCGACCTGTTCGTAATTCGCGTTGCGGGCAACATCGTCGCTCCGTCGCAGGTGGGCAGCGTTGAGTTCGCCGCGGCGAGGTTCGGCACCCAGCTCGTCGTCGTGCTAGGCCATTCGGACTGCGGCGCGATCGTGGCGACACTCGAGGAGATTCAGCAGCCTGCCGAGAACCAGTCGCGCAACCTGCAGGCGATCGTGGATCGCGTGCGCCCGTCGGTCGAAGGTCTGCTGGCCACCGACCTCGCGCTCGACCGCGACGCGCTGATCAAGCGCGCGGTGCGCGAGAACATCCGGGCCTCAGTCGATCATTTGCGGAACGGGTCGTCGGTGCTGGAGCCGTTGATCAGGGAGGAGGGACTGCTGGTGGTCGGGGCAGAGTATTCGTTGGAGACGGGCGTGGTGGAGTTCTTCGACGCCGAGGCGGCGTAACCGCTCAGGACCGAACGGTTTTTTTCAGCTCTTCCATGTGCTTCTCCAACAGCCCGTTGGCCTGCATTTCCGCCCTATGGTATCCCAGAATCGTGCCGCGCGATGCCACTGACAGCAATCCGTCGATGACGAAGATCGCGTCGAAGGACGTTGGCGCGTCCGCAATCGCCTTGAGCTGGCGCCACGTCGCTGAGCGCACCACGTCATACTCCATGAAGATCGACGGGACCTCCACGTTCTGTCTGCGGCGATACTCTCCGTGTCGGCACGCAGCCGTGATCATCGCATTCACCCGCTCCTCGCGGGGTGCGCCACTCATGGCGCAGTCGATCACGCGCGTGACTACGCTGCTCAAATCGTTCTGCCGCTCACCTCGTTCCAGCGCTGACCATGGCAAGACGTCGGTGTTCCGGTCCCAGTCCGCCATGATCTCCGCGATCTCGGCGAGTAGCAGCGGATACAGCTTGGCGTAATGCGAGACTTCGACGGCGCGGGCTTCATGTATTCGGCGGGCGACATCGAGGAGCGGCTCGGGCGCGCTCTCCAGGGTTTCCGGCATGGCTCAAAGTACAGAAACAATTGTCTGAAACCATACATACGGCCACCGAGTGCCACTTAAGTAGCCCCAATCGCATGTAACGAGGAAACCAACAATGATCGTGAGCGCTCCCGGCCGCGATGAGGCGGCCGACTTCTACTTCACCTACATCAGCAAAGTCCCCGGCAACGACGTCATGGCGGTGCTCGACTCGCAGCTCGCCTCGATTATGCCGATGCTCCGCGACATCACCGA
>DATLBG010000036.1:0-16835 GCA_035527035.1 Gemmatimonadaceae bacterium | reverse complement strand
GTATCCACTCCGGGAACGCCGCGCGCCACGGTGACCGCATGTTGCACTTCCGACTCGGCGTTGACCCAGCCCGTCAGCTCGATGATTCCCTCGCTGATCGCGCCGATGTCGATCGGGCGCTCCTGCAGGACCGGATCATTGCTGAACGCCTCGAGCACGCGCTCTTCCAGCTCCTCGGAGTCGTCTACGTCGAGATCGTCGTAGTCGTCGTCGCTCGCAGCGGCGATGCCAACACTCGTGTCGGTGAATCCGGCCCGGCTGCCCCCCTCCTGTAGGTCGAACTCGTCTTCCTCATAGGCGTCGAAGTCCTCTTCCCCCACGAGCTCGTCCGCGGCGTCGCCGGCGAACAGATCCCGCAGTTTTCCAGGCAGCTCCCGCAGAGCGCCCGAGCGCTGCGATATCACGACCCCCGCGGCGAAACCCGCGACCGCGCCAGCGAGTACGTACAGCAATCCTTGCGACGTGGATTCTTCGTCGTGATAGCGGAACTCGGACATGGTGTGATCCTGTAGCGGAAGGTGTTGGGGAGACTTAGCTTACGCCTTCAGACAAGTGCATTCTGACAATCGATGGAAAAGCAAGAACAAGGCCACTTGGAAACGATAACTCTTACACTCCCTGACGGAAAAGAACGCCCCGTGCCCGCAGGGACGGCGGCGCGCGACGTTGTCGCATCCATCGGGCCGCGGCTGCTGAAAGACGCGATCGCCGTGGAGATAGACGGCACCGTGCAGGACCTGGCGACGCCCATACGGGCGGGCGGTTCGTTTCGCGTGCTCACCGAGCGCGACCCCAAGGCGCTGGACGTTTTGCGCCACTCCGGCGCGCATGTTCTCGCCACCGCGGTGCGCAGGCTGCGGCCCGGCGCGAAGATCGGCTTTGGCCCCGCGATCGAGGAAGGCTTCTATTACGACTTCGAGGTCGCCGAGCCGTTCACGCCGGACGATCTCGAGGCGTTCGAGAAGGAGATGCGGAAAGTCGCCGCCGAGAAGTATCCGTTCGTGCGCGAGGAGCTGTCGAAGGACGGCGCCAGGCAGAAATTCTCCGACGATCCGCTCAAGCTCGAGCGTCTCGAGGAGCTGCGGGACGACGAAGTCATCTCGACATACACGGACGGGCCGTTCATCGACCTGTGCCGCGGGCCGCACGTGCCCGACACCTCGTATCTCAAGCACTTCAAGCTGCTCCACACGGCCGGCGCTTACTGGCGCGGCGACGAGAAGCGGCAAATGCTGCAGCGCATCTACGCGACCGCGTTCTTCACTCAGAAGGAGCTGGAGGAGCATCTCGCGCGGCTGGAGGAAGCCAAGCGCCGCGATCACCGCGCGCTTGCGCAGCAGCTCGACCTGTACTCGACCGATCAGCGGATCGGGCCCGGGCTGATTCTCTGGCACCCCCGCGGATCGGTGATCCGGAGCGAGATCGAGAACTTCGAGCGCGAGCTCGTCGTCCGCCATGGCTACGATCTCGTCTATACGCCGCACATCATGAGCGAGAAGATCTTCGAGGTGTCCGGCCACCTGCAGAACTTCCGCGAGGGCATGTTCGGCGCGATGGACGTGGAGGGGGCCGCGTACCGGCCGAAGCCGATGAACTGCCCGGGCCACATCTGCATTTATCAGTCGCGGCCGCGGTCTTATCGCGATCTGCCGATCCGCTACGCCGAGTTCGGCACCGTGTACCGGTACGAGCGGAGCGGCGTGCTGCACGGGATGCTCCGCGTGCGCGGGTTCACGCAGGACGACGCGCACATCTTCTGCACGCCGGAACAGGTTCCGGACGAGATCTCACGTCTGATCGACCTTGTGCAGGAGATGCTCACGGCCTTCGGCTACCCCTATACAATAGAACTGGCGACCCGCCCGAAGGAAAAAGCGCTGGGCGACGAAGCGGCGTGGGTCCGCGCCCAGGACATGCTGGCGGAAGTGGTGACGGGCCGCGGGCTGTCGTACACGATCGACGAGGGCGGCGGCGCGTTCTACGGCCCCAAGCTCGATTTCAAGCTGATCGACGCGATCGGAAGGAAGTGGCAGGGACCAACAGTTCAGCTCGACTTCAACCTGCCGGAGCGGTTCGAGCTCGAGTACAACGGCGCCGACAATTCGACGCACCGGCCTGTGATGCTGCATCGCGTGCTCGTCGGATCGATGGAGCGGTTCGTCGGCGGGTTGATCGAGCACTACGCCGGAGCGTTTCCGCTCTGGCTCGCGCCCGAGCAGATTCGCGTCCTCCCGGTCGCGGAAGAGCTGGCCGGCTACGCGCAGACGGTGGTCGACCGTCTGGGAGAGCTGAAGATCAGGGCCGAGCTGGACGCCCGCTCGGAGACGCTGAACTACCGCATCCGCGAAGCGGAGATGATGAAGGTCCCGTACATGGCGGTGGTGGGGAAGCGCGAGGCCGAGGGTCAGACGGTCGCGCTGCGGGCGCGCGGACAGGGAAAGAAGCAGGAGGTCATTCGGATTTCTGATCTAGTGGACAGATTAAAAGCCGAGATCGAGACACGGGCGACTGCGGTCGTGAGCGATGGGGCTGAGTAACTGCGCTGCGTGCTGCGTCCTGGATAGATCGGTGAAGGCTGCGAAATCTTGGTAACCCACTAACACTTTCAGAACAATCATGCGTCAGCTTCGGGTTGTTGGTCTCGCTTTCACTTTCCTTCTCGGCGCTACCGCTGTTGGCGCGCAGACGCCACCGGTCGCCGCTGTTGTGCCGAGGATCGACACGCTGCACGGCGATGTGCGCACGGACAATTACTTCTGGCTCAGGCGCCGGGAGAATCCCGACGTCATCGCCTATCTGCAGGCGGAGAACCGGTACACCGACACGGTAATGGCGGGCACGCGAGACTTGCAGGAGCGCATGTACCAGGAGATGCTCGGACGGATCAAGCAGACGGACCTGTCGGTGCCGGTGCGCCGCGGGCCGTACTTCTACTACTCGCGCACCGTCGAAGGAAAGCAGTATCCGATTTACGCGCGCAAGCGCGGCAGCCTCGACGCGCCCGAGGAGGTATACCTCGACCATAACGTCCTGGCCGAGGGCAGGACGTATCTCACGCTGGGCACGCTCGCCATTAGCCCGGACCATCGCTTCCTCGCGTACACCGTGGATACGACCGGCTCGGAGCGCATGACCCTGATGGTGAAAGATCTCAGCACCGGCGAAGTGTTGCCCGACCGCATACCTGACATGTATTCCTCGGGAGCGTGGGCGGCGGATAACAAGACGCTGTTCTATACGAAGGCCGACTCGGCCCACAGGCCCGACCGCGTAATGCGCCACATCGTGGGCACGCCCGCCTCGAGCGATTCGGTGATCTTTCACGAGCCGAACGTGCTGTTCAACGTCGGCGTGTCGCGTACGAAGGACGACGAGTACGTGCTGATTGGCGCGGAGAGCTTCACCAGCTCGGAATACTGGTATGTGCCCGCGCGGACGCCGCTCGTGCCCTTCCGCGTGATCGAGCGCAGACGCCCGGACATCGAGTACTCGGTGATCCATCACAAGGGCCGGTTCCTGATCACGACCAACGACGGCGCGACCAACTTCAAGGTCGTGACGGCGCCGGTATCGAATCCGTCCGCCGCCAACTGGCGCGACTACATCGCGCACAGCGACACGGTGCTCCTGGACGGGCTCGACGCGTTCGCGAACCATCTGGTGCTGTACGAGCGGTCCAGCGGCCTCCGCAAGATCAGGATCCGTGATCTCCGCACGAATGCCGACCACTATATCGCGTTCCCCGAGCCCGTGTACACGTACTCGCCGGCGGGGAATCCCGAGTTCGACACGAACCTGCTGCGCTTCACCTACCAGTCGCTGATAACGCCGTCCACGGTGTACGACTACGACATGAGCGCGCGGGCGCTCGACCTGAAGAAGCGCACCGAAGTGCTCGGCGGCTACGACCCGTCGCTGTACGGCACCGAGCGCACATGGGCGCGCGCCCCCGACGGAAAAATGGTCCCGGTCTCCCTCGTTTACCGCAAGCCGTTCGTTCGCGACGGCAGCCGCCCGATGCTGCTCTACTCGTACGGCTCCTACGGCTCGAGCACCGAGCCGACGTTCTCGTCGAACAACCTGAGTCTCGTCGATCGCGGCGTGGTGTACGCGCTCGCGCACATCCGCGGCGGACAGGAGATGGGCCGCGCGTGGTACGACGAAGGAAAGATGCTGAACAAGCGGAATACCTTCACCGACTTCATCGCGGCGGCCGAGCATCTCGTGCGCGAGGGCTATAGCTCCCCGGACAAGCTCGCGATTCGCGGCGGCAGCGCGGGCGGGCTGCTAATGGGCGCCGTGGTCAATATGCGCCCGGACCTGTTCAAGGTCGTCATCGCGGACGTGCCGTTCGTAGACGTGATCAACACCATGCTCGACGCGTCCATTCCGCTCACCGCGCAGGAATGGGAGCAATGGGGCAACCCGTCGGTGCGCGAGCACTACGAGTACATGAGGACGTATTCGCCGTACGACAACGTCGAGCGCAAAGCGTATCCGGCGATGCTCGTGACCACCGGTCTCAACGATCCGCGCGTCGCGTTCTGGGAGCCGGCGAAGTGGGTGGCGAAGCTGAGGGCGATGAAGACGGACAACAACCTGCTGCTGCTGAAGACGAACATGGGCGCCGGGCACGGCGGCTCGTCGGGACGGTACGACGCGCTGCGCGAGGTGGCGTTCCGCTACGCATTCATTCTGAAGGGGCTGGGGTTGGAGGACGTGGGGCCGGCGAAATAATAGATGGCAGGCATCAGGTATCAGGTATCAGGACGGGACATTGTCCTCTGATACCTGATACCTGATACCTGCTAGCTTTCAATCATGCCCGATCTCTCCCGCACACCCGTAATCGTCTCCGCCGTACGCACGCCGATCGGCCGGTACCTGGGCGGGCTCTCGTCGCTATCCGCCCCCGAGCTCGGCGCCATTGCAATCAGGGAAGCCGTGAAGCGCGCCGGCGTGTCCGTGGACGAAGTCGAAGAAGTTCTCATGGGCCACGTCGTGCAGGGCGGCACCGGCCAGGCGCCCGCCAGACAGGCCGCGCTCAAGGCGGGACTGCCGGGCACCGTAGCCGCGACCACGATCAACAAGGTGTGCGGCTCCGGGCTCAAGGCCGTTATGCTCGCGGCGCAGTCCATCCGCGCGGGGGACCAGCAGGTCGTCGTCGCCGGCGGGCAGGAATCCATGTCCAACGCGCCGCACTACCTCTACGGAATGCGCCAGGGAATCAAGCTCGGCGACCAGACGGTTGCCGACGGCGTGATCAGGGACGGGCTGTGGTGCTCGTTCTGCGACACGCACATGGGCGGTCACGCGGAGTACACCGCGCGGAAAGCGGGCGTGTCGCGCGATCAGCAGGACGATTTTGCGCTGCAGTCGCACCAGAAGGCGCTCGCGGCCATGGAAGGGGGCAAGTTCGACGAGGAGATCATTCCGGTGGAGGTGCCGGGGCGGAAGGGGCCGACGATCGTGAGCGCCGACGAAGGTCCGCGGAAGGAGACGACGCGTGAAGCGCTCGCGAAGCTTCGCCCCGCATTTCCGGGGAAGGAAGGCGACAAGCTCAGCGTTACGGCCGGCAACGCATCCACGCTGAACGACGGCGCGTCGGCGGTCGTCGTGACCTCTGAGCAGTACGCGCGCGATCACGGGCTGACGATCCTGGCGCGGATCACCGGATACGCGACCGGCGGAGGCGAGCCCAAGGATCTCTTCTTCGCTCCGATCGTCGCGGTCGAGAAGCTCATGCAGCGGTCCGGCGCGAAGATTGGCGACTACGATCTCATCGAGGCGAACGAGGCGTTCGCGGCGCAGGCGCTCGCCGACGGGCAGGGCCTGAGCTGGGCGTGGGACAGAGTGAACGTGCACGGCGGCGCGATCGCGCTGGGACACCCGATCGGCGCCAGCGGCGCGCGGGTGCTCACCACGCTGTTGTACGCCATGAAAGATCGCGGGGCGCGGACCGGCCTGGCCACGCTTTGCCTCGGCGGCGGCAACGCCGTCGCGCTGTCCGTCGAGCGAGCCGACTAGCGCGTCCTTGGGACGCGAAATTTTCTTCGCGAAGGACGGCAAGCTCCGCGCCCCTTGGCGCGGAGCTCTTTTTGTGGCGATATGCCTCGTGGCGCTGCTGGCGGCGTCGCTGCTGGTCGCCAGCCTCGAGTCCGTTGCGTCCATGTTCGGCCTTCGCGTCATCGTCCATCCACTCGTTGAGCCGCTCGGGTTTCTCGCAGCGCACGCCGTGATGCTGAACAAGCTGGACCGACGCGAATGGAGCTACGTATGGCTTCACCGCGGCGCGGCTCGCGTGCCGGTGCTGGCGATGGGAATAGCGGTCGGCACCCTCGCGCTCGCGGTGCCCGTGACGGCCATGCTGCTGGCCAGCCTGCTCTCCGTGGCGGACTCTCCCGACGGCAGCTGGTGGATCACCGCGTGGCTGTCGGCCGGCGTGCTGCTGCCGGCCGCATTCGCGGAAGAGCTGTTCGCGCGCGGTTATCTTTTCGCCCTGCTGCGCGAGGCAGCCGGGTGGAAGTGGGCGATCACAGTGACGAGCGTGGCGTTCGGACTGCTGCACTTGGCGAACCCGGGCGCTAACTGGCAGTCGCTGAGCGTGGTGGTGCTCGCCGGCTTCTTTCTTGGCGCGATAGTCCTGGTGACCGGCAGCCTGTACGCGGCGACGCTGGCGCATTTCGTGTGGAACTGGATCATGGCCGCTGTGCTGCACATGCCGGTGAGCGGGCTCGGGGTAGCAGGCTCGCCGGATTACCGGGTGGTGGAGACGGGCCCGGATTGGCTGACCGGCGGGAGTTGGGGGCCGGAAGGTGGATTGGCCGCGGCCTTTGGGCTCGGTATCGGACTCGCTTACTTGTATTGGAGCGGAACGAGAAGAAATCGCGTTTGACTGCGGCGCTGCGTGCTGCGTGCTGCGCGCTGCGCCCTGGGGTGAGTTGGGATGCAGTTGCCAATAGCCAATAGCCAATAGCCAAGAGCTTTCAGCATGAACGAGAAAATCGCCGTCATCGGCGCCGGACAGATGGGCAACGGCATCGCGCACGTTTTTGCGCAGTCGGGGTTCGACGTAACGCTCATCGACGTCTCGGCGGACGCGCTGCAGCGCGCGCGCGACACCATCGCAAAAAACCTCGAGCGCCAGGTGAAGAAAGGCACGATCCCCGCCGACGCGCCCGCCGAGATACTCGGGCGGGTCAGGGCGGAGACGGACACGGGCGCCGTGCGCGAGGCAGGGCTCGTGATCGAGGCGGCCACGGAAAACGCCGACCTCAAGTACAAGATCTTCCAGGGTCTCGAGACGGAGGCGGCGCCCGACGCGATCCTCGCTTCCAACACCAGCTCCATATCCATTACCGAGATCGCGCGGCGGACGTCCCGCCCCGAGAAAGTCATCGGGATGCACTTCATGAATCCGGTGCCGGTGATGAAGCTCGTCGAGATCATCCGCGGCCTCGCCACCTCCGACGACACGACCACGAAAGTGGTCGAGCTCAGCAAGCGCGTGGGGAAGACGCCCGTGGAGGTGAACGATTTCCCGGGGTTCGTCGCCAATCGTGTGCTGTTGCCCATGATCAACGAGGCTGTGTACTGCCTCATGGAGGGAGTCGGGACGGCTGAGGCGATCGATCAGGTCATGACGCTCGGCATGAACCACCCGCTCGGCCCGCTCGCGCTGGCGGATCTGATCGGCCTCGACACCTGCCTCGCGATTCTCGAGGTGCTGCACGATGGCCTCGGCGATTCCAAGTACCGGCCGTGCCCGCTGCTGCGCAAATACGTGGCGGCCGGGTGGCTCGGCAGAAAGACCGGACGCGGCTTCTTCACGTACTCCTGAGCCCGCTCCGGTGAGGCACTCCGCGCTGCACCCGCTGACGGAAGAGCAGCGCGAGATCCAGAACGTCGCCCGCGAGTTCGCGGCGACCGAGATCGCGCCCAACGCGGAGCGATGGGACCGCGAAGCGTTCTTCGATGAATCGTTGATCGGAAAGCTCGGCGGTCTCGGGCTGCTCGGGATGCTGCTTCCCGAGGAGTACGACGGGCTGGGGCTCGACACCAAGACTTACCTGATGGCGCTCGAGGAGATCGCCGCGGCCGACGCTTCCACCGCGGTCCTCATGAGCGTGCACAACTCGCTGCCGACTCAGATGATTCTGCGCTTCGGCACCGATGATCAGAAGAAACGCTTTCTGCCCGCGATGGCGCGCGGCGAGCTGCTCGGAGCCTTCGCGCTGTCGGAGCCGGAAGCGGGGTCGGATGCGGCTTCGCTCACCACGCAGGCCGTTCGGGACGGTGACGGCTGGGTTCTCAACGGCACCAAGAGCTGGGTGACCGCGGGAAATCACGCCGGCGTGATCGTCGCCATGGCGCGCACCGACACGCCCGAGCTGCGGCGGGGCGCCCGGGGAATCGGCGCGTTCATAGTCACGCCTGATCTGCCCGGCTTCGCCGTCGGGAAAAAAGAGAACAAGCTCGGGCTCCGCGCGTCGCCGACGGTTCAGCTCAGCTTCGACGGCATGCGCGTGCCCGACTCACACCTTCTCGGCGACCCGTCGCACGGCTTTATTTACGCTCTTCAGTCGCTGGACAACGGGCGGCTGGGGATCGCGGCGCAGTCGCTGGGAATCGCGAGGGCCGCGCTGGAGCACTCCCTGGCGTACTCCGCGGAGCGCAAGCAGTTCGGCCACAGCATCAGCGAATTCCAGGCGATTCAGTTCAAGCTGGCTGACATGGCGATGCGCATAGATGCAGGCAGAAGCCTGCTGTATGCGACGGCCGAAGCGAAGGACCGCGGAGAGCCGATCAAGCACTTCGGGGCGATGAGCAAGCTGTTCGCGAGCGAGACTGCGATGTGGGCCACGACGCAGGCGATCCAGATTTTCGGCGGTTACGGGTACGTGAAGGACTATCCCGTCGAGCGCCTGTTCAGGGACGCGAAAGTCACCGAGATTTATGAGGGCACGTCGGAGATTCAGCGGGTGGTGATAGCGCGCGAGCTTTTGGGATCCTTATAGTCACCGTCAATCCAACGAATGGAACTCTTCAAGACCGTACGCGAGATGGGCCACGAGCTGGTGGCGATCCACACGGACAAGGCCTCCGGCTACTGCGGCATCATCGCCGTTCACGATACGCGCCTGGGTCCGGCGCTCGGTGGCACCCGCTTCTGGAACTACGACTCCGAAACGGAGGCAATCACGGACGCGCTGCGGCTCGCGCGGGGGATGACGTACAAGAGCGCCGTGGCCGGGCTGAATCTTGGCGGTGGGAAGTCCGTGATCCTCGGCGACAACAAGACGACTGACAGGGAAGCGATCTTCCGTGCGCATGGACGCTTCGTGGATTCGCTGTGCGGGCGGTACATAACGGCCGAGGATGTCGGCACGAGTCCATCAGACATGGACTACGTCCACATGGAGACGAAGCATGTGGCGGGCCTCGCGTCGAAGTCGGGAGATCCCTCGCCGGTCACGGCGCACGGAGTGTTTCGCGCGATCGAAGCCTCCGCGAAGCATCGCTGGGGATCGAGCGACCTCACCGGCCGCACTGTGTCGCTGCAGGGATGCGGCCACGTCGGACAGTTTCTCGCCAAGGAGTTGCACGAGGCGGGCGCGAAGCTGATCGTCAGCGACATCGATGCCGAGAAGGTCAAGCAGGTGGTGAGAGAGACCGGCGCACGCGCCGTCGCGACTGACCAGATCTACGCGGTGGACGCGGACATTTTCGCCCCCTGCGCGCTCGGCGGGATAATCAACGACGACACCATCCCCCAGCTCAAAGCGGAAATCGTCGCTGGCGGCGCGAACAATCAGCTTCTCGAGGAGCGCCACGGGGACGCGCTCGAAGCGCGCGGCATCCTGTACGCTCCGGACTACGTCGCGAACGCGGGCGGCGTGATCAACGTGTACAGCGAGCTGGCGGGCTGGGATCTCGAGCAGGCGTTCAAGAAGGCGGACGAGATCTTCGACACGGTTCTGGGCGTATTCGAGCTCGCAAAGACGGAAGGCATTCCCACGTACCGCGCCGCCGATCGCGTCGCGGAGCGGAGACTGAGCGATCCCAAGCTCGTCCGCAGATCCTGGTCTGAGTTTCCGCCGCGCGGCGGCATGAGCGCGTGACAGCGCAGACGGGCAGCCAGCATGGCGCGGTCCCGCGGGAAAAAATTCCCATCGGCGCGGACCACGCGGGATTCGCGATGAAGGAGCAGCTCAAGCGCGAGCTCGACCGCCTGGGCTATGAAGCCGTGGATCTCGGCGCGCGGAGCGAGGAAGCCAGCGATTATCCCGAGTTCGCCCATTCCGTCGCGCAGAAAATCTCCACGGGTGAAGCGCGCAGGGGCATTCTGCTCTGTGGCAGCGGAATCGGAATGGACATCGTCGCGAACCGGTATCCCGGTGTTCGCGCGGCGCTCGCGTGGCAACCGGCGATCGCCGAGCTGTCCCGCAAGCACAACGATTCGAACGTGTTGGTGCTGCCATCCCGGTTCATGTCCGACGCCGATGCCTCGGCCGCATTGGGGAAATGGCTGAGCACGGAGTTCGAGGGCGGCCGCCACCAGCGCCGCGTGGAGCAGATAGAATCGGCTAAAGGAGCGCGGCAGTGAGCGAGCGGAACGCGGAAGCCGGCGGGTCGCAGATGCGCGCGCTTCGCGCGTACGATCCCGATATCGCGCGCCTCATCGTGGAGGAGACCGACCGCCAGCGGTACGGGCTAGAGCTGATCGCCAGCGAGAACTTCGTGTCCGAGGCGGTGCTCGAAGCGATGGGCACGCCGCTCACCAACAAGTACGCTGAAGGGCTTCCGTCGAAGCGGTACTACGGCGGGTGTGAAGTGGTGGACAAGGTTGAGCAGATCGCCATCGACCGCGTGAAGCAGCTGTTCGGCGCGGAGCACGCGAACGTGCAGCCGCACTCGGGCGCGCAGGCCAACGCCGCGGTGTATCTCGCGTTTCTCAAGCCCGGCGACAAGGTGCTCGGGCTCGACCTGTCCCAGGGCGGACATCTCACGCACGGCTCGCCGGTCAACTTCTCCGGCCTGCTGTACAACGCAATCCACTACGGCGTGAAGCCCGAAGACGGACGCATCGACTACGATGCCATGCGCGAGATCGCGCGCGCGGAGCGGCCGCAGATGATCATCGCGGGCGCGAGCGCGTACGCCCGCATCATCGATTTTCCCGCGTTCGCCGAGGTCGCCAGGGAAATCGGCGCGAAGTTCGTGGTGGACATGGCGCACATCGCGGGACTGGTCGCGACCGGCCTGCACCCGTCGCCTGTCCCGCACGCGGACGCGGTGACCAGCACCACGCACAAGACGCTGCGCGGGCCGCGCGGCGGACTGATCCTGTGCAGGACTGAGCACGCCAAGGCGGTGGACAAGGCCATGTTCCCGGGAACGCAGGGCGGGCCGCTGGAGCACGTGATCGCCGCCAAGGCGGTCGCGTTCAAGGAAGCGCTGCACCCCTCGTTCAAGACCTACTGCACCCAGGTGATCGCCAACGCCCGCGCGCTGGCGAACGCCATGATGGGTCGCGGCTTCGACATCGTGTCCGGCGGCACCGACAATCACCTGCTGCTGGTGGATCTGCGCAATAAGGGGCTCACCGGCAAGGTCGCGGAGCAATCGCTGGACAAGGCGGGTATTACCGTCAACAAGAACACGGTGCCGCGCGAGACCCAGTCGCCGTTCGTCACGAGCGGCATCCGGATCGGGACTCCCGCCGTGACTACGAGGGGAATGAAGGAGTCGGAGATGGGGCGGATCGCCGCGCTGATCGAGCGCGTGCTCGCCGCGCCGGACGACGAATCGGTGTGCAAAAAGGTACGGGCGGAAGTGCGCGAATTGACTGGCGGGTTTCCGCTCTATCCAGCATCATTTGTGGAGCAGGCCAAACAGGAGCGGTGACTTGGTAGAGCTGGCGTTTCGCGAGGGGATAATGGACAGGATCAAGCTCCGCGAGCCGCGGTTCGAGGAGGGTGCGTACCTCTTCGTTCTCGCCGGCCTGGAGTACTGCCAGTCCCGGCTCCCCGAGCGCCGCCACATCACCGGCGCCGAGCTCGCCGTCGCGTGCCGCGATCTCGCGCTCAAGCGTTTCGGCGTGATGGCCCGGCTCGTGCTCGAGGGGTGGGGCCTCCGCGCGACGGCCGACATCGGAACGGTCGTGTTCACTCTCGTAAGCGAAGGACTGCTTCTCAAATCTTCGACCGACAACCCGGGTGACTTCATCGGCGTGTACGATTTCGCCGGCGCTTTCGAGCGCGACTACCCCTGGGGCTGCGCCAGCCCGGCGTAGCGGCTCCGGTTCGAGCGCGGCGCCGAGAGCCGCGCGATCATTCCATATATGACAGTACTCGTGACCAGCGCGGCCGAAGCCGCGGCGTTGGACGCCGCAACGATCTCGGCCGGCACTCCCTCGCGCGATCTGATGCGCAGAGCGGGGACGGCGGCGGCCGCGGAAATGATCCGCCTGCTTGGCGAGCGCGCGCGCGCCGGCGTGCGCGTGCTGGCGGGCGGCGGCAACAACGGCGGCGACGGCTGGGTAGTCGCCGCCCAGCTCGCGCGTCGCGGCATTCCTGTTCAGATCATCGAGATCGCACCGGCGCGGACGGACGACGCCAGGGCGGAAAGGAACGCGGCGTTGGCGGTGCTCGAGAAAGCGATCCCGCCCGGCGACGGCGCCATCATCGTGGACGCGCTGATCGGCACCGGATCTTCCGGCAAGCCGCGGGGCGCCGTCGGCGCGGCGGTGCAGGCGATCAGGAAGGCGCGGGCCGCCGGCGCGCACGTCGTGAGTCTCGACCTGCCGAGCGGGCTGGACGCGACGACCGGCGCAGCCGAAGGCGCGGTGACGGCCGACGTCACGCTGACGTTCGGAAGCATCAAGCGCGGACACCTGACGTCGCGCGGGAGCTGCGGCCGCATAGTCGCGCTGGACATCGGGCTGCTGCCGCCGGCCGCTGACGGCCAGCTGCCGGAGCTGCTCGGCGCGAACGACGTGTATCCGCTCGTCCCCCAGATACCCGCGCGTGCCCACAAGGGGACGCGCAAGAAGGTCGCGATCGTCGGCGGCAGCGAGGGCATGGCGGGCGCGGTTCTGCTCGCGGCGCACGCCGCCTTTCGCAGCGGGGTCGGACTGCTGCGGCTCTGCGTCGCGCAGGGAAGCGTGTCCGCCGTGCACGGCGCGGCGCCCGCAGCGCTCGTGACCGAGTGGCAGCCGGACGCGGAATACGACGACTGCAATTCAAGCTGGGCCGACGCCCTGGTGATCGGGCCGGGGCTGGGGAAGAGCGTTCGCGCGATGCGTTTGGCCGAGCACGTGTTCAGGGGGAAGGCGAAGCTGCTCGTGGTGGACGCAGACGCGCTGAACATGTTTTCGCGCGATTCACAGCAGCTCGTGGAGCTGCTCGACGGAAGGCCGGCCATTCTTACGCCGCATCCAGCCGAGCTCGGTCGGCTGATGCAGCGCCAGACGAGCGAGGTGGATGCTTCGCGTTTCGAGATTGCGCTGGAGGCTGCGCGGGCCTTCGGGTCAGTCGTGCTGCTCAAGGGAACACCGACGATAATCGCCGCCCCCGACGGTGAGGTGCGCGTGAGCGCGACAGGCACGCCCGCGCTCGCGACGGGAGGGAGCGGCGACCTGCTTGCCGGGATGATCGGCACTCTCCTGGCGCAGACCGGAGATCCGTTCGTCAGCGCTTGCGCTGCGGCCTGGATTCACGGTCGTGCCGCGGAGCTCGCCACCGGCGACCGGAACTCGCGGGGGACGACCCTCGACGACGTGCTCCGCATGCTGCCCGAGGCGTGGCAGCCGGTCGAGGAGAAGCTCGCTCCCGGCGTGCTCGCCGAGCTTCCCGCCATTCGATGAAGAGCAGCGACAGCATTTCGCTCGGACCGGGCGCGGAGTTCGACATCGTGCGACGCATGCTCGCGCGCTGGGGTTCGTTGGCCAAGGGGATCGGCGACGACGCGGTGGTTCTGCCGGGGGCGCCGGGGCGAATGGTGGTGAGCACGGACGCGAGCGTGGAGGACGTGCACTTCCGGCGTGACTGGATGAGCCACGCCGAGATCGGTTACCGCGCCACGGCCGCGGCGCTGAGCGATCTCGCCGCGATGGGCGCGGAGCCGGTCGGCGTGCTGCTCGCGCTCACGCTGCCGGAGCGCGACGTCGCGCGGGTGGAGGAGATCGCCGACGGAATCGGTGACTGCGTGGGAAGCTGCGGCACGGTCGTCCTCGGCGGCGATGTCACGCGGGGCGAGAAGCTCGCTCTAGCTGTGACGGTATTGGGCACGGCGCAGGAACCCTTGCTGCGTAGCGCGGCGCGGCCCGGTGATCGCGTGTACGTCACTGGGCGGCTTGGCGGCGCGTCCGCGGCGCTTAGGGAATTGCAGGCAGGGCGCGAGCCCGCGGGAAAGTCGCGCGCGCGATTCGTCCGGCCGGTGCCGCGCCTGCGGGAATCGCGTTGGCTCGCGGATCACGGCTGCACCGCCGCCATAGACATCTCCGACGGACTCGTCGGGGACGCGCGGCACATCGCTGCCGCGAGCGGGGTCGCGGTGCACCTGCGGCAGGAGAGCGTGCCGGTGTTCGATGGCGCGACGGGACGGGATGCGGTGGCCGGAGGCGAGGAATACGAGCTTCTGGTTACATGTGCCGGGCCGCTCGACGTCGCGGCGTTTGAGAAGAGGTTCGGAGTCCCGCTCACGGAAATCGGCGGAGTGGCGGCAGGGGAACCGGACGCGATTCTCACGAACGACGGGACGCGCGTTGCCGCGCCTGCCGGGTACGATCACTTTTCGGCATCGTGAGGCTGATACTCGTCGCCATCGCGGCGCTGATCGCGACGCCCGCGTTGACCCTGCTCCTGGTCATCGCGAGGCTGCTGCGGATCCCCGACCGCCCCGGCTCCGTGTACGACGGCATTCCGCGCTGGTGGGCGAAGGTGCTTCTATGGACCGCGGGCGTCGAGGTGCGCGTGCACGGCGCGGAGTGGACGACCGCACACGAGCCGCGGATCTTCGTGGGGAACCACGTGAGCTGGTTCGACGTGCTCGCGAGCGCTGCCGTGCTACCGCGCGGCAAGTACGTCGCCAAGGCGGAGCTGTTCCGCGTTCCGGTGTTCGGCCATGCGATCCGGTGGATAGGCATGGTCCCCATCGAGCGCGAGAACAGAAAGGCGGCGTTCGGAGCGATCGAGAAGGCCGCGGCAAAGATCCGGGGCGGCAATTCAGTGGTGATGTTCGCGGAGGGCACGCGCGGGGACGAGTATCCGCTGCGCACGTTCAAGAAGGGTCCTTTCGTCCTCGCCATCACCGCCGGCGTCCCGATCGTCCCGATGGTCATCCATGGCACGATCGAGCGCATGCGCCGCGACAGCTGGCAGATCAACCCCGGTACGATCGAAGTAACTTTCCTCGAGCCGATCCCGACCGCGGGCTACTCGTACGAAGATCGTGGCGCGCTCGTCGATCTCGTCCGGTCCCGCATGGCCGGCGTTCTGCGCGACAAGTATGGAGTCGAAAGACAGGTGCCAGCCGGTGAGACCAACAGCCAATAGCCAACAGCCAAGAGCTAGCATGCCCACCATCATAGACATACGCGCGCGCGAGATTCTCGACAGCCGCGGCAATCCCACCGTCGAAGCGGACGTCACGCTCGCCAGCGGCGCCTTCGGGCGCGCGGCGGTTCCGAGCGGCGCGTCCACTGGCGAGCACGAAGCGCTCGAGCTCCGCGACGGCGACGACGAGCGTTACGGCGGCAAGGGCGTGCAGCAGGCGGTGCAGAGCATCGTCGAGCGGATCGCGCCCGCGCTCAACGGCATGACCGCCTCCGATCAGATCGCGATCGACCGGGTGATGCTCGATCTCGACGGCACTCCCAACAAGGGCAAGCTCGGCGCGAACGCGATTCTCGCCGTGTCGCTCGCGACCGCGCGCGCCGCCGCCGAAGACACGGGCCTTCCGCTGTACCGGTACCTCGGCGGTCCCATGGCCCGGACGATGCCCGTGCCGATGATGAACATCCTCAACGGCGGAGCGCACGCGACGAATACGGTGGACCTGCAGGAGTTCATGATCGTTCCGATCGGCGCGGACACGTTCTCGGACGCGCTCCGCATGGGCACGGAGGTGTTCCACTCGCTCAAAAAGGTCCTGATCAAGCGGAAGATGTCCACGGGCGTCGGCGACGAGGGCGGATTCGCGCCGAACCTGGAGAACGACGAGGACGCGCTGCGCATGGTGGTCGAGGCCATCGAGAAGGCCGGGTACGCGCCCGGCACCGAGATCGCGATCGCGCTCGACTGCGCCGCGTCGGAGCTGTTCAAGACGAACACGTACACCTTCAAGAAGAGCGGCGGCGGCAGCTACGACGCGGACGGGATGATCGAGCTGTACGGCCAGTGGCTCGACAAGTATCCGATCGTGTCCATCGAGGACGGGCTCGCGGAGAACGACTGGGACGGCTGGGCGAAGCTCACGGCCGCGATCGGTGACCGGTGCCAGCTTGTGGGCGACGATCTGTTCGTGACCAGCACCGAGCGGCTCGCGCAGGGCATCGAAGGCGACGTCGCGAACGCGATCCTCATCAAGGTCAACCAGATCGGCACGCTGACGGAGACGCTCGAGGCGATCGAGCTCGCGCGCGGCAACGGCTATCAGTCGGTCATCTCGCACCGCTCCGGCGAGACCGAGGACACGTTCATCGCCGATCTCGCCGTAGGAACGGGCGCCGGCCAGATCAAGACCGGCTCGGCCAGCAGGACGGACCGCGTGGCGAAGTACAACCAGCTGCTGCGGATCGAGGAGCAGCTGGGCCCGCTGGCGGAGTATCCGGG
>DATLBG010000035.1:0-11902 GCA_035527035.1 Gemmatimonadaceae bacterium | reverse complement strand
AGGTGTGCACCTGCACTGAATTGTCCAGCGACACCGAGATGCTGCCGCCGGTCGGAATGCAGCCCTCGTAATTCCCCGTCGCTACCGCAGCGCCAGCGCCGATCGCGGCACCCGCTGCGGCACCGGTGACCGTGCCGCGAGTGTCACGTCCGAGAATCTGGCCCGCGATCGCGCCGATCGCCGCGCCCGTCGCAACCTTCTTCACGTCGTCGCGCGTCGTGCTGCTGCGTACGCGATCTACCTGGGCGGTGTTCGTCGTTCCGCTGACCGCGTACGTGCGACCGCCGAAGCTCACGGAGCGGATCGCGACTCCGATGACGATCGGGCTGTTCGCGTTGTCGCTGCGGCGGAGCGAAGTCACTTCGACCGTCGCCGTCGCGCCGGCTGGAATCACCGCGCCGTTGCTCCCGGTGATGCTCTGACGAACCGTGGCGGTGAACCTATCACCTACGCGGTGCGTGTTGGTGCAGACCCGTGTGCTCGAGCTGAGGCTGACCGTAGAGCCCGATGCGATGGTTCCCATCGAGCGCTCGGCTGTGCCCGTTCCCGCAGTCGCGGTGTTACCGCTCGGAGTGGTTCGCGGAGCCGTGCTCGTGGTGGTGGGCCGCGGCGCTGCGGTAGTGCGAACGGGCGCGCGAACCTGGGTGCGAGCCGGCGAGCGGGAGGGTGCCGTGCGCGCGGGTGCGGCTGCACCGGGCGTCGGAGCAGCCCCAGCCGGGTCCGGCTCTGCAGCGGGAACGTCGGTGAGCGACGGCTGCGCGGTCGTATCGACGTTGGCGAGCTCGAGGTCGCGGTTCAGCGTCGTGTCCGTCGCCAGAGCGTCGCCCCTGTCTTTATCGCCGCACGCGCCGAGCGCGAGAGCGAGGGAAAGCGCTGCGAAAAGGCGGGTATATTTCAACATCTGTCTCCTCCCGAGACCGGATTGCCGTCAGGATCTACTGGGGTGTTTTCAATTGTGATCGGGGCAAGTCATGTGCCGTATTTCAAACACCTTAGACGGTTAATCCCCTATTACCACCCCTACCTCAAGGAAGTTCTGTGGGGGCTCGTTCTGGTGGTGCTGTCGTCCGCTGTCTGGAGCGTAATTCCATGGCTGCTGCGGCAGGCGCTGGACTCCATGGGCGCGCGCGAAGGCGCCTTGATCGCGTGGCGGTACGGCGCCGCGATAGCGCTGGTTTCGATCGTGGGCGGGGCGTTGCGATACGGCATGAGAGAGCTGCTCAACGGCGCCAGCCGCCGGATCGAGTTCGACCTGCGCAACGATCTATTCGCGCGGCTCACGCAGCTGGACACGGCGTACTTCGCCGGAATGCGCACCGGCGACATCATGGCGCGGCTCACCAACGACCTCTCCGCCGTGCGCATGGCCGCGGGCCCCGCCGTCATGTACCTCACCAACACGGTATTCGGCGGAATCTTCGCCATCGCCTTCATGCTCCGCATCAATCCGGTGCTCACGGCGCTCGCGCTGCTCCCGATGATCCTGCTGCCGGTGATCGGGATCCGCATGGGCAAGGCGCTGCACGACCGGTTCGAATCAGTGCAGGAGCACTTCTCCACCCTGACGACGCGGGCGCAGGAAAACCTCGCTGGCGCGCGCATCGTCCGGGCGTACCGGCAGGAAAGCGCGGAGATCGAGCGCTTCGCGCGGCTGAATGAGGAGTATCTGGCGCGTAACATGTCGCTCGTCCGGCTGTGGGGAATTCTGCATCCGGTGTTCGGCCTGCTCGCGGGGATCGCGACCGCGATCGTTCTCGGAGTCGGCGGATTGCTGGCTATGCGCGGGGTGTTCAGCGTAGGGTCGTTCGTCGCATTCAGCCTGTACCTCGCGATGCTGATGTGGCCCCTGATAGCGCTCGGCTGGGTGATCAACCTGTTCCAGCGCGGCGAGGCTTCAATGACCCGCCTGCACGAGATTCTGGACGCGCGCTCGGCGCTGATTACCCACCGTGCCCGCGCTCTTTCCCCGGCGCGCGCGGGTCGGCGCATCGTGTTCAGAAACGTGGGATTTCACTACCCGGTTGCGGACGGAGCAGACCCTCGCTGGGTGCTGCGCGACGTGAGCTTCGTCTGTGAGCCCGGGCAGACGGTGGGTATCGCGGGCGCCACCGGCAGCGGGAAGAGCGCGCTCATGGATCTCCTGCCGCGGCTGCACGATCCGCAGGAGGGCGAGATTCTCCTTGACGGAATTCCATTGACCGAGCTCGAGCTCGTCGAGCTCCGGGCCGCGATCGGCTATGTGACGCAGGAAAGCCTTCTGTTCAGCGACACCATCGCGTCCAACCTCGCATACGGGGCGCGCGCGGAGCGGGATTGGATGGAAGCCGCCGCCACCGCGCAGCTGTCAGAAACCGTTTCCGATTTCCCGGCGCGATACCAGACAATGCTCGGAGAGCGGGGCATCAACCTGTCCGGCGGGCAGAAGCAGCGCGTGGCATTGGCGCGCGCGCTGGCGCGGCGCCCCTCGGTGCTGCTCCTCGACGACGCGCTATCAGCCGTAGACACGCGCACGGAAGCTGACATTCTTGGCGCTCTGCGATCTGTCAGGGAAGCGCGCACCTCGTTGATCGCGTCCCATCGGGTGAGCGCCCTGCGCGACGCCGATCACATCGTCGTGCTGGATGGCGGCCGCGCCGTGGAGCACGGCCGTCACTCCGAGCTGCTCGCACGGGGCGGCCGCTACTGGTCGCTGCTCAGGCGGCAGCAGCTCGTGGAAGCCATCGAGGATGGCGGCGACGAGCATCTGGCGGCTTTGGCGGCAAGCCCTACTATTGGGTGACGATGAATTCGGGCGATAGGGGTGTGACGGAACTCGACAAAAACTCGGCGTGGGACCTGCACCTGAACGCGCTCGAGAACCAGAGTCTCGAGGCGATGCGGCTCATCAACGAGCTGCGCGTGCGCGACTCGCTCAAGACCCAGTTCCTGTCCAACATCTCCCACGACCTGCGGACGCCGCTGACGGCCATCGTGACGCACGCGGAGATTCTGCGCGACGGGATGCTGGGCGAGGTCAACGACCAGCAGCGAAAGAGCATCGACGGAATCATCACCGGTGGTCGGCAGGTGCTGAACATGGTCAACGAGATCCTGACGTACGCCAAGGGCTCTGCCAATCAGCTGGATCTGGTGATCAGCGAGTTCGCGCTCGACGACCTGATCGACCAGCAGCGCATCCTCAACACGTCGCTGCTCGCGCGGAAGGACATCGAATTCTCCACAGCCGTCGAAGACAGCGTGCCCCTGCTCCGCGCGGACAGACAGAAAATCGCGCACATCCTCGGAAACCTCCTGGGCAACGCCATCGCATTCACTTCGCCGGGCGGGCGGATCTGGGTCACCGGGCGCATGGCGAAGCACGAGGGCAGTGCCGAGCTGGTGATCGAGATCGGGGACACGGGCGTCGGGATCGCGCCCGAGCACCACGAGCTGATCTTCCGTGAGTTTGCTCAGGTGGACGCTTCTCCATCACGCGCCCACCATGGGACGGGCCTTGGACTCCCGATCGCCCGCCAGCTCGTGGAGGTCCACGGCGGTCGCATCTGGCTCGAGAGCGCGCCCGGCAATGGCAGCCGCTTTTTCTTCTCACTTCCGAGCTCGTATCTCGCGCTCTGACGGCGAACGCGGCTCCCGCCCGCACCTGCTGATCGTCGAAGACAACGCCGACGTCGCCGACGCGATGACGATCCTCTTCGAGCACAACGGCTACCGCGTGAGCGCGGCGGCGAGCATCGCCGAAGCCGTCCAGGTGGGAGTTCACGACGAGCCCCGGGTCGTCCTCCTCGACCTGTCGCTCGGACAGGGTGAGGATGGTCTCGAGATTATCCGGCGCTGGCGCGAATGCGGAGTGACGGTGCCTCACATCATCGCGCTCACCGGCCATTCCGACGACGATACGCACGAGCGGTGCACGAGAGCGGGGTGCGCGGCCGTGCTGCTGAAGCCGGTGCCGTCCGCCGCGCTGCTGGCGAACGTAAGAGCCGCTACGTAAGTCACCGCGGACTCCGCGGGGCAAGTGGGCCCGGACGTTACCCGGCCGGGGCCGCCAGGATGCTGCGGAAGGCGCTCGCCGAGATCCGCTCCGGCTCGAAAGCCTCCCCCGCGCGGCGCATCACGCCGTCGACCACCGCGTCCACCGTCGGCAGCGGCGCGTCCGCGTCGGCGCGGATCTCGAACTCCCACTTCCCCCGCTCGGCCCCCTTCAGCGCCAACCGGTAGCGCGCCGTGTACACGGTGTGCCGGTCTGGCGTGATTTCGGCGTTGGCGTCGGGGTGCGCCGCCACGACGGCAACGCCGGTCTCGACGAGCCCCTGCCGTATGGCGGGAAACAGCCGCACTTCCGAGACAGTCTCGGCAGGGACTGATGACGCTATGTCGCGCATGAACCGCTCAGTGATCTCGTTCAGCTTGGCCTCGGCTCTCGTGGTGCTGCACGTGTAAAGTAGGGGCGGGATTAAAGTAGTGACACGGGATCGCGGTCGATCGTGATCCGCCTCTGAGCCGTCGCAGTAGAAGGGTCGTAGCGCTCCGCGAAGAACCTCAGCGCGCGGGTCAGCGTTCCGGGCTGCGAGGATTTAAGCAGCAAGTGCCACCGGTACCGGTTCTTGATCCGCTCGATCGGGCACGGCGCGGGGCCGACGAGGGTGATGCCCTCGACCTGTCCCGCGACCAGTAGCTGCGACATCCATTCGCCGGCGGAGACGGCCAGCTCCATGGCTGCGTCTTCTTCAACCGCGCTGAACACGATGTTCGCGAGCCGCACGAACGGCGGGTACGCCGGTTCCCTCCGTCCATCGATCTCGGCGGCGACGAATGCGTCGTAGTCGTGGGTCAGGGCGTGGACGACGGCGTGATGCTCGGGCACTCTGGTCTGGATGATCACGCTCCCGCCTTTCGGGCCGCGCCCGGCGCGGCCGGCTACCTGGCTGAGCAGTTGGAAGCACCGCTCCGACGCGCGGAAGTCCGGGAGGTTTATGCCGACGTCGGCGTCCACCACGCCGACCAACGTGACGTTCGCGAAGTCGAGACCCTTCGCGATCATCTGCGTTCCGAGCAGAATGTCCACCTCGCCGGATGCTACACGGTCGAGTATCTCGACGTGCGCCCACTTTCCGCTCGTAGTGTCCACGTCCATCCGCGCGATTCCGGCGGCGGGAAACCGCTCGCCGAGAAGCCGCTCCACGCGCTGCGTGCCGACTCCCCTCTGGCGCAGCGTGCTCCCGCCGCACCTGCCGCACTTCGCGGCCGGATCCTCCTGATGCAGACAGTAGTGACACACCAGGCGCTCCGGAGTGCGGTGGTGGGTCAGCGTGATCGAGCAGTTGGGACAAGTGGCCACGTAACCGCACTCGTCGCATTGCACGAACGACGCGTAACCGCGCCGGTTGAGCAGCAGGATGCTCTGCTCCTTCCGAGCGAGGCGCGAAACGAGCGCTTCGTCCAGCTCCGTGCTGATGGTGCGGTCGTAGTCCGACGCGGGCGCGGGGCCCGACGCGTTCGATCCTGAGAACCTGCGCCGGAGGTTTACGATTTCGACTGCCGGCAGCTTTCCTCCCGCAACGCGCTCGGGGAGGCGGAGCAGCGCGTACTTCCCCGCCTCCGCGTTCACCCAGCTCTCGAGCGACGGCGTCGCCGAGCCGAGCACTACCACCGCCCCGGCGGCGTGCGCGCGCATGATCGCGACCTCGCGCGCGTGGTACCTCGGCGCCTCTCCCTGCTTGTAGCTGGCCTCGTGCTCTTCGTCCACGATGATCGCGCCGAGATCGCTGACAGGCGCGAACACCGCCGACCTCGCGCCGACCGCGATGCGCTTTTCGCCGCGCTTCAGCGCCAGCCACGCGTCGTACCGTTCTCCGTCGCTCAGCGCGGAGTGCAGCACCGCGATGGAGTCGCCGAACGCGCCGCGGAACCGGTCCACCGCCTGCGGCGTGAGCGCTATCTCCGGCACGAGCACGATGGCGGACTTCCCTCTTTCGAGCACGGCGCGGAGCAGCTCGATGTACACGAGAGTCTTTCCGCTGCCGGTGATTCCGTGCAGCAGAAAGGTCTCTCCGCCGGCGGCGGCTGAAGTCGCATCGATCGCATGCTGCTGGGCGGCCGTGGGCGAAAGATCCGGCGCTGGCACGATAGGTCGAGAGAGAAACGGATCGCGAGCGACCACCTCGTCCTCGGACGCGACGAGTCCCCGCTTCTCCAGACCGGATATCACCGCGGGCGAGAAGCCCAGCTGATCGCGCAGGTGCTCGGCGGTCGTCGAGCCTCCCAGCGATTCGATCGCCTCGAACAGCGCCCGTTGCTGCTTTGCGCGGCCAAAGATTGAGTCGCGCTCGATGAGCGAAGGCGGCTCGCCGGCGATTCTCAGGATCCGCCGGGTCCGCGGCTTCGGCCGGGGCGCATCGGCGCCGGTCAGCAGCACCGGAAGCGCCAGTCTCAGGGCGACGCCCGGCGGCGTCACGTAATACTCGGCAATCCAGTTGCACAGCGAGACGAGGTCGGGCGCCACGACCGGCTCCGCGTCCGGCGCGTCGAGCACCCGCTTTATTCGCGTACCGGGCTTCCGGTCCGCGCCGACGCGCACGCAGATGCCGATCTGCCGTCGCTGCCGGAACGGGACCACCACGCGCGAGCCGACCACGACCGGGTGGGCCAGCGAATCATCCGCGAGATACGTGAAGGTCTGAAACAGCGGCAGCGGCAGCGCTACCTCGATCAGCACGCCGCCCGATTCCTCCGGAGTCACGCGCTGTCCCGCCTCCGCGCGCCGGTTCCAGCCGCCGCCGGGAACTCGATCCGCCCGCCGGCGATCGACACGCCCGTGAACGGATCGTCCGCCAGCAGGGCCGCGCCGTCGAGATCGGCGTAATCGAGCAGAGGAGCGAGCTGCGCGATCCCGGAAATGCCCACGCTCGACTCGATCATGCAGCCGGCCATCACGCGCATGTTCGCGGCCCGCGCGGCTCGCACCATTCGCATCGCTTCGACCAGCCCTCCGCACTTGGCGAGCTTGATGTTGATCCCCGCTACAACGCCCGCGAGGCGCGCGACGTCGTCCGACACGCGGCACGATTCATCGGCCACGACCGGAATGGTGGTGCGTGACTGCAGCTCGCCGAGTCCTTCGAGGTCTTCCGCCGCGAGAGGCTGCTCCAACAGCTCGACTCCGTGGTCCGCGAGCACGGGGAGCATAAGGGCGGCATGCTCGCGCGACCAGGCAGCGTTTGCATCCACGCGCAGCGTCTTGTGGGGCGCCGCCCGCCGGACGACCTCGAGAACACGCAGCTCGCTGCCGCTGCCGAGCTTGATCTTGAGTATCGGGTACTCCTCCGCGCGGGCGACCCTCTCGAACAGCACCGACTCGTCGGCGATCGGGATGGTGAAGCTGGACAGCGGAGCTTCGGCCGGATCCAGCCCCCAGAGCTCATGTACCGGAAGGCCGGCGCGCCTGCCGGCTAGATCGTGCAGGGCCACGCTCAGCGCCGCCGTCGCGGATCGCGCCTCCGGAAAGCGCGCGCGCAGCTCATCCTCGATCGCTTCCAGGTTGTCCGTAGCGTCAGCCAGCAGCGGTGCCGCGCGGGCGAGCGCCTCGACTGCGGTCGCCGGCGTTTCCCCGTAATACGCGTTCGGCGCCGCCTCGCCAAGTCCCATCGCGCCGTCGTCGCCAATCAATCGCACGAGCACGTTCACGTGCTCCGCGTAGGCGCCGCGCGCAATTACGAAAGGATCACGAGTGTGGAGCGTGAGGATCTCATGCTCCACGCGCACTAGAAGACGCCGGCCGGCGTAGGGCGGCGGGCGATCCGCGCGGCGCGGACCGATGCGATCGAATCGCCGCCGGGCAGCCAGCCTAGCAGCGCATCCGCCAGCTCGTGGCCCCTGGCAAAGCGATCGGCCGGGGATTTCGCCAGGCACCGCATCACGATCGCCGCGAGCGCCGCCGGGATTCTGGAATCGACCACCTCGGGCGACACGGCAGTCTCGTGCACGTGCTTGTAGCTGATGGAGTAAACGTCGGCGCCGTCGAATGGCGGGAAGCCAAGCAGCGATTCGTACATGACCACGCCGACCGTGTAGAGGTCGCTGCGGCCGTCCAGTATGCGGCCGCGCACCTGCTCCGGGGACATGTAGTGAGGCGTGCCCATCACGTTCCCCGTGCCTGTCACGCGGCTGCGGAAGTGTGCGGTCGCGATGCCGAAATCGGTAACCATCGCGTGCTCGTCCTCGTCGAACATGATGTTGTCGGGCTTGATGTCGCGATGGACGATGCCGTGCCGGTGCGCGTAATCGAGCGCGCACGCAACCTGGGTCGCCACGGCGGCCACCGCGTCCGGCGTGAGCGCGCGGTGCTCCGAGATTCTGTCCCCGAGCGTTCCGCGAGCCAGGTACGGCATGACGAGGTACACCATCTCGGACGCGGTTCCATAATCGATGATCGGACAGACGTGGGGATGCACGAGCTGGGACGCCGACTCGGCCTCGCGACGGAACCGCTCACGCATCTCCGGATCCCGCGCCAGATGCGGGTGAAGCATCTTCACCACCACCGGCCTGTCGAGCGCGAGATGGATGCCGTAGTAAACGTTGGCCATTCCTCCACCGCCCAGCCGGTGAGTGATCGCGTAGCGGCCGCCGGTCACGCGGCGCAGCGTCGTGATCTCCGGGTCCGGCGGCGCGTCCGACTTGCGGAGGACCGGCGGCAGTATCTCGCTGCATTGCGTGCAGCGCGGCGCTTCGCCCCTGTTCCAGTGACCGCACGACGGACAGAACATCAGCTGGTGAACTGCATCTTCACGAAGTCATACGGCGGCCAAGGCCCGGTGATCGCGAAGTCCAGACTCGGATGACGGGCGTCCTCGGCCTGCACGGTCGTCTCGAACGATGCCCATCGCTCACGCTCTATCAGGAACGAGCCTACGCCGATGACCTTGGGGTCGCCGGCAGGCAGCTCCAGAATCGTGAGTGCCGACGCCTGACCGCGCAGCGTGCGCATGATCTCGGTCGCGACGAGGTGCCACTCGCGCACGGTCTCATCGTTCCCGGGCGCTTCGTTCAGGCGAATGGTCACCCGTGCCGCGCTGCTTCCGTCCACGATGGCCAGCGCGTCCGTGAGCGTGACGTAGTGCAGCTCCAGCCAGCGGCCCAGCGCGGAGCGTGACCGGAACACGGTGCCGGGCGGAGCCGGCAGGATCGGGGCGAACCGATACGCCTCTTCCACGACCTGCGCGTACGACTGGATCCGCTCCTCGTCCAGCGCCGCGCGCTGGTACGCCGCCGGCGCCACGAGCGCGGCGATCGCGCGAAAAGGCACGAGCATGGTGTCGGGCGCGGGGGTCCGGGCGCCGGGGTCGGCGGCGATTATGCCGAAGAGCTGCAGCGAGCCTACAGGATTCTGCGCCATCTCAACCCTGCCAGTAGAAGGAGGCCGAGCCCGAGCTGCAGCACCAGCAGAGTCCAGAATCCGTGCGGTGCGTCTGCGAAGGGGACGTGTACGTTCATGCCCCACATTCCGCTAACCACGACGAACGGAACACTGATCGTAGCTACGACACTGAGGGTCTTCGTGACGTTGCCGAGCCGGTTGGAGATCTGCATGAGATAGCTCTCGAGCGTATTGCTCAGCAGCTCACGGTACGTCTCCAGCGCGTCGTTGATGCGCAGGACCTTGTCGTAGCTGTCGCGGAAGTAGCGCTGCGTGTCCGCCGCGAGAAATGCGCTGGGCCGGTTGGCCAGAATCGTAAAAACATCGCGCTCCGGAGCGAGGTGGCGGCGCAGGGTCAGCACCAGCCGCTTGACGCTGAAGATGTCGCGGAGGGTGGCCTGATCGTAGTTGCCGAAGACGCGCTCCTCCAGCTCGTCGAGAAACAGCTCGATGTGATCGAGAATGGGGAAGAATTCGTCTACCGCCTCGTTGAGCACGAGGTGCAGCACCCTCGCCGGTCCGGTCGCCAGCAGGTGCGGCTTTGCCGCCGCCATGCGGATCACTTCGTCCAGCGCCGAAGTCGGCCCGCACCGCGCGGTGACCAGGTAATTCGATCCCAGGAAGCAAGCGAGGTTGACTGTCTCGAGATCGTAAGGATCGTCCTCCGTCTGCTCCTCGAATGCCACCGTCCTGACGATCACGAACAGATACTTGTCGAACTCCTCGACCTTCACACGCGTTTCCGGATTCTTCGCCTCTTCGATGGATACGGGGTGGAAGTCGAAGACGTCGGCCAGCATTGCGGCCTCGCCCGGATCGCTTATATCGACGTCCACCCAGATGGACGGCGAGGCCGACGCGAGCGCCGCGCGAATCTCGTCAGCGGAGCCGAGTGGGGCGAGCTTGCCGGATTGATCCAGGGATACCGCGCGCAGCGAAGGCACGGTCGCCGCTGGTCCGGCCGCCTGGGATCGGGTTTGTGTGGGGGCGTTCATTCGAGCTAAGTGTACTGCCTGGCGTTGACGGGCGGCCAGTAGAACCTGCGTCCGTTATGCCGCCAGAGCCTTGAGATGAGCGACCGCGGCGGTCGCAACACGCTCCGGCGCGTAACCACCCTCGAGCGCGCTCACGACCCGCCCGCCGCACCAGTCATCCGCGCGCTCGATGACCCATGCGGTTAAATCGCTCAGGTGTTCGGATTCCAGCGTAAAGCCACCGAGCGGATCACCGGCCAGGCAATCGAATCCGGCCGATATCATGACGAGGTCCGGAGTGAACCCGCGGGTCGCGGAGTCCACGGCGCCGCGCAGCGCGTCCATGTACGCAGCGGGCGCAAGCCCGCCGGCCATCGGCACGTTCCAGACGTTGCGGTGCGGACCGCGGTCCTCGGCCGCGCCGGTGCCGGGATACCAGGGCCACTGATGCATGGAGATGAAATGGATTCCCGCATCGCTTTCCGTGAGCGCCTGCGTGCCGTTGCCATGATGCACGTCCCAATCGATGATGAGCACCCTGTCCATGTGGTGCTTCTGCCTCGCGTATCGGGCGCCGATCGCAACCGATCCGAAGATGCAGAAGCCCATCGCCCGGTCGTAGACGGCGTGGTGGCCCGGCGGGCGCACCGCACAAAACGACCTCGGCACCTCGCCGGCGAGCGCGAGATCGACGGCGTCGAGCACCGAGCCGGCCGCGGCACGCGCGGCGTCCCACGAGCCTTCGCTGACGAAGGTGTCGGCGTCATACCGTCCGCCGCCGGCACCGCTCATCCGCTCGATCGACGCGATGTAGGCGGCATCGTGCGCCAGCGCGAGCTCCTCGACCGACGCGTGGCGGGACTCGACGTGCCTCATTGCGTGGAACAGCTCCGGCTCGTTGCGAAGCTCGCGCGTTATCGCGCGCAGCCTGCCGGTATGCTCGGGGTGTCCCCACCCCGTGTCGTGTCGCCCGCAGTCGGAGTGGGAGACGAACGCGACGCGCGGCTGGCTCAGCTGCGTACCGGGCGTCTTCTGCGGTGCGTGACGAGGAATATCGAGCCGTCGCGCGCGCCCGCGTCGGCGAGCGACTGGCTCTCGTCGAATATCTCGAGGCCCCTGAGCTTGATCACGAAATCGTCGTGCGAGTTCGCCTTCGGATACAGCGCCGCAAGGGCGTGAACCTTGACCGCCAGAACGGGCTCCTCGGGCGACGCGTCGATTCGCGCCACGTCCCACACCTCGGGCATCTCGACGCGGAGATGCAGCATCGCGGCTTCGGTGTCGCCGCCGCGCTGCGGCAGCACGCTCACGCCGGGACGGCTCCGCAGCTCGACCACGAACGGAGCCGTCATGGATGCGCCACCTGCTTCGCGGCGTCGGGCGCCGTCGCTGCCGGCGGGAGCGTCGCGAAGAAGCGGGCCACCTGCTGGTCGAACAGATAGGACGACCCCGTCACCAGCGTGCCGGCAGCAGCGGGAGCGACTCCTATGACGATCTCTTCCCCGCCCTGCCC
>DATLBG010000034.1:0-5026 GCA_035527035.1 Gemmatimonadaceae bacterium | reverse complement strand
CGCGGGTTCGCCCTGGTGTTGTCCATCCTCGCTGTCGTTCTCATCGGCGCGCTCATCGTCGCTACGCACGTCGCCGTGACGCTGGAGCACTCCGTCGCATCCGCGTCCATTGCCCGTCAGCGCGCCTTCGCGGCGAGCGAGCACGGACTGTGGTCATCGGTGTCGGCTTGGGACTCCACCAACAGCGCTCTCTATCCCGGCCAGTCGCGCAACCGGGTCGTTCGCGCCGGGAGCGACAGCTCGGTCGTGACTACTGTCCGACTGGGAGAGCGGACGTTCTGGGTCATGTCCGAATCCAACGTCGACAACGCGCGCCGACGCACCGCCCTCAACGTGCGCCAGGTCACCGACTCTGCCGGCCCGCGCGTGGAGCCCGTTGCGAGATCATGGGTGGAGCTCCACTGACGGAGCCCCCAAATCTGTTACCTCCGCCGTTCCCAATCGTTTTGCTGGTTGAAAGGCCGCGTGAGCCTGGCCCGAAAATCAGCCGGCCGGTTCCGCGCAAACAGAAGCAAGAGCATCGTTTAAGGCGCGCCACTTAAAGTTTTTGTTGACAAAGGTGGCAGGCGGCCAGACTTTAGCGAACCTCCACCAGGACAGCATGGCGCTTCTCGGCCGTCGTAAGCCGACCGTAGGGCTCGATATCGGGTCCGGCCTGATCAAAGCAGTCGTCATTGACCACTCCAAGGGTGACCCGGAGCTGGTCAAGGTCGGAATCGCACCGCTTTCCGCCGACGCGATCGTTGAAGGCGAGGTCATGGACCCGGGGATCGTGGCCGAGGCGATTCGCAGCTGCCTCGAGATGGCGGGGGTAAAGACCAAGGAAGTCGTTACCGCCGTCGGCGGCCGCGACGTCATCGTCAAGAAGATCCAGGCCGAGCGGGCGAACGAGCGCGAGGCGCGCGAGGTAATGCGCTGGGAAGCGCAGCAGCACGTTCCCTTCGACGACATGGACGCTGTCGAGCTCGACTTCCAGATCCTGGATCCGTACGACGAAGGCAACGCGCAGATGAGCGTGCTGCTCGTCGCGGCCAAGCGGGATCTGGTCGAGGCGAAGCTGCGGCTGCTCAGCGAAGCAGGGCTGGCGCCGTCCATCGTGGACGTGGACGCGTTCGCGCTGCACAACGCATTCGAGCTCAACTACCCCGACGCTATGAACGGCATCGTCGCGCTGGTGAACATCGGGCACGAAGTGACCAATATCAACGTGCTGGACGACGGGATCCCGGTGCTGACCCGCGACATCGCGGTCGGCACGCGCAGGCTGAGAGAGGACATTCAGCGCGAGCGCGGCCTCACGTCGGAAGACGCGAACGCGCTGGTCACCGGCTACGATCGCTCGCCGCACGTCGACGCGGTCCTCGACGCGCGAGTCGAGGAGATCGCGGTTGGCGTAGAGCGCGCGGTCGCGTTTCTTCTCTCCACCGCCAAGGCCGGCACTACGCTCCGCTCGGTGTACACCTGCGGCGGTGGCGCGCGGACACCGGGGCTCAACGACGTTCTGGGAAGGCGCATGCGGGTTCCGGTGGAGCAGGCCAATCCGCTCGCGAACCTTCGGATCCGCACCGGCGCGCTCGACGCGCTCGTGGTGGACGAAGTGGCGCCACTGTTGATGCTGCCCGTGGGTCTCGCGCTCCGGACCCGCTGAGGATTACGACGAAATGATTCAGATCAACCTGCTTCCAGGCGCCAAGCGCAGGACCTCGTCGTCCGGCGGCGGCTTCAATCCGAAGGACATGCTCGGCTCGGTCGGTGAGCGCGTCAAGGACAAGTTCCTCGTCGCGGCCATCGCCGCGGTGATCGTCGCGGCTGCCCTCGGCGCGTTCATGTTCACGGGCCAGGCAAGGAAGAGCAGCGCGCTCGCGGAGCGCGAGCGCACGGCGATTCAGGATTCGGCTCGCTTCGCCACGGTGCTGCGGGCCCGCATCGCCGCCGAGACCGAGCGCGACGCGGTGTTGCGCCAGCTCGCGGTGATTCAGTCGATCGACGACACCCGCTTCATGTGGTCGCACATCCTCGAGGAGATCAGCCGCGTGATGCCCGCGTACACGTGGCTCACTTCGGTCGCCCAGACGAGCTCTCCGCCGAGCGCGGCCGCTCCGGACTCGGAGATCGTCGCGCTGCAGCGGGACGCGAATACTCCTGCCGGCCGCGCGCGGCTCGAAAAGGCGCGGCGCGAGAAGGCGGTGGCCGTGGGTAACCGCACGACGCAATTCAGGATTATCGGACACACCGTGGACATACAGGCTCTGACGCGCCTCATGCGCGATCTCGAGTCGTCCCCGTTCGTCCAGAACGTCAATCTCGCGCGATCCGATCTCGTCACCAGTGCCGGCAAGGAAGTGACCGAGTTCCAGCTCGACGCTTCTTCCGAGCGGCCGCCGGCGGAAGAGATCCGAACGCTCCCCCTGTCCGTGAGGGTTCCGTAGCCATGGCTATCGGCGACAATCTCACCAAGCGGGAGCAAACGCTCATCGGCATCGCGATCGTCGCGTTCGCTCTCCTCGGCGCGTACTGGTACTTCATGCACTCGCCGAAAGCGACTACTCTCTCGGCGCTCGAGCTGCGCGTGGATTCGCTCGAGGCGGCGAACAAGCAGGCACGCACGGATCTGGCCCGCGGCAGCGTGGACTCGCTGCGCGCGTCGGTGGCGCGCGACAGGGAAGCGCTCAAGGTGATGACGCGTCTGGTCCCCACCAGGAACGAAGTCCCCGGCCTGCTCGAGGAAGTCTCGACCGCCGCGCGGCGAGTCGGTCTCGATCTCGCTTCCGTCGAGCCGATGCCGGTCATTCCCGGCGACGACTTCGATACACACCGGTACAAGATCTCCGTGATCGGCGGCTACCACGAGCTCGGCAGATTCCTGAGCAATGTCGGGTCACTGCAGCGGATCGTGGCGCCGGTTGCGCTCGAGATGAAGCCGTTCCAGCTCACGGGACAGGGCCAGGCCCGGCGCCCCCGCCCGGGCCAGTCGATCCTCGACTCGAACTTCCAGATACAGACGTACGTGGCGAAGGTCCGTCCTGAGGACGCGGCCACCGCTTCGCGCGCTACCGATGAAGAGGTCGCAACGCCATGAGATCGCTGCTGCTCGCCATGATGTTGCTGTCTTCGACGGCCGCCGCCCAGGCGACATCGCCCGCGGCCACTTCCGCTCCCGCCCCGGCGACGCCGCAGGAGCACACGATCTATCGCGAGGTGTTCGAGTACAGCCCGGCCGGTCGCAGGGACCCGTTCGCGTCGCTGCTCGCCACCTCCGACCTCCGCCCGCTGCTGATCGATCTGCGGCTCGCGGCCATTGCGTACGATCCGAACGGAAGAAATTCTGTTGCCGTTTTGAGGGATCTCACGTCCAAAGAGCAGTACCGCGTGAAAGTAGGACAGACTCTGGGACGCATGCGCGTCGCGGCGATCCAGCCGAGATCCGTGACGTTCACCATACAGGAATTCGGGTTGAGCCGTCAGGAGACGCTAACAATGAACGACACCACACGGGTGACCACGCCATGATCGCCGTCCGCCGCATTCTCGCGCCTGGTTTGATACTGGCACTGGCCGGATGGGCGTCGGCCGGACACGTCGTCGATCCTGCAGGGGTGACGTCGCTGAGCGTCGTGCCGTCCACCGGCCGCGCCGAGGTCGTCATCGGCGTAACGTCGGAGATATCCGTCAGCGACTTCACGCTCGGCTCGCCCCATCGCCTCGTCATCGATCTCAACGGCGCCCGTCTCGACATGAGCGGGAGCTATGACCGCGTGGCGCGCGGGGGCATCACCAACATCCGTTACTCGCAGTTCAAGACCGACGTCGTTCGCGTCGTGATCGAGCTCGACGGCGAGCATCCGTACGACGTGAAGCGCTCGGCCAGCGAGGTCCGCGTCAGCGTTGACGGCGGCACGTCCGCCTTCGAAGCGTGGCATTCCTCGTCGGCCGCGGCTACGCGCCAGGTCGCGCGCGAAGCCGAGCCGGAGCCCGAGATGCGCATGACGCCGGTAGCGCAGCAGTCCCAGCAGCCGCGCATCACCGTGACGTACCAGGACGCCGACATCCGCGACGTGATCGCGGCGTTCGCGACCTTCGCCGGCCGCACGATCGTCGTGGGTAAGGACGTCTCGGGCACCGTTACCGCCGAGATCCGCAACCAGCCGTGGGACGTCGCGCTGCGCGCGATCCTCGAGGGGCAGGGGCTCGCGGCCGCGGAGGACGCCGTCACCGGAATCATCACGGTGGACAGCTACGCCAACATCCAGAACAAGCAGTCGGTCGAGCCGATGGTCACGCGCATGGTTCCGGTGAACTACGCCAACGCGGCCGGCCTCGCCGGCACGCTCAGGCAGATGCTCGCGCGCGACTGCCAGCCGGGAAGCGCCGTGCCGCAGGCCGCGGGGCAGAACATGAACACGAGCTGCGTCGCTCGCGGCGCGGTCGTCGCCGACACATTCACCAACTCGCTGCTCATCACGGAGTCGGCGTCCCGGATGGGCGGGATCCTGGATTATCTCAGGAACCTCGACATCCGCACGCCGCAGGTCGCGATCAAGGCGAAGATCATCTTCGTCAACCGCTCGGACATCGAAGACATCGGGCTGTCGTACGACATCGGCACTCGCGACCAGTTCTTCACGCAGCTGGTGAAGCGCACCGACCCGACCACTCTCACGCCCGTTGACACCGACGGCGACGGAGTGCCGGACGCGCTCGGCGGAGGCACGCCCGTGCAGGGCGACCGCATCCTCCTCGGCGGCAACGCGCTGTCGGCGATCGCGAACGCTAATTCCCGCGTGACGAACCCGGCGCTGTCGCTGGTCTTCTCGACCGCGCTCGGCAAGTTCTCGCTCACGGCGTTCCTCGACGCGCTGCAGGAAGTGCGTCTGGCGGATCTGCAGGCGGAGCCGAGCATCGTGACGCTCAACAATAGAAAGGCGGAGATCGCGGTCGGACAGGAGATTCCGATCCGCGTGCTCGACGCCGGTACGGCGCAGGGCGCGGGCGGAGCGGAGGGGAGCAACGTCCCGCGCGCGACCGT
>DATLBG010000033.1:0-9274 GCA_035527035.1 Gemmatimonadaceae bacterium | reverse complement strand
TGGCCCTTCCCTTGCACACATCGTGCGCGTGAGCACCTGGACCGTTGCACTGATCGATTTGGTGGCGCAGACGGCCGCCGCCATGCCCGACACGATCTTCACCAAGCAGGTCGCCGAAGACCCGACCTGGTGGGACCGCATGACGAGCATCGCGAGCGGTGTTCTCACCATCACGTTCCTCATGCTCTCCGCGGCGCTGATACCGGCGGCGCTGAACGTCAGGAAGACCCACAAGAAGATCAGCGACACGCTGGACCGGATTTACGGCGACATCAATCCGCTGATGCGGCATGCGAGCTCGATCACGGACAATCTCGATTACATCACGACCGCGCTTCGCGTGGACGTGCAGCAGGTGAACCAGACCATCGCTTCCACGAACCAGAAGGTGCTCAAGGCGGCGGAGCTGGCCGAGGACAGGATAAACGAGCTGAACGCCCTGCTCGAGGTAGCGCAGGAGGAGATCGAAGCGGTGTTCGTGGCTTCGGTCTCGACGATCAAGGGTGTCGGCACAGGAGCGGCGACGTTCGCCCGCGGCCGCGCCCGCAAGAAGCGACGCGACCGGCTGCGTGACCCCGGCCTGGTGGAGGCGGTAGAGCGCGTCGGCGATGCGCTGGACGATTCTTTTGCAGACGAGTCTTTTGACGAGGAGGGGCTGGACAATGGTGGCATCATCGGAAACCAAGGGGCCGACGGCCGGCCAGAAACGCCGCGCATCCGCCCCCGTGGATGACTTCAACGAAGATCGCGAGGAGCAGTTCGATCTCCTGACCGCGGCGGTCATCGGAGTCGCGATCGGCGCGGGGATCGCGCTGCTGGTTCGCAAGGGACCAGGCGGCAAGCGCCCGGTCATGCCGCTGATGGACGCGGTGGGGCGCGGCGCCAAGTGGGGCGGCGCGATGGGATTGGCCGGAGCCAGCTGGGCCGGCGACGCGATCCCGCCCTACGCGCGCAGCGCGCGGAAGAGCGCGGTTCGCGGGGCGCGCTGGGCCCGCGAGCATGCGGAGCCCATGCTCGACAGGCTTCCGGCACTGGACGATGTGACGGATACTGTGCGTGATTACGTGGATGCAGCGCGCGAAGCCATCAGCGAGACGGTCGAGCACGAAGCGCGTGATCTCCGCAAAGCCATCCGCCGGCAGCGCAAGCGGATCGGGATCTAAAGTTCGTCTCCCGGCCTGGGCGATTGCCGCCTTCGCGGCAATCGCCTTCGTCGCACTGACGCCCGAAGTTGCGTACGCCTGGACTCCGGGCACGCACATCTTCCTCGGCGAGGCGCTTCTAAAGTCACTTCACCTGGTGCCCGGCAACATCGCGGCGCTAATCTCGGCGTTCCCGCACGATTTTCTGTACGGGTCCATCGCCGCCGATACCAGCATGGCCAAGAAGTACGCGCTCGCCGGCCGGCACTGCCACTCCTGGAAGGTCGGACTCGAGATCCACGAGCGCGCCCGGAACGACCCCGTGCGCAGCTTCGCGCTCGGCTACCTCGCCCATCTCGCCGCGGACTCGGTGGCGCACAACTATTTCGTTCCGAGACAGCTCACTGTCACGTCCACGACCAGCGCGATCGGCCACAGCTACTGGGAGAGCCGGTTCGAGATGCACCTGGGCGAGAAGTTCTCCCGCCTTGCCCGCGAAGTGATACTCCGCGATCACGAGCACTCGGACGCGCACCTGGACAGGATACTCAGCCCCACGATCTTCAGCACGCCGACGAATCGCCGGATCTTCCGCGGCATGGTCCGCGTCGCCGACTCCGACGGCTGGCAGCGAATCTTCCAGATGATATCGGAGAACAGCCGCTGGGATCTCGGTGAGCGGGAATCCGGGGCGTACATGGAGAGGTCGTTCAACTACATCGTGGACTTCCTCAACCGCTTCGATTCATCCGAGGTGTTCGCGCTGGACCCCGCGGGCACGGCTCCGCTGAGGCAGGCCAAGCGCATCCGGCGAGCAGCGCTCAACAAGGGCGGAGGCGAAGACAAGGTCGAGAGCGCGGCTCTCAAGCACTTCGCGATGCCGGCGACGGGGCTGGCGTTTGTCGAGGCGGGCTCCACCGTTTATGAACTGGCCAAGGGGAGCTGAGCCGACGTCGTTCGAGCTGCAGCCAACCCTGCGCGGGGATCTGCTGAAGCTGCGCCCGCTTCGACCCGATGACTTCGACGACTTGCTCGCCGCCGCATCGGACCCGCTCATCTGGGAGCAGCATCCCGAGAGCGACCGGCATGCGGAGGAGAAGTTCCGCCGCTACTTCGACGGGGCCATCCAATCGGGCGGCGCCTTCGCGGTGATCGACGCGGCGACGGGAAAGATCATCGGCTCGTCGCGGTATCATGGCTACGATCCGCAGACCAGCGAAATCGAGATAGGCTGGACGTTTCTGACGCGCGACTACTGGGGCGGCGACTACAACCGCGAGATGAAGCGGTTGATGCTCGAGCATGCGTTCAGGTTCGTCGGCCGGGTGGTTCTGCTGATCGGGCCCGACAACATCCGGTCGCAGCGGGCCGCCGAGAAGATCGGCGCCGTCCGCGCCGGATCGCGCATGGCCGACGGTCGCGAGAGTCTCGTGTTCGAGATCACCTCGCGCACCGTAAATCGCGCGCTGCTGGCGCCTATCGCCGGGCGCGCTCAGCCCGGGTGAGCGCCCGGTCCAGCGCGTTCGCGAACGCCTGCTTCTCCCGCGCGCCGAAGACGCCGTGTCCGCCGGTCTCCACGCCGGTGCTGCGCAGGCCGTCCATGAAGTTCCGCACCGATAGACGCTCGCCGATGCTCTCTTCCGTGTACTCGTCCCCGCGCGGGTCGATGACCATCACCCCCTTCGGGACGAGCAGAGCGGCAAGCGGGATGTCGGCGGTCACCGCGACATCGCCCGACGATGCATGCTCGGCGATGTACATGTCAGCGACGTCCGGCCCGCCATCCACGCGCACGGCGGATACGTAGGCGCTTCCCGTCGGGAGCTGGATACGCTGATTGGCGACGAGGATCGTCTCGAGCTTCAGCCGCGCGGCGGCACGGAAGCAGATCTCTTTCACCTCACGCGGCGTAGCGTCGGCATCCAGCCACAGCTTCATTTCAGCGGCCGGTTGCCCACCGCCGCGAGTTGAATTCAGCATGTCGTAGCGGATGTCCGTGATCTGGTCGCCATTAGGATGCCGCCGGATGTCAGAGGTTGTAATCTTCCACGGGAAAGCCTGTCGCACGTCAAATGAGGAGCACACATGGGACCCCGGAAGATCACACCCTGCCTGTGGTTCGACACGCAGGCCGAGGAAGCCGCAAAGCTGTACGTCTCGATTTTCCCCGATTCACGAATCGTGCGCGTCGAGCGGTATCCCGACGCCGGGACCGAAGTGCACGGAAAGCCGCCCGGCAGTGTGATGGTCGTTGTGTTCTCGATCGGAGGTCAGGAGTTCACGGCCCTCAACGGCGGGCCGCAGTTCAACTTCGATGAAGCCGTTTCCTTCCAGGTCCCGTGCTCCAATCAGGAGGAGATCGACCATTTCTGGAGCAGGCTCACCGCCGACGGCGGCGAGGAAGGACCCTGCGGCTGGCTGAAGGACAGGTTCGGGCTTTCGTGGCAGGTATTTCCGACGAGGCTGCATGAGATGCTGTCGGACCAGGATCCGGGCAAGCGGAACCGGGTGATGGAGCAGATGCTCAAGATGAAGAAGCTCGATATCGCCCCGCTCGAGCGAGCGTTCGGGCAGGCTCCTCCCCGCTAACAGCGCCGCAGGGCCCCTCTATCAGCGTTGACTTTCCGTACTTTATGATATAAAGTACTTGTTAGTCGCCGGGATCCGGGAAGGGGACGTCGAAACCCGGGCGACCGGCGCGCGTAGGTCTCGCAACGAGATGGCACGCCCGTGCGTATGCCTCTTTGCACGACACTACCAACAACATGAGAACACCGATGAATCGCTCAATCGTCGCCATCCTCGGCCTGATGACCCTGGTGGCATTTGCTCCGGTCCAGGCCCAGACGCCGCCGGCTGGCGCGCGGCCCGCGGGCCCGCCCCCCGTCGGCCCGGGCGAGGTTCGTGGAACCGTCGTGGCGCAGGAGGACAAGGCGCCCATTTCCGGCGCGACCATCACCGTTCGCAGCAAGCGCGATTCATCGCTCGTTGCCGGTGCCATCGCCAAGGATGACGGAACGTTCCGCGTGCAGGGGCTCCGCCCCGGCACGTACTACCTCCGCATCACCCAGCTTGGATTCAGCCCCCGCACGTCACCCGACTTCAGCGTGACGCCGGAGAAGCTCTCGACCACCATCACGGGAATCGAGCTTCCGCGCGTCGCGGTCGAGCTCTCCACAGTCGAGGTTGCGGCAGAGCGCTCCGCTGTAGTCATCGAGCCCGATCGCAACAGCTACTCGGCCAAGCAAGTCGCGCCCGCCGCGACCAGCGCGAGCGAAGTGCTGCAGGCCACGCCCTCGGTGGAAGTGGACGGTGATGGCAAGGTCAGCCTGCGCGGCAACGAGAACGTGGCGATCCAGATCAACGGCCGCCCGGCTCCGATCCGCGGCGAGCAGCTCGGCGCGTACCTGAAGGGCCTGCCTGCCAACATCGTGGACCGCATCGAAGTGGTGCCCACGCCGTCTGCGCGGCACGACCCCGAAGGCATGGCTGGAATCATCAACATCGTGCTGAAGGAGAACGTGGATCTCGGCCTCAGCGGCGGATTCAGCGTGAACGGCTCGCCGCAGCAACGCTACAACATCGGTGGAAACGTCGGCTACCAGGCCGGACGGTTCACGCTGGCCTCGAGCTATGGCTTCAACGCCGACGAGAGAAACGTCGTCGGAATCAACGATCGTGAGCGCCACACGGCGCTGTTCGCTCCGCTGTCGTTCACCGAGCAGGACCTCGCCGGCGAGAACGGCAATCAGGGTCACAACGTCAACCTCAACGTCGATTTCAAGCGCGACAAGCGCGACGTCATCTCCAACATTCTGTCGCTCAACCGTCGCGGCGCCACCGATGCGTCGATCATGACGTACACCGAGCTGACCGGCAACCGCACCCAGACCGATAATTACAACCGGGTTCGCGACGCCGAGATCACCGGCTTCGTGGCGGATTACACGCTTGCCTTCAAACGCACGATCGACCCGCGCAAGCACGAGTTCGGCGCGGAGCTGCGGCTCAACCGCTCGCAGGACGACGACGAGAATTCGCTGTGGCGGCACTCAATTCCCGGCGACGCGCGCAGCGAAGGAGAGCTCACGGAGCTCGACGCGGTGACGCAGCAGGCGATCGCGCAGGTCGACTACACGCGGACGCTGACCGCTCGCACCAAGCTCGAGACAGGATACAAAGGAACAGCCCGCTGGCTGGACCGTGACTACTCGATCTTCAGGGACCCGACCGGCGCCGGCACGTGGACGCTCGACAACGCAATGAGCAACTCGTTCCAGTTCGACGAGCAGGTTCACGCCGCGTATGGCGTTCTGAGCCAGGGCGCAGGCAAGTGGGAGTTGCAGGGCGGATTGCGCTTGGAGCGCGCCAGCCGCGATTTCCAGCTGGCGGAAGAGAATTACCCCTACAACTACAACAGCCTTATCCCAAGCGCCGTGGCGAACTACAAGCTCAGCGACGCCACCCAGCTCAAGGCTGCTTACACGCGCCGCATACGCCGGCCCGGCACGCAGGAGCTGAACCCGTTCCCTCAGTTCTTCGACGTGCAGAACGTTTTCATTGGCAATCCGAATCTGAACCCGGAGTATACCGACGCGTTCGAGCTCGGCTACACCCGCACGTTCAAGACCGGCACCCTGCAGCTGTCGCCATTCTACCGCCACACGACTGACATCATCCGGGTCGAGATCGATGCGAACGACGTCGTGCAGGGACGCGAAGTGACATCCATCAAGTTCCAGAACCTGGCCACGGGCAATTCCTGGGGAACGGACGTCAACGGGTCGCTCAGGCTCGGCTCGAGGTTCAATGGCTTCGCCGGATTCAACGTCTTCAAGATGGTGACCGACGGCGGCTCGACCTCATCGCTGGGCTCGGGCGGAGTGACCTGGTCGGCGCGCATCAACGGCACGACGCAGATCCGTCCCGACCTCAGCCTCCAGGCGATGTACTTCTATCGCGCTCCGATGCAGCAGGAAGGTTTCAAGTTCTCGGGCATGCAGTTCGCGAACGTCGTGGTCCGGAAGAAGCTCAACGGCGACAAGAGCAGCGTCTCTCTGCGCTTCGCCGACCCGTTCAACATGCAGCTGTTCCGCGTGAAGGTCTCGAACTCCGACCTCACGCAGTTCACCGAGCGCAGGTTCGGCGCCCGGGCGGTGTTCCTCCAGTACCAGATGAGCTTCGGCCAGGCGCCGCGGGTGCGAGCGCCTACGGTCCAGCCGGCACCAGAGCCGCAGACGGGCTTCGCGCAGTAACGCACGGCTTTCCTTGAGGGACGGCCCCGCGGCAGGATTATCCTGTCGCGGGGCTCTTCCTTTCAGGCCGCACCCCCGACGCTCCCGGTAAGCCGCCGGTTTGGCACCCCGATTGCCTTGTAGCATGGCACAAATTCCCTCGTGCCCCTGGAGGCCGTATGCGTAATAGATCGCTGATAGCAGCCGCGATGTCCCTGGTCCTTTTGACGGGCTGCAGCAACATGGGATCGATCGGCAACATTCTCGGAAGTGTCCTCGGAGGAATGGGAGGACAGCAGAACCGGCAGCAATCAATGGACGTCGAGGTCCAGCAGGTTGACGCCAGCCGCGGCCTCCTGTACGTCCGCACCCAGGATGGCCAGCAGGGCACGATCCGCGTGGACAACAACACACAGGTCATTTACAACAACCAGCGTTATTCGGTGACTTCGCTGCGGCAAGGCGACGTCGTCAGGGTTCAGACTCAGCAGACTCAGAACAACGAGCTGTACGCCAGTCGCATCGACGTTCTGCGGCAGCGCTAACTAATCCTCGACCGTTCGCAGGGTGCGCGCATCGGCGCCATCCTGCGACCGGCGGTGATTGCGCCGGGCGGCCGTGCGAGTTCTATTCGGGGCGGTCAATGCTCCGCGTGTGGGACTCAATCACCCGACCCTCCAAGGAGGCGTCATGGTTACGCTGATGTCGCTGTGGCTTCCAATCCTGGTTTCTGCCGTCGTCGTGTTCCTCGCGAGCTTTCTGCTGCACATGGTCATTCCATTCCACAAGAATGACATCAGGAAGGTGCCGCGAGAGGACGAGTTCCTGGCCGCGATACGCGGCTTCGATCTTCCGGCCGGTGATTACGCCGCCCCCCACGCGGACTCGCCCGCCGCGATGAAGGATCCCGCCTTCGTGGAGAAGCGGAACAAGGGGCCGATCGTCATCATGACCACGACGCCCGGCGCTGCTCCGTCAATGGGGTCCCATTTATCCCAATGGTTCGTGTACTGCGTCGTTGTCTCGATCTTTGCGGCTTACCTCGCCAGCCGCACGCTGATGAGCGGCACCGAGTACATGCAGGTCTTCCGCATCGTGGGGACTGCCGCGTTCATGGGCTACGCCCTCGCCCTTCTTCAGAACTCGATTTGGTGGATGAAGAACTGGGGAGCCACGTTTCGCTCGGTGATCGACGGGCTCGCATACGCCATGCTGACGGCCGGAGTGTTCGGCTGGATGTGGCCGGCAGCGTAGCCTGGTGGCGCGCCCTGCCATGACGCGCGGGCGTTATTATCCACTCACACCGGCGGTCACTGAAATAACAGGACGGAGCGGAGGCTCTTTAATTGGCGAGAAAACCCAACTACGATTTCGAGAAGCGCAGAAAGGAAATGGACCGCAAGGCGAAGAAGGACGCCAAGCGTGATGAGAAGCAGCGGCGGAAGGAAGCCGGACTCGGCGACGAGCCGTATCCGCAGGAAGTGACGGAGTCCGAAGATCTCGGACCGGCCACTCCCGATCAGGACTGAGGACGTTCGGGCTCCTGCCCGACCGAGCGGCGCGTGCCTTCCGCCTTCGAGATTCCTCCGGGTGAGCTGACCGTGAGGGCTTCCCGCGCCTCCGGCGCGGGCGGCCAGCACGTGAACAAGACTTCGTCGCGCGTCGAAGTGGTGTGGAACGTGGCTGCTTCCCGTGCGCTCGCTCCGGACGACCGCGCGTGGCTGCTCCGAAAACTTTCCACCCGGCTCACCGCGGACGGCGATCTCCGCGTCGTCGTGAGCGACACCCGCAGCCAGCTCCGTAACCGCGACATCGCGATGGAGCGTCTCGCCGAGGTGGTTCGCGCCGCGCTCGTTCGCCCGAAGAAGCGAAAGGCCACCAAGCCGTCGCGCTCCGCGCTGCGCGCGCGCGTCGAAGCCAAGAAGCGGCGGTCGCTCAAGAAAAAACTCCGCCGCAGCAGCGGCGAAGAATGACCCCCAAGCCGATCGATCACGCGCAGCTTCACGCCGCCGTGGAGCTGCTGGAGTCCATAGTCGAGGACAGGGCCACGCTCGCCGGGATACCCGATGAAGAGCGCAAGCGCCTGCTCCAGGCGGCGGGCAAGGTGTCGCGGCCCGACGCGATCGACCGCCGGCGGCTGCTCAAGGCGTCCAACCGCAAGCGCAAGCAGGAGAAGGTGCAGCGCGAGGAAAACACGTTCGAGGCAACGGGAATCCGGAAGCTCCGCAGCGCGCCGGTCTTCAACACGCCGAACGCGTTCGCGCCGGAAGGATTCGAGCAGGTGGATGTCGAAGGCGATCCGGATTTCCGGGAGACCGTCGAGCCGCAGCACTGCTACGTGTGCAAAAAGTTCTACACGCGTGTGCATCACTTCTACGATCAGCTCTGCCCGGATTGCGCGGAGCTCAACTACGTCAAGCGCACAGAGCTGGCGGATCTCGGCGGACGTGTTGCCCTGCTTACGGGCGGCCGCGTGAAGATCGGATATCAGGCCGGGATAAAGCTGCTTCGCTCGGGCGCGCGGCTGATCGTGACGACGCGCTTCCCTCGCGACTCCGCGGCGCGGTACGCGCGCGAAGCCGACTTCGCCGAGTGGGGCGACCGGCTGCAGATCTTCGGGCTGGACCTCAGGCACACGCCGAGCGTCGAGGCTTTCTGCCAGCACCTGCTGACGACGGAAGACCGGCTCGACTTCATCATCAACAACGCGTGCCAGACGGTCCGGCGGCCGCCGGACTTTTACGAGCACATGATGGAGGACGAGCAGGCGTCCCTGTCCACGCTGCCCGAAGCCGCCCGGCGACTGCTGGGCGCGCACGAAGGCCTGCGCAGCGCGAACATCCTCGGCGGCGGGAGCGCGCCGGTCTCGCGGCGGGACGCGTCCGAAGTGATCGGCCT
>DATLBG010000032.1:0-3556 GCA_035527035.1 Gemmatimonadaceae bacterium | reverse complement strand
GGCGAGAAGCTGGCGGCCGAGGAGCTGCGGCTTCGCAATCGCTACCTCGACCTTCGCCGGCCCGAGATGCAGGAGAACATCATCCTGCGCCACCGGCTCATGCAGGCGACGCGGCGCTTCCTGAGCGACCGCGGCTTCCTCGAGATCGAGACGCCGATCCTCACGAAGCCCACGCCCGAGGGGGCGCGCGACTATCTGGTGCCGAGCCGCGTGCACGCCGGCGAGTTCTACGCGCTGCCGCAGTCGCCGCAGCTGTACAAGCAGCTGCTGATGGTCGCGGGCTTTGACCGCTACTTCCAGATCGCGCGCTGCTTCCGCGACGAGGACCTGCGCGCGGACCGGCAGCCGGAGTTCACGCAGATCGACATCGAGGCGTCGTTCATCGCGCCCGAGGACATCTACGCGCTGACGGAAGGTCTGGTCGCGGCTCTGTTCAGCGTTGCCGGGCTGTCCGTGCCGGAGCGGTTCGAGCGGATGACGTACGCGAACGCGATGGAGACCTACGGTTGCGACCGGCCCGACCTGCGGTACGAGCTGAAGATCTTTGACGCCACCGACATCGTGCGCGGCGCCGATTTCGGCATCACGAAGTCGGCGATCGAATCCGGCGGCCGCGTTCGGGGCTTGAGGATTCCGGGCGGTGCATCGTTCTCGCGAAAGCAGGTGGACGAGCTGGAAGCGATCGCGAAGTCCGCCGGAGTCGCGGGCCTGCTGCGGACCAGGCGCGTGAACGGCGCGCTCGACGGGCCTCTGGTCAAGCACATCTCCGAAGGCGCGGCGAGCGGGCTAGCCATCGCGGAGGGCGAACTCTGCCTGCTTGCAGCGGCGCCAGATGCGACGGCCAACCCCGCGCTCGACCGGGTCCGTCAGGAAGTCGCGGTCCGGCTCGGCCTTGGCGCCGGCGCGAGCGCGTTCGTATGGATCACCGATTTCCCGCTGTTCATCCGCGATGGCTCGTCCGGCGCGCTCGGGTCGGTGCACCATCCATTCACTTCGCCGCATCCGGATGATCTAGCGCTCATGGAGCAGAACCCCGAGAAGGTTCGCGCCCTGGCCTACGACCTCGTCTTCAACGGCACCGAGCTGGGCGGCGGCAGCATCCGCATCAGCGATCCGCGAGTGCAGTCACGCGTGTTCTCGGCGCTCGGCATCAGCGACTCGGATGCGCAGAGTCGATTCGGCTTCCTGCTGGAAGCGCTCCGCTCCGGCGCGCCGCCGCACGGCGGCATTGCCTTCGGCTTCGACCGGATCGCGATGATGCTTGCGGGCGCCCAGTCGCTGCGCGACGTAATCGCCTTTCCCAAGACGACTGCTGCGCGGGCCCTGTTCGAAGGCGCGCCATCGCCCGTCGCGGACGAAGATTTGCAAGAGCTGCACATCAGAAGCAGCAAGTAGGTATCAGGTATCGGGTATCAGTGAAAGCCAACAGCCAATAGCCAACAGCCAACAGCTCAGTTAATGGACGACTTCCACACGAACAAGCTCTCCACCGAAGGCGCGGACATGCTGACGCTGGCGGGCGTCAACGACGAGAACCTGATCGAGCTGCAGAAGCAGAGCGGCGCCAAGGTCGCGCTCCGCGGTGACACGCTAACGGTGAGCGGGTCGCACGATTCCGTAGACCGCGCGACTCCGATCGCCCAGCGCATGATCGATGCGGCGAAGCAGCGCATGCCCCTTACAGCCGACGACGTGCTTCGCATGACGCTGGACGACGGGGGCGGTGACAACAGCGGCGGCAATGGCTCCGGCGGGATCGAGGACGGCGAGACGCGCATCGTGCTGCCCGGGATCCGGAAGGTCATCCGGCCGAAGACCCGCGGGCAGAACGAGTATCTCAAGCTGATCATGGAGAACGACATCGTGATCGGGATCGGACCGGCGGGAACGGGCAAGACGTATCTCGCGGTCGCGGCCGCGGTGGACGCGCTCAGCAAGAAGCGCGTGCGCCGGATCGTGCTCGCGCGCCCCGCGGTCGAGGCGGGCGAATCGCTGGGCTTTCTCCCCGGCGACATGCAGGCGAAGGTTGATCCATATCTCCGGCCGCTGTACGACGCGCTGGAGGACATGATGCCGCAGGAGCGCGTGGTGAAAGCGCTGGAGACGCGCACGATCGAGATCGCGCCGCTGGCGTACATGCGCGGCCGCACGCTGTCGGACGCGTTCGTGATTCTCGACGAAGCGCAGAACGCCACCAACGCGCAGATGAAGATGTTTCTGACGCGGCTCGGCGTGAACTCCAAGACGGTCATCACCGGCGACAAGACGCAGATCGACCTTCAGCGCAGGGAAGAGTCGGGGCTGCTGCAGGTCGAGCGCATTCTTCCGGGCATCGAGGGGATCGGCTTCCACTATCTCGACGATGCCGACGTCGTCCGGCACCGGCTCGTGCGCGAAATCATCAAGGCCTACGCCGACGACTCGGACGGTTGATACGGCGGCGTCGCGGCTCGCGGTGGACGTCTCGCTCGGCGGACATCGGGTCCCGCTGTCCGCGGACCGCATCCGCGATCTCGTCCGGCGGGTTCTGATCGCCGAGAAGGTGCGCGAGGCCATGGTTTCGGTCGCGCTCGTCTCGAGCCGCGAGATCGCACGACTCAATCGAGAGCATCTTGGGCACGCTGGTCCGACGGATGTGATCTCGTTCGCGCTCGGGGCTGGCCCCGCTCTGGGCGACATTTATATCTGCCCGGATGTCGTGCGGAAGAATGCGGGGCATTACGGCGTTGGGATGCGGGAAGAGCTGGCCCGGGTGATCGTGCACGGGACGCTGCACGCGCTCGGCTACGACCACGAGCCTGGTGAGGATCGCGTGAGCTCCGACATGTGGCGTAAGCAGGAGAGGATTCTCGCTGATGTCCTCTAGCATCGCGCCCGCGCGGTCCGCCCCGCTGGATCAGCTGCTGGCGGACTTCGACGCGGGCAAGTCCGCCGCGCTCGCGCGCGTCGTGAGCATCGTCGAGAATCATCGTCCCGGGTTCGACGAGATACTCGGCCGTCTCCACTCCAAGCTCGGCCGCGCGCGGCGCATCGGGATCACCGGCCCGCCCGGCGCCGGGAAGAGCACGCTCAGCACGCTTCTCGTGCGCGAGCTGCGGAGCGCCGGACATCGCGTAGGCGTCGTCGCGGTGGATCCCACTTCGCCGTTCACCGGTGGCGCGCTGCTGGGTGACCGCGTGCGCATGGAGAGCGTCGCCTTGGATTCCGGCGTGTTCATCCGGTCTATGGCCACGCGCGGCTCGCTCGGTGGACTTGCCGCCGCGACGCGTGAAGTCGCCGACGTGCTCGACGCATTCGGCTTCGAGCGGATCATCATCGAGACCGTGGGAGTCGGCCAGTCGGAGCTGGACATAGCGCGGATCGCCGACAGCAGCGTCGTGGTGCTTGTGCCCGAGTCCGGCGACTCAATTCAGACGCTCAAGGCCGGCCTCATGGAGATCGCTGACATCTTTGTCGTGAACAAGTCGGACCGTCCAGGCTCCGACCGGCTGCGCATGGACATCGAGCTGATGCTCGGACTCCGCTCCGGCGCGACGATGAAGAACATGCCCGCGCA
>DATLBG010000031.1:0-12490 GCA_035527035.1 Gemmatimonadaceae bacterium | reverse complement strand
GATGATGTCGGTCGTGAGCCCGAGACCAGGGATCGCGGCGCGCAACCGCTCCGCGCACTCGTGGTACTGCTCGCGCGTGTACCGGCGCAGCATTCGCTTGAGCACCCTGCTCGAGCCGGATTGCATCGGAAGATGCACGTGCTCGCAAACCTCCGGCGTCGCCGCCATCGCCTCGATCACGCGCCCGGTAAAGTCATTCGGATGCGGACTCGTGAACCGGACCCGCCTGATTCCGTCCACCCGCGACACTGCCCGCAGCAGGTCCGCGAAATCGTGTGATCCGTCGTTGTACGAATTCACGGTCTGCCCGAGCAGCACCACCTCGCTTATCCCCTGCTCGGCGACCTGCTCCACCTCGCGGACCGCGTCGAGCAGCGGGCGGCTGCGCTCGGGCCCGCGCGTCGTCGGCACGATGCAGTACGTGCAGCGGTAATCGCAGCCGCGCTGCACCGGAATCCACGCCTTCACTCCCTCGAAGCGCCGCGCGCTGAAACCCTGGTAGTGCTCCTCGAGATCGAACTCCACCGCCGACGCACGCTCGCCTTCGCGCGCGCGCTCGATGAGATCGGGGAGCGCGCGGTAGCCGTCCGGGCCTATCACGAGGCTCACGTGCTTCGCGCGGTCGAACAGCCGCGGGCCGAGCCGCTGCGCCATGCAGCCCGTGACGCCGACGATCGCGCCGGCTTTCATGTGCCGCTTCAGCTCACCCAGCCGCCCCAGCACGCGCTGCTCGGCGTGCTCGCGGATCGCACAGGTATTCACGAGAATCACGTCCGCTGAATCCGGCCCGTCCACCTGCGAATAGCCCAGCTCCGTCAGCTTCCCGAGAATCAGCTCGGAATCGCTCACGTTCATCTGGCAGCCGTAGGTCTCCACATACACCGTGCTTGTCATGCGTCGCGTTCCGCGGCAGTCGTTGCCTTCTCCGGCAGCAGCACGAAAAAGGTGCTGCCCTCCCCTTCCTTGCTCTTCACCCAGATCCGGCCGCCGTGCGCTTCGGCCGCGAGCCGGCAGAACGCGAGTCCGAGACCCGAGCTGCGCATTCTGGGCATCCGCGGCGTCTTCACCTGGCGGAACTTCTGAAAGATGATCTCGTGGTACTCCTCGGGAATGCCTGGTCCGTTGTCGCAAATCGCGAAGAGGATTCCGTCGTCCTCCGCCCGGGCCCGAATCTCCATCGCCACACCGGCTCCGGCGGAGTGCACCAGCGCGTTCTGAATCAGATTCGAGAACAGCCGCTTCAGGATCGTCCGGTCCCCTTCGAACACGGGAGAATCGTCGTCCACGTCCACCGCGATCACAGCGGCTTCCTGCGCCAGCCTCACCTCCCACTCGGCGACCAGGTCGGCCACGAACGCACCGGGTGCCAGCGGCTCGATGTTCAGCCGCAGATTCGCGTCCTCGATCCGCGCGACCTCGAGCAGGTCGTTGATGAGCGACAGCAGCTCTTCCGCTTTGTGCTCGGCGTCCCCGAGCACGCGCTTCTGGACCGTCGAGAGCACCCCGAAATCGCCGTCCGTGACCATCTCTAGGCTTGCAAGCACCGACGTGAGCGGCGTCTTCAGGTCGTGCACGATCATTTTCATCAGGTCTTCGCGGACCTTCTCCAGCTCGCGCAGCTTGCGATAGCTGTCCTCGAGTGCATCCGTGACGGTTTTGAGCTTGAGCAGGCTCCGCACGCGCGCGCCCAGCACCAGCCGGTTGTGCGGCTTCGTGAGGAAATCATCGCCGCCCGCCTCGATCGCCTTGACCCGGTCGCTCGTGTCGTTGAGCGCAGTGACGAAGATCACCGGAATGCGCGCGGTGCGCGGATCGCGCTTGATCCGGCGACACACCTCGAATCCGGTCGAGCGGTCCTCCACGCCCAGATCGCCCGCCGGCATCGACACGTCGAGAATGCACAGATCGGGACGCTCGGCGAAGCACATCTCGACGGCCGACGGGCCGTCCTTCGCCGTGATGATCCGGTAATCGAGAGTGTTGAGTTGGTCCACCAGAAGCTCGACGTTTGCCTGGACGTCGTCAGCGACGAGGATCAGCGGCTTGGGCGCCGCCTCGGCCGCTGTCATCCGCTCACGGCCTGACGCGGACCCCGAAGCTGAAGATGTACGCGCTCTCCGTCGCGCCGCCCGCGGCGGCGGCGTTCTCCGGCTTCCTGCTCGCGCGCGCAACGCCCACGTCGAGCTGGGACCGGCCCACGCCCAGAGGAACTCCGAACCCGCCGGAAAGCAGCAGCTCGTTCACCTTGGACTGCGTCGCTCCCGTGCCGACTCCGAAGGGCAGCCCGCGATACCGGGCGCCGAGCCGCAAGGCGATGTTCCGCCTGCCGATCGTCGGTCCGGCAACGTCGGCGCCGACGCCGTAGTCCCACGAGTCGTACGCGCGCAGCCCGCTGCCGGCCGCCTTGAGCGGCTCGATCGCCGACCACTCGTCGAAGTTCGCGCGCACAGAAAGACCGACGCCGGAGATCCCCGAATAGCTGATGCTGGCTCCGTAGCGCATCGGCATCTTGGCACTCGACACGACCGTGTCACCAGCCTGCGCTTCGATGTCGCCGCCGGCGCGAATGGACGCGCCGAGGCCGAAGTTGCTCGACGGGCGCCACACCATTCCGGCCGAGGCCGCGAGGGCGTCGTAGCTGATGTCCGAGCGCTGTGTGGCGCCCGAGAACGTCACGGTGTCGGGGAAACGCTGCTCGATGGTCACGCGGTTCTCACCCGAGAAAACGTGCCCTGCCAATCCCGCCTGAAAGCGGGGAGAGAAATTGTACGCCAGCGCGAGCCTGAAATCCGTGATGCCGCCATTGCTCGCGAACAGTTCGGTCGCGTCGATCAGCGTGCCGCCGATGTCGCGCTGCGTCACCGACGAGCTGCTCCACGTGCGGTCGAGGAAGGTCGAAGCCGAGACCTGTCCGGTCAGGCGCCGCACCAGGGGAATCGAGATCCCGACCATTGGAAAGCGCGCGGTGGTCGTGCGCGAGCTCCCGCCGGTCGTCTTCACGGTGCGGAGCTCGGGCTCGTACTGCATGAACAACACGCTCGCGCCCCACAGCGCAGCGGTAGCCGGATTCAAAGCGGACGCTGGGTCGAGCTCCCCGCTCCCACCGCCCAACGACATCGCCGTCGTGCTGAGCTGGCCCGGCGGATAGCCAAAGCCCTGCGTGCTCAGATTCCCCTGAGCTTGCGCACTGCCCGCGAAGAGCGCGATGAGCAGAGCGCCTGCGAGAACGGAGCGCATCATGGTAGTCCGAATGGGTTGGCCGGCGTGTAGCTGATCCGCAGTCGCGGCCTGAGTCCGGGCGTAGCTTCGATGCTGTAGAACCACGCCTGCGCCGCCGAGACTCCTTCGCGGGCGGTGCGAAGGACGAGCGCGCGCGGCCCGAGGGTGTCACCCTGCGCGCGCCAGATCCTCAGCAGCGGAGCGATGTCTATCTCGCGCCGGCCGCCCGCGTTCGCGGCAACCTTCAGAGTATCCACAAGCGTGAACTCGGCGGCCGCAATGAGGCGGGACGCCTGCTCCGGATCCGTGATCGCCTTTCCCGCGATCACGACGTGTGTCACGATCGGCACCGTGTCGCGCGGGCCGAGGCCCGGGTTGGGGATCTGCTCGAGCAGCAGCGTCGCGCGTATCACGCTCGAGGAATCGAGAATCGCGCTCGGTATGAGGAAGCGCAAATACGCGCGCTTGGATGGCAGGGCGCCTACGAGCAGCGACTGCGCCGGCCCGGGCGGGGGAACGCGCACGACCATCTGATAGTCCGCGAACGCGAGGCGCGAGTCGGCCGAGCTCGTCGGCGTCTTGGAGTACGGCGTGAACGTCAGCGGCTTCACCGCGGTGTCCGCCGCTACGCGGAACGACAGAATGGGCGGCGTGCCCGCGTCGGAAGAGCGGATGTGGAACTGGCCGGTGCTTCCCGTTATCCGGAGCCCGACGCGCAGACGCGCGTTGGCCTGCGCCTTGGCGAGGACGACGCTGTTTGTAAGTGGAATCCGCACTGTGTCCTTGAGATCGGCGGACGCGAAGCTCTTCGAGCCGATCAGACGGTCCGCGGAAAACAGCGGCAGCAGCACCGCGGACGACGTGTCGGTCGCGTCGGTGTCGATGTCGTAAGCGCTCACAGTGATGGTGCCCGCGACCTGCCGCTCCGTCAGCTCCAGCCGCAGCTGCAGGAACGCGCTGTCGACCGTTGTAATCGCGGTCGTCGTCGTCTCCGCCAGGACCCGTCTGTAGCGCTGCGGGAGGCTGTCGAACCGGATGACCACGCGGGAGTCCACCGTGTCGCCGCGGGACGCGAGCAGCATGAACGGCTCGGCGCCGAAGGCGCCGGCCGCGTTCACCGTCGTGTCGAAGATGACGGCGTCGATCGTCGCGTTGATGACGTCGATGCCCTGGCCAGGGCATAACTCGGGACATCCCACCGTGGTCTCGAGCTTCTCGCTGCACGCAGCGGCCGCGAGAGCGACGCACGCAACCGCCAGCGGAACCATTTTCCTGAATTGCATCAGCTGTTCGTCGTAGTCAGAAGATTCGCCGTAAAGGGGTGCGGCAGCAGCGAGCCGAGACTCCAGCTCGCCTCCGCACCGTTGCGGCAGTAGCTGTAAACCTTGAGGTCCATTCCAGCGAACTCCGCCATCACCTGCAAACACGCGCCGCACGGGGGCGCCGGCTCTTCCGCTTCGGTCGCGATCGCAATGCAGTCGAACGCGCCCGCGCCCGTGATGATCGCCGAGAACACGGCGACCCGCTCCGCGCAGATCCCGAGTCCGTACGACGCGTTCTCCACGTTGCAGCCCTGGAACACCGCGCCGTTCCCCGCGCGCAACGCGGCGCCGACGGGAAAGCCGGAGTACGGCGCGTGCGAGCGCTCGAGCGCGGCGAAAGCCGCGTCGCGGAGCTTGTTCCCCGAGTGGCGTGTCACCGGGTTATCTGCGCCAGAAAGGATGAGCCGCGGCCCCTGAAGGGGACGCCCAGCCACTCGGCGGCCGTGGCGCCGAGATCCGAGAAAGTGTTGCGGCGGCCGATGCCGGTCGGGCGCACGTGCGCGCCGGCGGCCAGCAGCGGAACGCACTCTCTCGAGTGATCCGTGGATGGCGTGGTTGGATCGTTGCCGTGGTCGGCCGTGATGAACAGAAGGTCGTCCTTTTTGAGGGAGCCTGCGAGTCCGGGCAGCGCCTGGTCGAATTCGACCAGAGCTCGATAAAACCCCGCAACGTCGTTGCGGTGCCCGTACAGCTGGTCGAAATCTACAAGATTGGCCAGCAGCAACCCACCTCGATCGCCCTCCATCCACTTTCGTATCTCATCGATTCCCTGGGAGTTGGATGAGGTGTGCTGCGCGCTGATGCCTCGTCCGGCGAACAGATCGTCCACCTTGCCTACTCCCGCGGTGTCGATTCCGGCCGCGCGAATGGCGTCGAGCAGCGTCTCCCCGGGCGGCTGCACCGAGAAGTCCCGGCGGTTGGCGGTGCGCTTGTACGAGCCCGGCTCGCCGGCGAAGGGGCGCGCGATCACCCGTGACACGAGCGCCAGCTCCTCCCCGCCCTCGCGCAGCTTGACCTCGAGCGCCGTCTCGCACGCCGCGTACAGCTCCTCGAGCGGTATGACGTCCTCGTGCGAAGCTATCTGAAAAACAGAGTCCGCCGACGTGTACACGATCCACGCCCCGGTGCGCCGGTGCTCCTCGGCGAAGCGGTCGATCACGACCGTGCCGCTCGATACGACGTTCCCGATGACGGGCCTGGCGGTGCGGCGCTCGAATTCGTCGAGCACCTGCGCGGGGAATCCATGCGGGTAAGTCCTGAACGCACGCGCGAGGTGCACGCCGGCAATCTCCCAGTGGCCTGTGGTGCTGTCTTTCCCCGCGGACCGCGGCTCCATCACGCCCCATGCGCCGAGAGGTGCTCCAGCTGGTGGGACACCGCTCAGCGCCGCCAGGTTGCCGAGCCCGTACGCCGCGAGATTCGGCAGGGAGAAGCCTTCGATCGCGCGCGACAGGTTGCCCAGCGTGTCGCTCCCCTCGTCGCCGTACGCGGCCGCGTCGGGCGCGCCGCCGCAGCCGACGCCGTCGAGCACGATGATCGCGGCGCGTCGATCAGTTGCCATCGTAGAATCTCTCCGCCCGGCCATTCAATCCAACCAGCACCTCGTACGGCGATATCCCCGCCGACGCGCCGACCTCGGCGACCGTGACGAGCTCGCCGCCGTCGCGACCAATCAGCGTAACGGAGTCTCCGATGGCGCACTTAACGTCCGTTACGTCGATCATGATCATGTCCATCGTCACGCGCCCGACGATCGGAACGCGCCCCCCTTGGAGCAGCACGGACGCGCCGGGGCGTCCGTGCATTCCGACGTTTCGCGGGTATCCGTCGGCGTACCCCGCTCCGATGGTCGCGACGCGCATCGGGCACGGCGCGACGAACGTGGCGCCGTAGCTAACGCTGTCGCCCGACTCGCAGCCCCGAATGTCCACGATCGGCGCGCGCAGATGAGCCACCGCCTCGGGCTGAACCGCTGCTCCGGAAACGGTCTCACCGCCATAGAGAAAAATTCCCGGCCTCACCGCGTCCCGGTCGGTCCGTCCGCGCCTGAGCACGCCCGCGCTGTTATCGGTGTGTCGCATCACGCCCGGGAGGCCGAGCTCGCGCACGGCGGCATCGAAGCGCTGGTCCTGCGCCTCCATGCTCCCGTCACCGAGCTCCGCCGAGTGAAAGTGCGTGAACACGCCGTCGGGGGGAGCGCTTGCAAGGATCTCCCTGAGCGCGACGGCCTCACGCCATGGGACTCCCGCGCGCGCCATGCCGGTGTCGATCGAGAGGTGCCACGATCCGCCACCGAGACGCTGCCATGCGGTGATGGCCGCCGCCGAGCCGAGGGCCGGCGTGAGCCGGGCCGACCTTGCCGCGCCAAGCTCGCTGTCGAGCAGCGGCGTGAAGACGATCACCGGTCGCGCGACGCCTAGCGCCCGCAGCTCTTCTCCCTCGCGCACCGTGGCTACACCGAACGCGAGCGGGTCCAGCGCATCGAGGGCCCGCGTGACGGGCCCGGCCCCGGTGCCGTACGCATCGGCCTTTACCATCGGGATCAACCGCGCGCCCGATCTCGCGGCCAACGCGCGTGCGTTGCGTACGATGGCGGAGAGGTCGATGTCTACGCGGGCGGGCATGGCGGAAAATATCAGGTATTAGGTATTAGGTATCAGGAAAGGCCCACTAATACCTAATACCTCATACCTGTCCCGCATGCCCACCCGCGCCTCCCTCGACGATACGCTGGCCCTCATGCGCGACCTGCGCAAACGCTGCGACTGGGACGCGGCCCAAACGCACGACTCGCTCCGGCCATACCTGGTCGAAGAGTCGCTGGAGCTGGACGACGCCCTTCGGATCGGCGACGACACGCTCGTTCGGGAGGAGCTTGGCGATCTTCTGCTGCAGGTGTTGTTTCACTCGGTCGTCGCAGAAGAGCGTGGCGCGTTCGACTTTCATGACGTCGCCGCTGCGCTGATCGCCAAGATGAAAGCCCGGCATCCGCATCTGTACGCGGACGGGGAGCGCGAGTCGTGGGAGCGGATGAAGTCGAAGAAGCGCTTGTCGCTCGCGGACGGCCTGCCGGGGACACTACCGCCGTTGCACCGCGCCCACCGCCTTCAGGACCGCGCAGCGGGCGTCGGCTTCGACTGGCCCGACGCCGAAGGTCCAGCCGACAAGGTCGCCGAGGAGCTGGCTGAAGTCCGCGACCTGATGCGGGCGAAGACGGTGCGATTCAGCGAGCACGGCGCGCCCGTTCAGGACAAAGCGCACGCGGAGCTCGAGGGCGAGCTCGGCGACCTGCTCTTCGCGTGCGTGAATCTTTGCCGGAAGCTTGGCGTGCACTCCTCGCTCGCCCTGGACAAGGCGAACGCGAAGTTTCAGCGGAGGTTCGAAGAAGTCGAGAAAATCGCAGCCGAGCGCGGTGTGAAGCTCGGCGACGCCGATTTGGCCGCGCTCGATGCGATCTGGGACGAGGTTAAGGTGCGGGGCCGTTAGCGCGCAGTACGCGGCGCGCAGGACGTAGCGCTTTTAGGGGCGCAGACGATTCATCATCCGCGGAAACGCAATCGCCTCCCGCACGTGCGCCAGCCCGCACACCCAAGCGACCGTCCGCTCAAGCCCCAGCCCGAACCCCGAATGCACGAACGTCCCGTACTTCCGCAGATCCAGGTACCACCCGTACGCCTCGACCGGCAGCTTCTCCTCGTGAATCCTGGCCAACAGCTTGTCGTAGTCGTCCTCGCGCTGCGAGCCGCCGATGATCTCGCCGTACCCCTCGGGCGCGAGACAATCATCGCATAGCACCGTGCGCGGATCGGCCGGGTTCTCCTTCATGTAGAAGGCCTTCGCCTCCTTCGGGTAGTTGCACACGAAGATCGGCGTGTCGTAATCGGCCACGAGCAGGCTCTCGTCCTCGGCACCGAGATCGTCGCCCCAGACGATGTTGCTTCCCTTGCCCTGGAGAGTCTTCACCGCGTCGCCGTAATCGACCCGCGGGAACGGCGCCTTCACCTTCTCGAGCTTGGTGATATCTCGCTCCAACTCTGCCAGCTCGGGCCGCCGGCGCTCCACCGCGCGCTGCACGATGTAGGACACAAACTCTTCCTGCAGCCGCATGTTGTCGTCGGAGTCGTTGAACGCGACCTCCGGCTCGATCATCCAGAATTCACTGAGGTGCCGTCGCGTCTTGGATTTTTCCGCGCGGAACGTCGGGCCGAAGCAGTAGATGCGGCCAAGCGCCGCCGCGGCCGCCTCGCCGTACAGCTGGCCCGTCTGAGCCAGGTACGCCGTTCCCTCATCGAAGTAGTCCGTGGCGAACAGTCCGCTCCGCTCCCCGATCGCGGCCGTGAGGATCGGAGTGTCCACCAGGGTGAAATCGCGGTCGTAGAAGAAGTCGCGAATCGCCTGCTCGATCTCGTGCCTCACCCGCGCGATCGCGCGCTGCCGCGAGCTTCTGAGCCACAGATGCCGGTTGTCGAGCAGAAAATCGACGCCGTGCTCCTTCGGCTGGATGGGGTAGTCCTGGGGGCTGGTCCCGGCGATGGCGAGGTCGGACGCGGCGATCTCGAAGCCGCCGGGCGAGCGTTTGTCTTCCCGTACGGCTCCGGTCAGTCGGACGCAGCTTTCCTGCGTCAGGGCGCCGAATCGCTCCCAGATATCCGGCCCGACTTCGCTTTTGACCAGCACGACCTGGGCGATGCCACTACCGTCACGTATGACAACAAACGCAATTTTCCCTGACGACCGAACGTGAGTCACCCACCCTTGCACCTCGACGGATTGGCCGGCGTGTGCGCCGAGATCGGCGATCCGTATAGATGGGGAATTCTTTGACATTCGCTGAGCGGCAGAGAAGGCGCGGCAAGCTAGGCCGCCACGTGTTTGGTGTCAACGGAATATGACCCTGCGCGCACGGCTCAGCGCCGGGCTGATCGGGATCGCGCTGGTGCTGCTCATCCCTCTGCTGCTTGCGCTGCACGCGCTCGAGCGGCTGGAGGACACCAATCGCGTGCTCCGCGACACGGATTTCGCCGCGTCAATCGCGATCAGCCGGCTGAGGGCCGAGACCGACGACGTGCGGGCGGCGGAGAACGCCCTGCTGTTCGTGCACGACGACGACAGCAGGCGGCGAATGGAGACCCACCTGACACAAGCCGACAGTCTGGCCGCGCTCCTCGCCGAGTACAACCTCGAGCGGGAGAGCACGCAGATCCGCGGCTCGCTCGCGCGCATCCGGAACGCGGCGGCAGCGGAATACGCCGCGGCGAGCCAGGCGCAGCCGCGCGACGCCGAGCAGATCTCAGCCGAGCGGCTGCTCCCGGAAATCGCGCGAATCAATACGACCGTGCGGCAGACGGAGGCCGACCTTCGAGTGCGCACTGCCGAGCGGGTGGACGAGGCCGCGCAGGTGACGATCGACGCGCAGCGAACGGCCGCCGCCGCGCTCGCGATAGCGCTGCTTCTCGCACTGCTAATAGCCCTCTGGCTCCTCCGGTCCATCAGCACGCCGGTGTTCTTCCTGGAGCGCGGCATGCGGGCGGTTGCCGACGGCGATTTCTCCTATCGGCTGCCGTACAGCGGCACCCGCCGTGACGAGTTTGGGCGCCTGGCCGGCAGCTACGAATCCATGGCCCGGCAGCTCGCCGAGCTGGACAAGCTCAAGGCCGAGTTCATCTCTGTCGCCTCGCACGAGCTCAAGACGCCGATCAATGTCATCATCGGCTACCTGGAGCTCCTGCAGGAAGGCGTCTACGGCGACCTGGCGCCCAAGCAGAAGGAGGTGACGGGGACGATCGAGAAGCAGGCACAGACGCTCACGCGGCTGACTCGCCAGCTTCTCGACGTCAGCCGTTTCGAGGCGGGTGGAGGGCGCGTAGAGCCGCGGAAGGTCGATCTTCCGCGCTTCCTGCACCATCTGGAGAGCGCTTTCCAGGGGCTGTCCGTGCAGCGCGGTGTCGCGTTCGCCGTGGAGCGTTCCCCGTCCCTGCCGCACGAGGTGGCCTGGGATGAAGACAGGATCAACGAAGTGCTGGGCAATCTCCTGTCGAACGCGTTTAAGTTCACGCCTCGCGACGGCCAGGTGACGCTGACAGCGGACGCCGACACAGCCAACGTGCGGATAACCATCGAGGACACCGGCGCCGGGATCCCCGAAGCCCAGCTACCCCACGTCTTCGAGAAGTTCTACCAGGCCGACAACCAGGCCGCGGCGGCGCTCAAGGGCACCGGCTTGGGACTTGCGATTGCCAAGCAGATAGTGGAAGCGCACCACGGCACGATCACGGTGGACAGCATCGAGGGCGTCGGCACGACGTTCCACGTGACTCTTCCGAAGGTGGTCGGTGTATCACGCACTTCCGGACGGCATCGCGCCACAGATCTGGCCTGACATGAGAAACGCTCGAGCAATCTTCGTATTCACCATCGCGCTCTTTTGCGGCGCCTGCGCCGTGGCTACCCGGGAGTCGGCGCCCGGCGCGCCCACGCCTGAGGCTTGGGGGGCAGTCCTCAACACCGCCGACATGTTCGCGAACGCGGGGCGCCACGCGGCTGCTGACAGCGCGCTGCTCGCCTTCGCCCGCGCGAATCCGGGCACGCGCGCGGCCGAAGAAGTCGCGTTCTGGCGGGCGCTGTACAAGCTCGACCCGCGCAGCTCGGCGTCCACACGGGCGGAAGGGCGAACGATGATGGAGTCCTACGCCGCGTCCAGTACGACGTCGTGGTACAAGGGGCAGGCGAACGTGCTGCGGTTTCTCGCGCGCGAGATTGCCGACGCGGAACAGTCCGGCTCGGATTCGACGATCGTCGCGGGCGACACCACGTCGGGGGGACTGGCGGCGCGTGACCGCGTCATTCGCACTCAGCGCGCCGAAATCGCGCGGCTGAACGCCGAGCTCGAGCGCATCAAGCGCCGGCTCGCGTCCCCGACTCCCTAGCCGACCCGGAACAGCTCCAGCGCGCGGGGAAAACGCGCGCTGAGCGCGCGCTTGAGGCCGGCGTTGCCCGGGTTTTCCAGGCCGGGGTCGTCGGCCAGCGTCTTCTCCGCCGCTTCGCGAGCGAGCACGTTCAGCTTCTCGTCGCGCACCAGGTCCGCGATGCGGAGCATTGCCTCCCCGCTCTGCTGCTGGCCGAACAGGTCGCCCATGCCGCGAATTCGCAGGTCCGCTTTCGCGATCTCGAAGCCGTCGTCCGTGGACGCGAACAGCTCGAGCCGTTGCATGGACTCCGCGCCCGCGGTCCCCAGCAGAATGCAGTAAGAGCTCTCCGCGCCCCGGCCGACACGACCGCGAAGCTGGTGCAATTGCGACAGCCCGAACCGCTCCGGATGCTCCACGAGCATCACCGTCGCGTTCGCCACGTCGATACCGACCTCGATCACAGTCGTCGCGACGAGAATGTCGATCTCGCCGTCGCGAAACTGGCGCATGATGCTCTCGCGCTGATCCGACGGGATCCGTCCGTGCAGCAGCGCTACGCGCAGGCCGGTGAAGGCGCCCGCGGAGAGATGCTCGTACATCGTCGTGGCCGCCTTGAGATCGGTCTTTTCCGATTCCTCGATGACCGGGTACACGACGTACGCCTGGCGACCCGCCTCCACCTGCGACCGCACGAAAGACAGCACCTTCTCGCGCGCGCTCTCCCGCCGCAACACGGTCGTAACCGGCTGCCGCCCGGGCGGGCGCTCGTCGAGCGTACTCACGTCGAGATCGCCGTACACCGTGAGCGCCAGCGATCGCGGTATCGGCGTGGCGCTGAGCAGCAGCACGTCCGGCGTCTGTCCCTTCTTCGCGAGCGCCGCGCGCTGCTCCACCCCGAACCGGTGCTGCTCGTCGATCGCGACGAAGCCCAGACGCCCGAACGAAGTCGTGCTCTGCACCAGCGCGTGCGTCCCGATGGCGATGACCGGCTCGTCGGTCTTGAGCCGCGCCTCGAGCGGCGCGCGCAGCCTGGTCTTCACG
>DATLBG010000030.1:0-11906 GCA_035527035.1 Gemmatimonadaceae bacterium | reverse complement strand
CGAAGGAGCCGGGCGATCCCGCCAACCCGATGCAGACCGTGAAGATGTTCTTCCAGGAGCCCGACTACTACATCCATGGAACGCCCGCCGTGGAATCGCTCGGCGAGGCCGCATCGAAGGGCTGCCTGCGAATGGATCCTCAAGAAGTCGCTTCGGTGGCCCAGTGGGTCATGGAGCACGGTGGCCAGCCGCGTCCCCCGAGCTGGTTCGAGCGCATTAGACGGCTCGCGAGGCGCGAGCACATCGTGCACCTCGAAAATCCCATCATTCTGACGATTGAGCCGTGAGGCGCGGAGAGACGATGAGCAAGAACAAGAAGAACGGCGGCAAGCAGGCACCGGCTCAGCGGCACGCTGAAGGCCAGCACGGCCGGAACTCTTACGGGGCGGCGGTAGGTCGCAGGATGGAGTAGGGATCTATCGCCGTACCCGTCCACCAGCGCTTCATGTCGCTGTTCTTCAGAATGGCGAAGTGCAGATGCGGGATGCCCCGCGCGTTACCAGTGATCCCTACCGTCGCTATCTGCTGTCCTTTCGTGACTGCCTGTCCCTCAGCGAGCGTAGGCGCGTAAGCGTCGAGGTGCGCGTAATAGTAGATAAAGCTCTTCGTCGGGTCGGCCACGTAGATCGTCAACCCGCCGGCGCGACTAGTGAACAGCTTGAGCACCGTGCCGTCGTCGGCGGACAGCACGGGCGTACCGCGCGGAGCTCCGATGTCGAGCGCCTCGTGCACGCGACCGCCACGCGGATCGCTGAAGCTGCCAACTAGATTCGCCGCACGAACTCCCCCAACCGGAATCGCGAGCCCTCGAGCTCGAAGCGTCGCTACGTCGCTCCCTCCGATGACAGCGGCGCCTCGCGCAGGCACCGGCACCGGAACCTCGCGCTGAGCCGGCTCGATCGCGACGGCCGGCGTCTCGACGTCGAGTATCGGCCGTTGCGCTGACGGTGACATGTCCACGATCGGTACCTGCGCCACCGCCGGCGGCTTGGCGGCCGGGACGGGTTGATCGCCGACGCATCCGCAAGCGATGAGACTAGCGATCGCGCACGCGCGGATTCGCGCCGTTACTGCGTACGCGTGCACAACAAAATGTTCCGCTGTCTGCGAGCGTACCTTGGCACCCATCTTGATAGTGTTAGTCGGTTCATTCAGCCGGGAAACGTTCACCATGTCCAACAGAATTGGAAGAATCCAGATAGTTAGCGCACTGCTCGCAGTATCAATGACGGCCACCGCGTGCAGCACCATGAATAATCGCGACCGCGGCGCCGTCATTGGCGCCGGTACGGGCGCTGTGATCGGCGGCGTCATCGGCAACCAGACCGGCTCGACCGCGCGTGGCGCGATCATCGGCGCGGTCCTCGGTGGTGCGGCCGGCGCGGTCATCGGCCACCAGATGGACCAGCAGGCGCGCGAGATCGACGCCGCCATTCCGGGCGCGGATGTCACAAGAATAGGCGAAGGCATCGCCGTGACGTTCGAGTCGGGAATACTCTTTCCCTACGACTCCGATGTTCTTCTGCCGGCGGCGCGAGGGAACCTGGACCAGCTGGCGAACAGCCTGAACAAGTATCCGGGCTCGTCGCTGACCATCGTCGGACATGCCGACAGCGTAGGGTCGGACTCATACAACCAGGCACTGTCCGAGCGTCGCGCCCGCGCGGCATCGGCGTACCTGCAATCCAAGGGTGTAGCTTCGAGTCGCCTCACGGCGCTTGGTCGTGGTGAGACGGAGCCGCTCTTCTCGAACGCATCCGAGGATGGACGCAGACGAAATCGCCGGGTGGAAGTCGCGATTTACGCCAGCGAAGAGTACCGCCAGCGGATCCTGCGCGAAAACCCGTAGGAGAGTCACCCGGAACCATGAAGCGGCCCCCGAAAGCGGGCCGCTTCTTTTTGCCAAGGGCACGACTACTACCGCGAGTAGTAGCCGCGGTTAAGTAAATGAAACCCTTTAGTCTGTTCATGCGTCACACCTAAAGCAGGCCTTCGCACGCCCCTCGGCCCGACCTCTTACGCAGAACGGCATGGGCTCGTTCGATATGTTCGGGAAAAAGCAGCCGCTCGACCGCAAGTTGCCGCTGGTCATGTCCGTCCTCGTGCTGGCGACGGTCGGACTTTTCGCGGGGGTCGGGTATTGGCAGTTTGGCAATAGCCTGTACTCGATTTCCGGGCAGCGCCTCACGAGCATAGCGGCACTCGTTTCCAACCTGGTGGCGCAGGGCACGCCGCGCTGGCGCGCTCAAATGGACACCCTCGCCAGGAACCCCGCCATCATCGAATTCCTCGAGAGCGGAAGCGGGAGCGCAGAGGCGCTGGCCGCGCTGGATTCGTCGAATCCCACAAGGTCCCGCGGACGATGGCGCGCGCGCTTGCTGGACGCGCGGGGAAGGCCGGTGCTGGAGAGAATGTGGCACGTGCATTCGGGTTGGCCACAATGGGCGGAATCGACCGCCGTTGGAGGACTAGCTCGCGGCCAGGTGGCGGTGAGTCCGATATTCGCCATGCAGCGCGTCCCGGTGTACGAGCTGCTCGTGCCGGTGCATCGCGCGGGTTCGACCGGGAGCCAGCGAGCCCTGATCGGATATGTCGCCGACACGCGAGCGATGGTCGAATCGCAGGCCGCGATACGGGGACTCATCGGCGACAGCGTGACGATGTTGCTCGGACAGCGGGACGCGGGGATCTGGACGGACCTGCAGCAGCCCATGCCGAGGCCGCCCGCGCGGACAGCTGACGCTCTGCCGGTAACAATCGAGCGCTCCGCCTACGGGGCGGGAATCGGCGTGGGCCAGGTGATCCCCGGAACACCGTGGGAGATCTGGCTCCAGCAGCCACGGCACCTCGTGCTCGGTCCTGTTCACGATTTCCTCTGGCGCATGGTCCCCATCGGGGCGCTGATCACCGTCATCGGAGCGTTGCTCGTCTGGATCATGAGCCACCGCATCGCGCACCGCATCGTCACGCTCACCGGGCAGGCCGAGCAGATCGTGCCGGAGGATGCGACCTCTCCGCAGCCGGCCAGCACGTCGCGCGACGAAGTGGAGCGGCTGAGCGACGCCTTCGATCGCATGTCTACGCGCGTGGCCACGCATCAGGAGCTCGAAGGAAAGCTGCGCCAGGCGCAGAAGCTCGAGGCTGTCGGGCGACTGGCGGGCGGAATCGCGCACGACTTCAACAACATCCTCACCGTCATCCGCAACTACACCGAGTTCGTGCGGGAGGAGCTGCCCGCGGACAGCCCGGTGGCTCCGGACATCAAGGAGATCCTCACCGCCACCGATCGTGCTTCCGCGCTGACGGGCCAACTGCTCGCGTTCAGCCGCAATCAAGTGGTCAGCCCGAAAGTGCTCGATCTCAACGAAGTCGTGCGCGAGACCGAGAACATGCTCCGCCGCCTCGTGCCGAGCAACATCGAGCTGTCCACTTCATTGGACGAGGACATGGGCCACATCCTCGCGGACCGCGGCCAGATCGAGCAGGTCCTCCTCAATCTCACGATCAACGCTGCCGACGCGATGCCGGAGGGTGGGACGCTGACCATCCGCACGCAGCGCGCTCGCCTGGATGATTCGTTCTCGCTCAAGGACAGGCCGGTGAAACCTGGGCGCTACGCCAGCATCGTCGTCACCGACACGGGCACGGGCATCGACCGGGACACCATGATCCGGATCTTCGACCCGTTCTTCACGACCAAGGAAGTCGGCAAAGGGACCGGACTCGGTCTGGCCACCGTCCACGGGATCGCCACGCAGAACGACGGCCATGTGCGCGTGTACAGCGAACTCGGCCACGGCGCGACCTTCAAGGTCTACCTACCCGAAGTCACCGGTGAGGTCACCGATACTCACGAGATCGCAAAGCTCCGCGACCAGTCCGTGGTCACCGAGACGATCCTCCTCGCCGAAGACGACGAACAGACTCGCGAAGTGACCCGCCGCATACTCGCGCGCAGAGGCTACACCGTGCTCGAGGCCCACGATGGCACCGACGCGCTCAGCATGGCCCAATCGCACGAAGGCCCGATACACCTGGTCCTGAGCGACATGATGATGCCCGGGTTGAAAGGCGGCGAGCTCGCCGAGCGTCTGCGCGCCGTGCTTCCGGAAGCCAGCTTTCTGCTCATGTCCGGATACACGGGGCCGGACATGCAGCGGCGGAATCTGAATAACGGCTCGCTCACCTTCATCGAGAAGCCGTTCACGCAGGACACTTTGCTCACGCAGGTTCGCGCCTCGCTCGACGGGATGCGTTCGGCCGCGTAACCGAACGCCGCTGTCGCGCAAAAAAAAGGCGGCCCGGCAATGATGCCGGGCCGCCTTTCACATCCGATTTCGCGCGCTTACCAGCGGTAGTGCGCGAAGGCCTTGTTGGCTTCCGCCATGCGGTGCGTGTCTTCCTTCTTCTTCACCGCGTTGCCTTCTCCCTTCGACGCCTGGACGACTTCGGTCGCAAGCTTCTCCGCCATGGACTTCTCGTTGCGGTCGCGTGAGAAGGCGATCAGCCAGCGCATCGCGAGCGCGGTGCGCCGGTCCGGACGAACTTCAACCGGAACCTGATACGTCGCGCCGCCGACGCGGCGGCTCTTCACCTCGACCACCGGCTTGATGTTCGTCAGCGCCTGCTTGAATACGGTGACACCCGTCTGGCTGGTGCGCGTCTCGACGAGATCCATCGCCTTGTAGAAGATGCGCTCGGCGGTGGACTTCTTGCCGTCGTACATCAGCGCGTTGATGAACTTCGAGACTGTCTGGCTGTCGTAGCGCGAATCCGGCAGGATGGTGCGCTTGACCGAGCTTTTACGGCGACTCATTTACTTCTTCCCTCCGGCAGCGCCCGGCTTGGGCTTCTTGGTTCCGTATTTAGAGCGGCTCTTGTTCCGGCCGTTCACGCCCGAAGCGTCCAGCGAGCCGCGTACGATGTGGTAGCGCACTCCCGGCAGATCCTTCACTCGGCCGCCGCGAATGAGCACGATCGAGTGCTCCTGCAGATTGTGGCCTTCGCCGGGGATGTACGCGGTCACCTCGAAGCCATTCGTCAAACGAACGCGCGCGACCTTCCGCAGCGCCGAGTTCGGCTTCTTGGGCGTAGTGGTGTACACGCGCGTGCACACGCCGCGCTTCTGCGGATTGGACTTCAGCGCGGGCGCTTTCTCTTTCTTTTCGACGTCGCGGCGGCTTTGCCGGACGAGCTGATTGATAGTGGGCATTAAGGACGACTGTTGGCTATTGGCTGTTGGCTTTTGGCAAAGCTGGACAACCTTCGCCACGGTGCAAAAACTCCAGGACACAAAATGCGCCCCGCCGTTGCCGGCTGGGGCGACAGAGACCGTTAAAGTTAGACGTGGCCGATACTTGTGTCAACTTGCCCGCGCGCGCCGGAGGCCGGTGTGGAGCCCTCGAGGCAAGGCCCCGAATCACTCCGCGAGATCGACCGCCAGGTTGTGCGTTGGCGTAAACGCTCGCGCCGCCCGGCGGTGCGCTTCGGCAATCTCGAGCCAGATCAGATTGACCGCCAGTTCATCGGCTCTGCGACCGAACTCCGCATCGGAAATCGCCTCACGCCCAGCCTCAGCGGGCCGGTCGCCCTTGCGCGTGGCTATGGGCTTCGAAGAGAAGATGTCACGAAAACGAGGAGAGACGAACATGGGTTATCCTGGCTGGTGGCGATAACCCTTAATGCAACCACCGTACTCCGTGCCGGGCTTCCCACGAACGCGCGTAAGTTCTTACACCGGAACAAGATACGCGGGTGGATACGAAAGGACACGCAGGAATAAACGTCCTTTTTTCTGGACAGTTGCCCCGCTGGTGGGGCGGTCGGAATGTCCGCTAGGACTCAGTTGCACGCTGGAGCGCCGCAACGCTGATCGCCTCAGCGTGTCGCAGGGATGAGCCGATGACCGCCAGCGCGTCGTCCAGCGCGGCCATCCGGCATTTCGTGTTCTCGGCGCGCAGAACCCTTTCGATCTCCTCGAAGAGGATCTTGAACTCGAGGCGAAGCGCCGCGGGCGTCCACTCCAGCCTCCGCCGCTGCAGTCCGTGACGCTCGGATACGAACCGGTGAATTTCGTTGCTGTCCCGGAGGTAAAACGTCGGTTGCCCCCCTGCTTCGTCGATCGAGATGAGCAGGCTGCCGAGGTCTGTCAGGTGACTGCCGACGTGGTCCGCAAGCTGTGAATACTTGAGCGATTTCGCGGACGCTGTGACCGGCTCCTTCCTCAACCGCTCGACGAACGCCTCCAGTATCTGCTCGACCCGACAGATCAGGACTTCACCTACGTCCGCGAGCCCCGCGCTGCTGCGCGCGGCCCCGACAGGCAGGTCGCTCACCGCCGCTCCATCCTCCGACTCGTCCACGCTATCCGCTGCGGGAAGCCAGAGCGTGAACACAGAGCCATCGCCTGTAGCGCTTCGCACGCGCAGATCGCCGCCCATGAGTCGGGCCAGCCGGCGACTGATCGCCAGCCCGAGGCCTACGCCGCCGCTGCGCCTGCTCCAGCCGCCTTCGACCTGCATGAACGGCGAGAAGATCGCTTCGAGCTGATCTACGGCGATGCCGATGCCGCTGTCCGAGACGCGGAAGTACGTCCATTTGTCCTGCATGGGCGCGAGGAGCCCGTCCTCGGGCGTGTCAGTCACGCCCGTCTCGATAATTACGCGGCCACCGGGCTCGGTGAACTTTATGGCGTTGGAGAGGAGGTTCAGCAGGATCTGACGCACGCGATTCTCGTCGCCGAAATAGCATTCGCCGGCATCCGCGACTTCAGATGGGACCTCGATTCCGCGGGCCTCCCCGGCGGGAAGCACGAGCGCGAGCGCGGCGTTGAGCACAACGGAGCACCGCGCGCTCTTTCGCTCTACACTCAGCTTTCCGGAGTCCACCTTCGCCAGATCGAGCACTTCGTTGACGAGGCCGAGAAGGTGTTGGCCGCTGGCGCGAATGCGTCCGATCTGGCTGCGCTGCTCGTCGGTTACTGGACCGTACACGCCCGACTCGAGCAGCTCGGAGTAGCCGAGCACGGCATTCAGGGGCGTGCGCAGCTCGTGCGACATCATCGCCAGGAACTCGGACTTCGCCTTGTTCGCAACCTCGGCGTCCTCGCGCGCGGCGCGCTCCTCAACGAGCTGTCGCGCGCGCTCCTCGGCGCGGCGGCGATCGGTGACGTCGCGCAACGAGACGAGCAACGCGGGCTCGCCGTCCCACGTCATCTCGACTACGCGCAGCTCCGCGTGCACGACTCTGCCGCCCCTGCGAACAATCTCGATCTCGGTCGTCTCGCCAGCCGTCGCCGGATGGCCGAAGACCTGCCCGACCAGCTCCTCGCTGCTTCTCCCGAACAGCGCCTCCGCGGCCGGGTTCACGAAGCAGATCAACGCATCGTCCCGATTGATCACGACGATGCCGTCGGCGAGACGCTCGATGATCGCGCGGACCGTCCCCTGCTCGCTGGACGGAGCCGAGCCGTGTGCGCGAGGCGTTCCTCCCTTTGCGGGCCCCGGCGAGACTCTCGTGCTCATTCGTCCGAAGACATGTCCTCGGTGGTCTGCCACGAGTCGTGCCATTCCTCGGACTGTTTCTCGGCGCTATATCCCGAATCTTCGCCGCGGCGCCGTGTAGTCGGGACCATCGCGCCCGAGAGAATGCCGCTCATGCCGCGGAAGCGCGGCCCGATATGCATGCCTTTCTTGTCGATCGTGTATTCGCGGATGGAGGTGTCGTGCAGCGAGCCGCGCATCTTGAGAATGGTGAGTCCGCGCGCCATCCGCCCGTCGCGCTCGACGTAGCGCAACAGGATTATGGAGTCCGTCAGCGTCGAGATGTGCCGCTCGGTGACCGACCCGCCGCCGAGAAGCGTGGCGGTCGTCGACGTAAAAACGCCGGTGATGGACTTCTGCTTGAGCAGTGCCGTGATCGAGATCACGAACTCACGGAAGCTGCGCAGGTTGAATACCCGCTCCAGAGCGGAGAGGCTGTCCACCGCGACACGATCGGGCTTGTACTCATTGATCATGTCACGCATCACGACAAAGTGGTCTTCCATCGAGCGCGAGTGCGGATACTGGCTCACGATCTTCAGCCGCCCCGTCTTCTCCGCTTTCACGTAATCCATCCCCCAGGCTTCGGCGTTGCGGATGAGCTGGTCACGGCTTTCCTCGAACGCGAACAACAGGCAGCGGTCTTTCCCGGCGAGACCTCCGCTCATGAACTGCGTGACGGCGAGCGTCTTTCCCGTTCCGGTAGCGCCGGATATGAGGATGACCGAATCGCGGAAGAACCCGCCGCCCGCCATCTCGTCCAGCTCGGAGATTCCGGACGGAATGCGCAACGTGGTCGAGGCCTGCGTCAGCTCCTGCGACGTGAGCGGAAGAACGACGATCCCACACTGGGTGATCGTGAACGTGACTTCTTCCCGCTTGTGCGCGGTGCCGCGGAATTTCAGAATCTCGACCGTGCGGCGGCGGCGCTCGTCGGCAAGCGAGTTGCGCAGGATGATGACGTTGTCCGCGACGAACTCCTCGACGCCGTTGCGTGTAATCGGCCCGAGATCGTCGGGACGCTCCGCGGTGATAAGGACCGTCACGCCCATTTCCTTGAGCTGGGCGACGATCTTGAACAGCTCCGTCCTGAGCAGCGCCGGGTCGGGGATCGCGTGGATGAGCGCGCTCAGCGTGTCCAGCGCGACGCGCTTTGCCTTCGTCTTCTCGACGGCGTTCGTGACGCGCGCCATGAGTCCACCGAGATCGAACTGGCCGACGATCGGCGTGGGACCATGCGCATCCGGGGAAACGTCCACGAACCGCCACTTGCCCTGCTTCTCCCATCCCTCGATGTCCCAGCCGAAAGCCTTCACGTTGCGGCGCAGATCCGCTGGTGGCTCCTCGAACGTCACGAATACGCCCGGCTCGTCGTCCTCGAGAATCCCCATCGAGAGGAACTGCGCGGCGAAAACAGTCTTGCCGCTGCCGGCAGAGCCAGCCACGAGCGTCGCGCGACCCGTAGGAATGCCACCCTCGGCCACGTAATCGAAGCCCGGAATGTGCGTCGGGGTCTTGCGAATGGCACCGGTAGAGACTCGCGTTGTCGTTGCGCGCTTTTTGGGTGACGACCGCTTCGCGGCTTTTTTCATCGGCGGATGCTGGGGTTGATGGCGAGGGCGAGCATGACGGTGTCGAAGTCTCCGAAGTCGCCGGTGACTCGTCGCATGGGCGTAGGCGTCGTCTTGATCAGCGTCGGTGTCGTGAGGATGCGGTGCTCCTCCGCGCGATCCGGGTCCTGCATTACGTCCACGACGAGAAGCTCGTAGCGGTCCTGCAGGCGCTCCGCGGCGAGCCGGCGGAAATTCGCTTCCGCTGCCCGCGAGCGCGCGGAATCACCCGCTACGAACAGCTGGAAAGTCGGCGTAGACATGGACCCTCGACGGTAATGCGGCCGCCACCCAGAAGCGGGTGCCGGGAGTGCGCTATATCCGGTCTATAATCGGCAGGAAACGCGCCAGAGACCGACCGTTCCCGCCGCCCCCGAAATCAGCTGGCGAGGCGACTCTTTTGATGGTGCTGCAACTGCAGCAAAGCCTCAGCCCCGCTGGCTGCCAGGGGCTTGGAGTAGCGGTACCCCTGAACCAGCGTGCAGCAGCCCAGCATCGAAAGGCAGCGCTCCTGTTCCTCGGTCTCGACGCCTTCGGCGATCACCTCGACCTCCATCGCCATGGCGATCGCGTTTATGTAGCTCACAATCTCGCGTGATGCCGCGCGCTCGGTGATGTCAAACACGAAGGAGCGGTCGATCTTGATCGCCGAGACCGGGAACCTGTGCAGCAGACTCAGCGACGCCGTCCCCGTTCCGAAATCGTCGATCTGGAAGCCGACGCCGATCCGCGCGAGATCGAGGTACGTGCTGGGCGACTCGTCGAAGCTCTCCGCGAGGCTGGCCTCCGTGATCTCGATACGCAAACTCCCGGGCTGCAGGCCGGTCTCGGCAAGCAACTGCTCGATGCGCGCGAACAGATCGGGGTTCTGCATCTCGCGGCGGCAGAAATTCACGCTGAGCTTGAGCGGCGGCGTGGATGGGAACATCTCCTGCCAGCGCGCGACCTGGTGACACGACTCGCGCAGCATCCACGTTCCGAGCGTGACGATGAGCCCCGTCTGGTTGGCAACAGTGATGAACTCATCCGCTGGCACGACTCCGCGCTCCGGATGATTCCATCGCATCAGCACTTCCATCGCGCGAATCGCGCCGGTTCGGGAGTCCACCATGGGCTGGTAGAACAGCTGGAACTCCCTGCGCTCGACGGCGTGTCTCAGCTCCGACTCGAGTCGCAGCCGGGCGACCGCTTCTGAATGCATCGCGCGATCGAACACCTCGTACCGCCCCCGCCCGCGCCCCTTCGCGCGGTACATGGCGAGGTCGGCCGAGCGAATCAGCTCATCTGTGGAGGTCACCCCGTCGCTGAGGGCGATTCCGATGCTCGCGGCCACCGTCACCTGGCCCGTGGCGACCTGAATGGGCTGGCGCAGGGACACGACGATCCTCGCCGCGACGCGCGTCGCGTCGCTTCCGCTCTCTATGTCGTCCAGCAGGATGGTGAATTCATCGCCGCCGAGTCGCGCAACTACATCGCCGGGCCGCACGCACGTCTCGAGCTTGCGCGCGACGGCGACAAGCAGCTCATCGCCGACAGCGTGACCGTGGGAATCGTTGACCGCCTTGAAGCCGTCGAGATCGAGGAACAGAACCGCGAACTGATACCCTTCCCTGCGCGCCGTGCGCACCGTCGCTCGCTCGACCACTTCCATGAAGTAGCCGCGATTCGGCAGACGCGTGAGCTCGTCGTGCATTACTTCGCTCGCCAGACGTTTTTCCGCGTCCATGAGTAGCGACACGTCAGTGAGCGAGCCCCCTATCCGCACCACGGCGCCGGCATCGTTTCGCACCGCGAGGCCGCGCGCCACCACCCAGCGATAGTTGCCGTCGGCCGCCAGCAGCCGGTGCCTGCTCTCGAAACGGTCGGTCTCGCCGCAAATGTGGCTGTAGATCTCGAGCTGAACGCGGGAGGTGTCTGCCGGGTGGATCCGACCGAACCATTCCGCGGATGAGCTCCCGATGTCGGTCTCACCGAATCCGAGGAGCTCCTTCCAGCGCGCGGAGAAGTGCATCCGATCGCGCTCGCGGTCCCAGTACCAAATACCGTCGTTGGCCGCTTGCTCCACGATTTGGAGGTGCTCGTAGGTCGTCGAAGCATCCTGGGCCGCAGCCGAGGGTACCGCCGCCTTGCGGTGCCTTCGCGCAAAAGCGCGATACGTCCACGCGCCTGCGCCAAGCACACCGAGGTACACGGCCGCCTCGGCGAGGATCGTCCAGAACGTATGGGGTCCGAACATCAGACTGCGATTGACGGCATCGGGGGCGGCCAGGGCGAGGTACTACTATAGAGGGGTCCACATCAAACGTTTGCACAGTTCGTGCCGCCCCACTCGCTTACGCGCTTACGGCCGCCTACTCGGGGCCTAGCGTAAACGACATTGTCGCGCCCCCGTCGTGAACCCCGTCGGCTCGGACCGTGCCACCGTGCCGCTCGATGATTCTACGCACGGTGGCCAAGCCGATCCCGGTGCCTTCGAACTCGTCTGGCATCAATCGATGGAATGGTCGGAAGAGCTGGCGCGCGTGGTCGGGATCAAATCCGACGCCGTTGTCCCGAACGAAATAAGTGGCGCCCTTTCCCGCAGGCTGCACGCCCAGCTCGATCACGGCCTCGGTCCGCCCGCGCGAAAACTTCCACGCGTTGGCCAGGAGATTGTGCATCACCACCTGTAGCAGCCGGTCGTCTCCGGTCACCAATAGCTCCTTCGGGGCTATGAGCTGCGCTTTGCGATCCGGCTCCGCGCTCCGCAGCTCGT
>DATLBG010000029.1:0-4012 GCA_035527035.1 Gemmatimonadaceae bacterium | reverse complement strand
CCGGTAAAGGTGCGGCAGATGATCGTGAACCTGCTCACGAACGCGGTGAAGTTCACCGAGACCGGAACGGTCAGCGTGAAAGCCGCGACGAACGGCGAGAGCGTGGAGATCACCGTTCACGACACTGGAATCGGAATCGCCTCGGAGCACATGGACATGGTGTTCGATCCCTTCTGGCAGGTCGAGCAGAAAGCGACGCGGAGGGCGGGCGGAACCGGGCTCGGTCTCACGGTGACGCGCCGTCTCGCGCGACTCCTCGGCGGCGACGTTAAAGTCGAGAGCAACGTCGGTGAGGGAACCACGTTCACTATCTCCATCCCCGGGCTCGCCAACACGACGCCGGCGAGCGTCACCACCGTGATACCATGACGCACGGAGCTCCGATGCGCAGGATCCTGATCCCGCTCGCGACAGCGCTACTGCTTCCATCCGCTTCCGGCGCGCAGACGATCGCGGACCGGTATCGCGCGACCACGGACCGGATCATTTCCGCCGCACTGAGCGACAGCAGCGCGTACGACCGGCTGGCGCTGCTCAGCGACAAATTCGGCCACCGGCTCAGCGGCTCCGCGAGCCTGGAGCGCGCTCTCGACTGGATCATCGCCGAGATGGGGCGCGACGGACTGCAAAACGTTCGCGGCGAGCCGGTGATGGTGCCGCGCTGGGTTCGTGGCAGCGAATCGGCGGCTCTGGTCAGCCCGCGGCCGATGAAGCTGCACATGCTAGGCCTCGGCGGCAGCGTAGCCACGCCGCGACGCGGAATCACGGCGCCGGTGGTTGTCGTCACGAGCTTCGACGATCTCGCGCGCAAGAGCGCGGAGGCGCGCGGCAGGATCGTGCTGTTCGACGTGCCGTTCACGAGCTACGGCGCGACGGTACAGTACCGCAGCCGCGGCGCCGTCGAGGCCGCGAAGCTCGGCGCAGTAGCGGTGTTGATCCGGTCCGTCGCGAGCAGCTCGATGCAGAACCCTCACACCGGCGCGATGCGGTACGACTCTACGGTGACGCAGATTCCCGCCGCGGCGCTGAGCGTCGAGGACGCGGCGATGCTGCACAGGATGTACGCGCGCGGCGAGCGCGTGGTGGTCACGCTGAAGATGGAGGCGAAAACGCATCCGGATGCGCCGTCGCGGAACGTCGTCGCCGAGATGGTCGGCCGGGAAAAGCCGGACGAGATCGTGGCGCTTGGCGGGCACATCGATTCGTGGGACGTGGGGCAGGGCGCGATGGACGACGGCGGCGGGAGCGTGGCCGCGTGGGAGGCGGTGCGGTTGCTCAAGCGACTGGGCTTGCAGCCGCGTCGCACGATCAGGGTGGTGCTGTGGACGAACGAAGAGAACGGACTCCGCGGAGCGACCGCGTACCGGGATGCGCACGCAGCCGAGATCCCGAAACACGTAATGGCGATGGAATCGGACGGAGGAGTTTTCGCGCCCCAGGGATTCAGCGTGGACGGCTCACCGGAAGCCGTCACGATGATGGGCGAGCTCGCGCCGCTGCTCTCATCCATCGGTGCGACCCAGATGCGAGCGGGAGGCGCCGGCGCGGACGTGGGTCCGATCACTGCGCTCGGCGTCCCCGGGCTCGGCCTGCAGGTGGATGGGACGCGTTACTTCTGGTATCACCACTCCGAGGCCGACACGATGGACAAGCTCGATCCGCGCGAGATGGCCCAGTGCGTCGCGGCGATGGCGGTAATGGCATACGTGATAGCGGACATGCCCGGGACGCTGCCGCGCCGGGCGCCCGCGTCCAACTAGCGCTCCGCGGCGCGCTCCATGAGGGCGGGCAGCTCGGGGGGAATCTCCCGGGCGAGGAACCCGATCCGCCCCTGCCGCGCAGCGAGAATGTTGCCCGCCTCGCCGTGAAGAAATACTCCCCATAGCGCGGCGGTCGTCGCGTCCGCGCCCCGCGCGGCGAGACCGGCGATGATTCCGGCCAGGACGTCGCCCGAGCCGGACGTGGCGAGTCCGACGTCGCCGCCCGTGTAGCGCCACGCTTTGCCATCCGGTCGCGCGATCAGGGTCTCCGATCCTTTGAGCAGCGTCACCGCGCGGTATTCCGCGGCGGCGGAGAGCGCGATCTCGAGCGGATTCCCGAGAACGCTCTCCATTTCCTCGCCGACCAGCGCGGCCATCTCCCCCGCGTGCGGCGTGAGGATGAGCTTGCCTTCGTGACGCGCGAGGCTTGCCGCATTGCCATCGAGCGTGGACACTGCGCCGGCGTCGAGCACCAGCACGGGGCCCGGCTCAATCCGCTCGAGCAACGCGGTGAGAAAGCCGGTCGTGGCTTCGGAGTCCATCATCCCGGGGCCGAGGACGACAGCGTCCGCGCTGCTCGCCCGTGCGGCCAGCATGGACGCGGCACGGCGGTGGATCGCGCCCTGTCTCGTTTCCGCGAGCGAGACAACGAGAGCTTCAGGCACCGCGACGCCGACGAATGGAGCGACGGACTCCGCTGTTGCGATTTGCAGCTTGGCGGCGCCAGCGCGCAGCGCGGCCGTAGCCGCAAGGATGATCGCGCCCGGCGTGGAGCGCTCGCCCCCGATGACCATGATCGTGCCGCGCTCGTCTTTCCCGGCGTCGGCATCATGACGCGGGAGCGGCCGCCGGCGAAGAAGCTGGAGTGTAACTGCCGCGGGCTCGCGCGTCTTCTTACTTGGCACCGGCTACCGCATCGGGAGCGCTCGTCACCGGCGCCCCCTCGTGCTCCAGCGGAGCCACGAAGTTGAACTCACCGAGAATCAGCTTGCCATTCTTCGTCGCGCTCATGTCGTTGTCGTAACGCGTAACGGAGCAGTTCGCGATCTCCGTCTCGCGGTCGATCGCGAGGATCTGCTCTTCCGTCATGTGCTCGAGGATGTAGCGCAGGCAGAGCACTACGACGGAGTGCGCGACGACCAGGACGCGCTCGCCGCAGTACTCGCGGGAGATCATTTCGACAGCGCTTCGCAGTCGCAGGATGACATCGGTCCAGCTCTCGCCGCCGGGGGGACGATGATAGAACTTCCCCAGCATCCGGCGGAACTCGTGCTGGTCCGGGTGCATGGACTGGATGCCGCGCCTGGTGAGCCGGTCCAGGATCCCGAACTCTTTCTCGCGCAGCCGCTCGTCCAGGATCACGGGATTGGCAGGATCGAGCGGATCGAGCGCCGCGTGCTCGCGGATGATTTCGGCGGTGCGCAGCGCGCGATTGTACGGAGAGCTGAGCACGACGTTGGGCCTCGCGCCGCGCGGCATTTCCCCGAACCATTTGCCGAGCGCGGCTGCCTGCAGCTCGCCCAGCGGCGAGAGCGGTACGTCCACGTCCCGGACGTCGATGTCGATGACGTCCAGCCCGGACGCGTTGGCTGCCTCCCGCGCGACGTTGCCCGCGGATTCGCCGTGGCGGACGATCCAGAGAGTCTGGGGCCAGATGGTCGTATGGCTCACGGGCCGGAGTAGAGGCAGGGATTGTACCGCGGGGACGATGTCAGGTATCAGGTATCAGGTATCAGGGAGAACCAGCGGCGAGCCCTTTGCATGCTTGCGGGGCGCATCTACTGATACCTGATACCTGATACCTGATGACTCCTCCAAACCCCGACCAACTCGATCCCGACTGGCACCGGTACCCCGACACGGTGCTGCACTTTCACGCCGAGCCGGTGGTGAGCGTGGATTTGCGGGAGCCGGCGGGGAATGAAACAAGGAGCGCGATGGATCGGCTGGGGCTGGCAGGACCCTTCGCGGTAATGACCGCGCACGATCCGCGCGGCCGTGATGAGAGCGCGGAGGTGAACGCCCGTCGCGCGAAGGAGCTGGATCGCAGGCTGGCTGCGCTCGGCGTCCCATTCGTTCATGTGGATGCGTGCTCGCCCGACAGGTCGCATTGCGAGGCCAGCGTGGCCGCGGTCATGGACCGCGAGGCCGCGACGGCGCTGGCGCGGGAGCTCGAGCAGGTCGCGATGTTCTGGTACGACGGAGACAAGTTCTGGATTGTCGGCGCGCTGGTTGGCGGCGATCCGGTCATG
>DATLBG010000028.1:0-9326 GCA_035527035.1 Gemmatimonadaceae bacterium | reverse complement strand
GTTAGCTTACCACACATGACAGACGTTGTAGCGTTGGCGGCGGAGATGCTCTCGATTCAGTCGCTCTCGGGTCAGGAGCACGAAGTCATCGAGTTCGTGACTCGATGGCTCGTGAAGCGCGGCTGGAACGTCAGCTTCCAGGAAGTGTCGCCGGGACGTGGGAATGTGTGGGCCACCCGGTCCGGGTCCGACGGCGCGCCGCAGGGCAGCGTGGCGATGTCCACGCACCTGGATACGGTTCCGCCCTTCCTCACGCCGCGCCTGGAAGAGGGACGGCTGTACGGCCGCGGCGCCGCGGACGCGAAGGGAATTGCGGCGGCGATGATGGCGGCCGCCGACCGGCTCGTGACTTCGGGCGAGAATCGCGTGCAGCTCCTCTTCGTCGTTGGAGAAGAGAAAGGCTCCGACGGCGCACGCGCGGCGAACAACCTGCCCGCGACGAGTCGCTTCCTGATCAACGGCGAGCCGACCGAGAGCAAGCTCGCCAGCGGCGCGAAAGGATCGCTGCGCGTGATCGTGCGCACGCGCGGGAAGGAAGCGCACGCGGCATATCCGCACCTCGGCCAGTCCGCCATAGAGCCGATGCTGGAGCTGCTGCCCAAGGTGAAGCAGCTGAAGTTCCCGAGCGATCCGATTCTGGGCGAGGCGACCCTGAACATCGGCGTCCTTCGCGGTGGTACCGAAGGCAACATCATCCCCGGGCAGGCGGAAGCCGAAGTGATGTTTCGAATCGTCAGCGACGTAGAGCCGATCAAAAAGCAGCTGCAGCAGTGGGCCGCCGGCGTAGCGGAGCTCGAATGGGGATCGCACATCCCGCCGCAGCATTTCCATACGGTGGACGGCTTCGAGATCGAGCCGGTTGCCTACACGTCCGACATTCCGCTGCTGGGCCGCTGGGGGAAGCCGCTGCTGTTCGGTCCCGGCTCGATACACGTGGCGCACACTTCAGACGAGTACGTGGACGTCGCGGAGCTCCGCGCCAGCGTGGACACGTACGAGAAGCTGGTGCGCACGCTGCTGGACCGGCGCGATGATGCGCCCCCCGCCAAGTCGGCACCGTCGAGCAGGAAGGCGCGCAAGTGATAAAGGCGAAGCAGAAAGTCGCGGTGCTCGGCGCCACCGGCGCTGTGGGTCAGACCTTCATCCGTCTGCTCGCCGGCCATCCTTGGTTCGAGGTGGCGGAGGTGGTCGCTTCCGAGCGGTCCGCGGGGCAGCGGTATCGCGACGTAGTCAGGTGGCAGGACGGGGTTCTTCCACCGGAAGTAGGGGAGCTGACGATCCTGCCGACTGATTCGGCCCAGGTGAGATCGCAGATCGCGTTCTCCGCGATGGATTCGTCGGTCGCGGGCCCGATCGAGGAACAGTTCGCGTCAGCGGGGAAGACCGTCCTCACGAACTCGAAGAATCATCGCATGGACCCCGATGTCCCACTGGTGATTCCCGAGATCAACGCCGATCACATGGCGCTGCTCGAGGGCCAGCGCTCAGGCCGCGGCTGGAAGGGCGCGATCATCGCGAACGCAAACTGCAGCGCGACGGTGGCGGCGATGGCGCTCGCTCCGCTGCAGGAGCGGTTCGGCATCAACACGCTCTTTCTCTCCACAATGCAGGCGATCTCCGGCGCGGGATATCCCGGATTGCCGTCGGCCGACATTCTCGGCAACGTGATCCCGTTCATCGCCGACGAAGAAGAGAAGATCGAGATCGAGCTGCGAAAGATTCTCGGGAAGCTCAACGGCGGCTCGGTCGCGGACGCTTCGTTCGGAGTGAGCGCGCACACGAACCGCGTGCCGGTGGAGCACGGTCATACCGTCTGCATGTCCATAGGGCTGGAAGGATCGCCCGACCCGGCGACGGTGCGTGCAGCGCTCGATGAGTGGACCGGCTCGCCGGCGGTCCGGCATCTTCCGGGCGCGAAGCACCGTCCCCTGGTGGTACGGGACGAGCCCGACCGGCCGCAGCCCCGCCGGGACGTGAACGCGGGCGACGGGATGACCGTGCAGGTAGGGCGCGTGAGGGCGGACGCAATTCTCGACGTGCGGCTCGTTGCCATGGGCCACAACACGGTGCGCGGCGCGGCCGGCGGCTCGATTCTGAACGCCGAGCTGTTGCTCTCGACCGGCGCGATTCCATCGGCGTGATAGTCGCGAAGTTCGGCGGCACTTCCGTCGGAGATGCGGAGGCCATTGACCGCGCGGTCGGGATAATCCGCGGCCGGCTCGATCGGCAGCCGATCGTCGTGGTCTCGGCCCTCGGCGGCGCGACCAACGGCCTTCTGGCCGTCGCGGAACAATCCGCGAAGGGTCATCTCATCGGCGCGCTGCGCGGGGTCGAGAACCTGCGCGACCGCCATCTCGCGGTATGCAAGGATCTGCTCGGGGACAGCGCCGCCGCGAACGATGTGTCCGCGGACCTGAGCGCCATGTTCGACGAGCTGGCATCGCTCGCCGAGGCGTTGAAGACTCTCGGCCACGTGACTCCACGGAGCTTCGACGCGATCGCTTCCCTCGGGGAACAGTGCTCATCGAGGCTGGTTACCGCCGTGCTCTGCGAGCGCGGGATTCCCGCGGAGCTCGTGCACGCGGGCGATGTAATGATCACCGATGCCAACTTCATGCAAGCGGCGCCGAAGACGGAAGCGATCGCGGAGCAGGCGCGCGCCGTGCTGTTGCCGATCCTCAAAGCCGGCAAGGTTCCGGTGCTCGGCGGATTCATCGGACGCACGGCTGACGGGATTACCACAACGCTCGGCCGCGGAGGGTCGGATTACACCGCTTCGCTGCTTGGCGCCGCGCTGCACGCCGAGGCGATCGAGATCTGGACCGACGTGGACGGGATGATGACCGGAGATCCGCGCGTGGTGAAAGATGCGCAGCCGATCGAGCGGATCCGCTTCGACGAGGCATCCGAGCTTGCGTCGTTCGGCGCGAAGGTGCTGCATCCCAGCACCATAGCTCCCGCGGTCAAGATCGGCATTCCCGTGTACGTTCTGAACTCGAACCGTCCCGAGCTTCCCGGCACGCTCATCACGTTCGATGCGCCGCGCCGCGCGGTTACCGCTATCGCGGGGCGCGCGGGCATCACGCTGGTGCGCGTCCGCGCGGCGCGCATGCTCCTCGCGCACGGATTTCTGCGGCGCGTGTTCGAGGTGTTCGAGCGGCATTCGACGTCCATCGACGTGGTCGCTACGTCGGAGGTGTCGGTGTCCATGACACTGGACGACGTGACCAGGCTCGACTCGATCGTGGTGGATCTGCAGGCGCTCGGCGACGTGTCGGTCGAGCACGACCGAGGGATCGTGGCGATAGTCGGCGCTGGCATAAGCGATCACTCCGACGCGATGGGCCGCGCGCTCGCCTGTCTCAAGGGATCGACGGTGCACATGATCTCGCTCAGCGCGACGGCGATCAACCTTACTGCCGTAGTGGATAGCGGCCGCGTCGGCGACATCATGCGCGGCCTGCACGCCGAGTTCTTCGAGAACGGACAGTGACCGCCCGGAAGATCGCCGTCATCGGCGACGGCAAAATGGGGAAGACCATAGCGGACATGGCGAAGGGCCGCGGCTGGACCGTTACGACGATTCTCGGGGAGAACGAGAACGCCGACGGGCGCGGGATCACGCGCGAGTCGCTTCAGGGCGCCGACGTGGCGATCGAGTTCACCGAGCCCGGCTCCGCCGTGCGCAACATCAAGGCGTGCATTGCCGCCGGGTGTCCCGTCGTAGTGGGCACGACCGGGTGGTACGACCACCTTGCCGCCGTCAGCGCCGACGTGACGAAGTCGAACGGCGCGATGCTGTGGGCGGCGAATTTCTCGATCGGGATTCAGATCATGCTCGATCTCGCGCGCCGCGCCGGCTCGCTCGTGGCCGATCTCCAGGGATGGGACGCTCGCATCGTCGAGACGCATCACACAGAGAAGAAGGATGCTCCCTCGGGCACCGCGATCGTGATAGAGCAGGAGGCGAGCGGCGCGTTCGGCAGAAAGATTCCGATCGAGAGCGTGCGGTCGGGAACGGTGCCGGGGACGCACGAGCTCATCTTCGACTCGAAGCCCGAGCAGCTCCGCATTATTCACGACGTGCGGGATCGTTCGGTGTTCGCCGGTGGCGCGCTCGCCGCGGCCGACTGGCTGGTAGGCAAACGAGGAGTGTTTACAATGCGTGACTTTCTGTCGGGAGTCGGGGACTCGTGAAGCGCGGCGCGCTGTTCGGCGCGGGCACCGCGCTCGTCACGCCATTTACCCGCGACGGCTCAGTGGACGAGAAGGCATTGCGCGCGCTCGTGGACTGGCAGATTGCGGAGGGCATTCACTTTCTTGTCCCCTGCGGTTCGACCGGCGAGGCTGCGACGCTGTCGCCCGCCGAGCACCGCAGGGTGGTAGAGATCACCGTCGAGCAGGTTGCCGGTCGCGTGCCGGTGATCGCGGGCGCCGGCTCGAACGACACGCAGAAGGCGATAGCGTTGTCCCGTGAGATGCAGGCCGCGGGAGCCACGCATCTGCTGCACGTCTCACCGATGTACAACAAGCCGCCGCAGCGCGGCATCATCGCGCACTTCCGCGCGATCGCGGACGCGGTGAATCTCCCGATCGTGATGTACAACGTGCCGGGTCGCACGGCGAGCAACATGGATGCGGAAACGACTCTCGAGCTTGCGAAGCACGAGCGGCTCGTGGCAGTGAAAGAAGCATCGGGTGACATGGCGCAGATCGGCCGGATCATCCGCGACCGGCCGGACGGCTTTTCCGTTCTGTCCGGAGACGACGCCCTGACGGTGGGAATCATGGCCGCGGGCGGCGACGGGGTTATCTCTGTGACTTCAAACGCGACGCCGAAGCTCGTCGCGCAGCTCACCGCGTCCGTCCGGGCCGGCAACATGCGCGAGGCTCGCGAGATCGAAGCGAGGCTGGCGGACTGGACAGCCGCTGCGTTCGCCGAGTCGAATCCGCTGCCGGTAAAAGCGGCGCTCGCCATGATGGGCCGGATCGAAAACGTGCTCCGCCTCCCGCTGGTCACGCTGGCGGACAGGCATGAAAGTCTGGTGCGCAAGAGTCTCGAGAAGGCCGGCGCGCTGTGACGAAGCGCAACAAGGCCTGGGGCGAAAACCTGTCGCACCGGATCGACGCGCTCGCGGCGACTCCCGCTTCGCAGCCGTTGTCGCCCGACGCGCAGTCCGCATTCGACGCGCTGCTCGAAGCGCTGGAAGCCGGCGAGGTGCGCGCAGCGGAGCGCGCGAAGGACGGCTCGTGGCAGGCGGTGCAGTGGGTGAAGCGCGGGATTCTGCTCGGCTTCCGGCTCGGTCATCTCGTCGAGATGTCCGTGCCGGAGAATCCAGTCGCCGGCCACAAGCTCCAGTTCTTCGACAAGAACACTTATCCGCTGCGCGAGTTCAGTCTGGACGATCAGGTGCGGATCGTTCCCGGCGGATCCTCGATACGGCGCGGCGCGTACATCGCGCCGGGCGTCGTGTGCATGCCGCCGATGTACGTCAACGTCGGCGCGTACATCGGGGCAGGCACGATGATCGACTCCCACGCGCTGGTCGGATCGTGCGCTCAGATCGGCGAGAGGGTGCATCTGAGCGCCGCCGCGCAGATCGGCGGAGTGCTGGAGCCGGTGAACGCTTCGCCGGTAGTGATCGAGGACGACGTGATCGTCGGGGGGAACTGCGGCATTTACGAGGGCACCGTCGTGCACAGCAAGGCGGTGATCGGCGCCGGTGTAGTTCTTACGCGCGGCACACCCGTATACGACCTCATCTGGGAGCAGGTGTACCGTGGCACGCCGGACAAGCCGCTGGTGATTCCGGCGGGCGCCGTCGTCGTTCCCGGCGCCAGGACGATCAAGGGTAAGTGGCCCGCCGCCGAAGGGCTGTCGCTCCAGACTCCGATCATCGTGAAATACCGCGACGACAAGACCGACCTGGCGACGACGCTCGAGGCGTGGCTTCGCTGACCGTCGCCGGAACGGTCCACGTTCCGGGCGACAAGTCCATCTCTCATCGCGCGCTGATTCTCGCCGCGCTCGCGGAAGGCGAATCGGTGATTCGCGAGGTTCTTGTCGCGGAGGACACCGCCTCGACCGCCTACGCCCTCCGCGCGATGGGCAACAACGCCCCGCCATTGGGTCCCGAGATTCGCGTGCGAGGAATGGGATTGCGAGGTCTCCGCGCGCCGGACTCGGCCATCGACTGCGGCAACAGCGGAACGACCGTCCGGTTGCTCGCGGGAGTGGTCGCCGGGCATCCGTTCAGCGCGACGTTCAAGGGAGACCAAAGCCTCAGTCGCCGGCCGATGCGCCGGATTGCCGAGCCGCTCAGCGCGATGGGCGCGCGCGTCACGCTCGAGGGCGGCAACGGGCTACCGATGATAGTGCACGGCGGCGAGCTTCGGCACGTCGCCTGGACCAGCGACGTAGCAAGCGCGCAGGTCAAGAGCGCGATCCTGCTCGCAGGGCTGGTGTCCGGTGTTCCCGTGTCCGTCCGCGAGCCGGGCCGCTCGCGCGACCATACGGAGCGGATGCTGCGGTCGCTCGGCGCTGCCGTGACGAGCTCGCGCGACGGCGTAACCAGGCTCGAGCCGGTGGACACGCTCGCCCCGTTCGACTTCGTGGTGCCGCGCGATCCGTCCTCGGCCGCGTATTTCATCGCATTGGCGGCGCTTGCCGGCGCCGGCACCCTGTCGCTTCCCGGAGTTTGCGTGGACGGTCTGCGCACAGGCTTCATCCGCGCGATCAAGCGCATGGGCGCGACGGTCGGGATCGGCGACACCGGCGAAGTGGCAGGCGAAGAGCGGGGGACAATCACCGCTTCACCCGGCAGATTACGGGCGATGCGCGTCGAAGAGAGCGAAATTCCCGCGATGATCGATGAGCTTCCGCTGCTCGCCTGCGTCGCTGCGCGCGCTGAAGGAGAAACCGTGGTGCGCGGCGCGGGCGAGCTCCGCGTAAAGGAGAGCGACCGCATCGCGTCCATCGTGGACAACCTGCGCGCGCTCGGCGCGAGCGCCGAGGCATTTGCGGACGGGTTCGCGGTGCGCGGCTCGGACAAGCCGCTGCGCGGCACGGTTCGCACGCACGGAGATCACCGCATCGCGATGTCCTTCGGCGTGCTCGCATGCGTACCAGGCAACGACATCACGATCGACGACCGCGATTGTGTCGCCGTGTCCTATCCAGGATTCTGGGACGACCTGAAGAAGGCGGTCGCGTGAAGCAGCCGTTCGCAATCACGATCGACGGTCCGGCCGCGTCGGGAAAAACTTCGACTGCGTATCAGGTTGCCGAGGCGCTCCGATTCCACCATGTGGACTCGGGCGCGCTGTATCGCGCGGCGACGGCCGCGGCGTTGCGCGCGAAGCCCGCGGGCGGGTGGGACGAGCAAACGGTTCTCGACGCCGCCGAGATCGTGGAGATGGAAGCTCGCGAAGCGTCCTTCACGCCGCTGCTCGCCGGCGAGGAGGCGGAAGACGAAATCCGCGGCGACTCGGTGACCGCGCAGGTGTCGGTCGTGGCGAAGATGCCGCGGGTGCGTGACTGGGTGAACGCTCAAGTGCGGCATCTGGCCGACCTTCACGACGTCGTTGTAGATGGCAGGGACATTGGCACGGTCGTCCTGCCGAATGCGCGGGTGAAGGTTTTCCTCCTCGCCGACGGTCGCGAGCGCGGCAAGCGGCGGTTACGTCAGCGACTGGGCAGGGAAGGCACCGCAAAGGAGCTCGAAGACGAAGTCGCCAGGCTTGCAAAACGAGACGCTCTCGACGCAGTGCAGACGGTACCCGCACCCGACGCGGTCATCCTCGACACGACCGATATGTCGCAGGCCGAGCAGGTCCAGCAGATCATCGACTTGGCCAGCGCCGCCGGCGCTTCACAATAATTACGGATTGCGGACCGAGGACTTTGCGGCCTCAGGACTAACTACAACCGAGGATCGGCGACTAAGTGAGGACGGAGGACAAGTCCTCAGTTCCCTTCTATTCCGCTCATCCTCAGTCCTCACTTAGTCGCCGATCCTCAGTGGCCGTTAGTCCTGAGGCCGCAAAGTCCGTAACCGTAATCAGTGGTAGTGGTACAGTTTGAAATCGAGTCGCCGTTGGAGGAAGGGCCCGACTGACATACCTTTCGGCTTATGGATCTACCCGTAGACGTACACCGCGAGGTCGAGGCCCTGCAAAGCGAGATTCAGCGGTTAGTTGAGGGTCGCTGGGACCTGAACGAGAACACGGCTGGCAGTAAGAAGCTTCGGTCTCAGGCGCGGAGCGTGGTATTGGCCGCGCAGAAGGTCGAAGAGGCCGTCAGGCAGAACACGTATTCCGCCCGGTGATGGCGAAGCCCCCGAAGCGACCGCGTGACATGAACGAGCTGGCCGTGCGAATCGGCAAGATTGCGACGGGCGAGCTGCCGAATGACCCCGCGCCCTCAGCTACCCAGGAACGGGCGGCAAAAGGCGGCGAGGCGCGAGCCAAGAAGCTCACGCGCCGTCAGCGCGTGGCTATCGCCAGCAAAGGCGGGAAGGCAGCAGCGAGGGCGCGCAAGAAGCGCTAGCGCACCCTCGCCATCGGTAGGACATTCTCTGTCCGCTTGCGCTCTTCAGCCGCTGCCCGGTTGCGCTCGCGCTTCAGCACAGAGTGAATGGACTGAATGAGAGTGGTCCGATGCGCAGTCTCCATCCCTCCCGCCATAAACAAATCCGCGATCTGCGGAGGGCGGTAATGGCCCGGCCACCGCTGCATTAACTGCCGATAAGCCTCCGTAGGCGTCATGCCTAGGAAGAAGCGGGGTGGGATGGGAGGCATCCGAACCGGCGAATCTTGGGCGGGCGGAAACGCCTGTTCTTGGTCATCCCCAACCAACCTCTTCATAGCCGCGATCGACGCCAGCAGCGCCTGACGGCGTTCGTCCATTCCGTCCAGCTCTTCCTGTAAGTGCTTTAGTACCACCGCATAATCAATCTTCATCTCGGCATCCGTGGCCATTGGTCATTGCTCCTGACGGGGGAACTGGCTATGTTGTGAGGCGAGCGGGCGTTAGGGGCCCCACATCAACCCCTAACGCCGACTCACGGCTCAAGCCTCAGCTAGTTTTTTTAAGCGCAAACAACGCTACCTCCGCATTTCGGGGGGTTACGCCCGGCGATTCGGACCCCTGCCACGGGACTTCATCCGAATCGCCGGGATTTTTTTGCTCCCGAACTTAGGCACCAATTAAGCGAACCGGCCAAGTTCGCGCAAGTCCACCCCCTCTCCGCTTGGCCGAGATGGTCCTTGATACTTGGCCGATAAGCAAGTAGATTAGTTCAGTTTCAATTACCCTGAGCTAATTC
>DATLBG010000027.1:0-13226 GCA_035527035.1 Gemmatimonadaceae bacterium | reverse complement strand
ACTTCGAGCACGCGGCCCGTGCGCCGGACCTCGTCCCCTTCCTTGAGCTGCAGGTAATCGCCCAGGATGACGGCGCCGATGTTGTCCTCTTCGAGGTTCAGCGCGAGTCCGGTGATCTTCGCGCCCGTCTCGGATGAGGTCGCCTCAAGCATCTCGCCGGCCATCGCTTTGGCGAGTCCGTAAATGCGGGCGATTCCGTCGCGGACCTCGAGGACAGTTCCTACTTCCTCGACGTCGAGCTCGTGGAGGTCGGCAGCCTCAATCTCACGGAGGAGAATGTCCTTGATCTCCCCGGGGCGAAGTGTCGTTTCTGCGGGCATGACAGTTGTGTTCTGAGTGGTCAGCGCCGGGCCGTTTTCGAGGCGCCAGCGGGGGCGTGGAGGGGCTTGTGAAAAATATCACAAGCGAGGGAGCGTATCAAGCTAACCCCTCCGCAATTGCGGACTAAGAACTTAGGACTTTGCGGCCTCAGTAGGCCCGGGTCAGTTCGATCCCCGTATAGAAGTGCCGCAGGATCTGCTCGTAATTCTTCCCCGCTTTCGCCATGAGCACCGCGCCGACCTGCGCCATCCCGGTGCCGTGGCCGAAGCCCCCGCCGAACACACGGAACGAGCCCGGGACCACAACCCCGTCGCGCGATACCGGCTCGATGAAGAACAGAGTGCTCGGAAGGTTCACGAATGCGCCGCTCGGGTTGACGTACCGCAGCGCCGACCGGATCGTGCCCATGGACGCGGTGACCGGGCCCGCGTCGGTCACGAACTCCAGCGTAATGATCCGGCCCGACGGCCCGCGCTGCACTACCCTGAGATCCCGCACGACGCCGACGTCCTTACTGGCGAAAGTCGAGATCATGGAAGTCAGCTCCGCGGGCGACCACTCCACCATCCAGCGATGATACCGCGGCCTGTCCAAATCGAACGGTGTCGGCGGCTGTCTGAAATCGGTGATGTAGGGCGCGGACTTGAATGCCTCGAGGCTCGCAACGAACGTCGGACCCGCCGTCGCCGGCATGTCCGGAACTCCGCGCAGATACGGGATCGGATTCTCGGCGAACGACTCTTCGTTGTCCGCCGTGTGTCCGCCGGAGGTGGACGAGTACCGTGCCAGGATCAGCTGCCCGCCGTGGCGCGCGACAAGCCCGCGGGTGGCGTCCACCGCCGCGGTCGACACCGGGTGCTCGGCCGAACGCCCGCCGTACACCTGATCCGCTACCGTCGCGCGCAGATCGTATCCGTCTGACGCTCTGCGGCCGAGGTACGCGATCGCATAGGTTCGAGCCGCGATGGCCTGAACTTTCTGCGCCTCGACCTCGGGGAACGCCACCGGTCCCAGCTCGAGCGGGACCACGCCGTACAGGTACTGCTCGAGGGGAAGCTCGTTGATGCCGGCGAGCTTGCCCGCGGAGTTCACCCGCACCTCCGCGCTGCCACGGTAAGGCTTGCCGCTGACGGTCACGGTGCCGGACTGAGACGTCACATGTACGGGCCCGGAGGATTCCGCGACGGTCGTTCCGAAACGAACCCTGTAGCCCGCGGGCCCCGATCGTGTGACGACGACGGCACCATTGGACCCGGTCGCGAGCACGCGGCTTGTCGGCCGCTCGGTTACGACGAAGCTCCCCGAGCTTCCCACGGCGACGCTGTCCTCCGACTCGACCACGCCGATCCGCACGTCCCGCTCGACGCCGGGCAGTGCGGGGCCGGGACGTGAAGGGTCGGGCAGCGGGGCGACCGGACCACGAGCGGAGCATCCGACTGCGCCGAGCGCGAGCGAGACGACGATCCAGCCGGGAAGACGAGCCATTCCGTGTTACCTCTAGTTGGAAGCGGGAAAGCTGGTGCGGCGATGAAGCGATGATGCGTACGGCACGGTCCGTACCGACCGTGCTGGATGCTCGCGGGAGTGAAGGATCTCAAGCTGTGGCAGGAAGCCGTCGCTCTCGCGGGCGATGTGATGCGCGCCGTGCGTCAGCACGGGCGAAGAGAGGTGCCCTGGTTTCTCGACGAGCTGTCCGCCTCGGCCACCGCGATCGCGGTCAGCATCGCGGACGGGTATGGCCGGGGCGACGCGCTCGATCAACAGCGCATGTTCGAGCAGGCGCGCCGCTCCATCACGAGCTTCGAGACGCATCTCGCGATCGCGCGCCATGGCGCGGCGCTCCCCTCCGGGACACTGTCCGCGCTCGCGGCGCGCGCCACTAGCGTGAGCCGGCTGCTCGCGGGATTCCTCACGTTCATAGAGCGACAAAAGGACGCGGAGGTGGCGGATGGTGCGCGCCGGATCTCACCGGCGACTTCGCCCTCGCCCCTGCGAAAAACGCTCGACGAGATCTATTGTGCGTAGCCGCGACAGCGAGGCGGGCCGCGTCCCGACTATCCGCTGCGACGTGCTCGACAGGTGCGAAGAAGACGCGAACCCGAGCACCGCGGCCACGTCGCGGACGTCGTAGCCGGGGTTCTTCGCAAGCTCCGCCGCCGCGATAAGCCGCACGAGGTCGATCACCCGCTTGAGATTGGGCGCGCCCGCGGTGGAGAACACCCGGCTCAGGTGCTCGCGGCTCAGTCCCATCGCGTCGGCGATGTCGCCCGTTCGCACCGGCCGCCCGGCCTGGCCCACGATGATCCGCCACACCGCGTGCTGGCGCTCGTCGCTGAGGCCGACGGGCGGCGGCGGATTGGACAGCGCCGCCGAGAATCGGGAGGTGAACGTCCGCGGAGCGACCAGCTCGCGCGCGACATCGTCGTCCACGCCTTCCACGAGCACGTCGGCGAATTCCAGCGCTGTGGCGCGCGCGAGCGCGGGCCCGTCGGCGGAGCGAAGCGGAAGAAGCCCGAAGAACGGAGCACTCGGATATTCGAGCGACAGGGCGGCGAGCTTCCACAAATCGTCAGCCGGCGATCCGAGATCCACTATCGCCGCGTCCACGAGGTTGTGCCGGAACGCGTTCTCCATCTCGCCCGGCGTGCGGACGACGATGAGCTTCGTCCGGCGCTTGGGAAAGGCGGAGCGAACCAGCGCGCGGGCGCGGTCTCGCGCCGCGTGCACGACGACCGTCGGGGCCAGCGACGCCGGCGGCAGCATCAGACGCCGAGCTCGGCGGAGTCGGGAGCCGGGCGGCCCTCGATGAACTGCCGTACGATGGGATCGCCGGTGCTCTGAATTTCCTCGACTGTGCCCACCTGGCGGACGCGCCCCTCGTACAGCATCGCGATGCGCGAGCCGACCGCGTACGCGCTCTTCATGTCATGCGTGATGACGAGGCTGGTGACGGCGAGGCGCTCACGCAGCCTTATCATGAGCTGATCGATCACGGACGCCGTGACCGGATCGAGGCCGGTCGTCGGCTCGTCGTACAGCATGTACTTCGGCTTCCGCGCGATCGCGCGGGCGATGCCAACCCGCTTGCGCATTCCCCCGCTCAGCTCGGCGGGATACCGGTCCTCAACGTTGAGCAGGTCCACCAGTGCAAGCGATTCGCTGACCCGGTTACGGACCTCGATGGCGCTGAGCTGTCGCTGCTTCTTCAGCCCCATGGCGACGTTCTGACCCACCGTGAGCGAGTCGAACAGCGCCGCGAACTGGAAGACGTAACCGATCTGTCCGCGAAGCGCGTAAATCTCAGGGCGCGAGAGCGCGGGCACCTCCTGGCCGTCCACGAAAACGGTGCCCTGGTCCGGGTCCAGCAGCCCGACGATGTGCTTGATGGCGACCGATTTACCGGTACCCGACCCGCCGATCACCACCATGGTCTCGCCTTCCGTGACGTCGAGGGAGAAGCCTCGAAGCACGTGCTTGTTGCCGAAGGATTTGTGGACGTCGACGAGGCGGATCAAGGCGAGGGACTAGGTATCAGGTATTAGGTATTAGGTATTAGTGACATCACAAAAGCTGTGTCGCGGTCGGGGCGCCGGCTACCCCGTCCGAGCGACAAAAAGGGCGAGCCTTTCGGCTCGCCCTCTAATACCTAATACCTAATACCTAATACCTGATACCTATCAGGCCGCGAAGCTCCCAAGCGCGCGTCCCACCTCGCCCTCGCGGAGCCGCTTCAATGCCCTATCGCGCAGCTGCCGAACCCGCTCGCGCGTGACTCCGAGCATCGAGCCGATCTCCTCGAGCGTGTGCTCGCGGCCGCCTTCGAGCCCGAAGTACAGGCGCAGCACCTTGGCGTCCCGCGGGGGGAGCGTCGAAAGGGCAGCTTCGATCTCATCGTTGAGGAAGCGGCTCATTGCCTCTTCCTCGGTGTCGGGCATCTCGTCGGCGACGAACCGCTCGATGAGCGAGCGATCTCCCTCCGGATCCATGGGCGCGTCGAGCCGCACGTCGCCGGTGTTGAGCGCGGCGAGCGACTGCACGACGTCCACGGACAGGCCGGTGAGCTGAGCCAGCTCGTTCGGCGTGGGCTCGCGGCGCATCTTCTGCCGCAGGATCTCCGACGCCTTGATGATGCGCGAGAGATCGGCCGTGCGGTTCAGGGGCACGCGTACCGTGCGTCCCTGGCGAGCCAGCGAGGACAGGATGGCCTGCCGGATCCACCACACCGCGTAGGAGATGAACTTCACGCCCTGGTCGGGATCGAACTTACGCGCGGCCGTCAGCAAGCCGACGTTGCCCTCGCCGATCAGGTCAATGAGCGGAAGGCCGCGGTTCTGATATTTCTTCGCCACGGAGATGACGAAGCGCAGGTTGCGCTTGACCAGCTCCTGGAGGGCATCCTGATCGCCCGCGCGGATGAGACGCGCGAGATCGAGCTCCTCGGTCCCCTTGAGCAGGGGGTAAGTGCTCACTTCGTACAGATATTGGTCGAGGATGTCCCTGTCCGGCTCGGTCGTCCCGATCCCTGCCGGTGTGGTAGTCCTGCGCCGTCGCTTCACTTCCGCCATTTCGAATTATTCCTCGGATAGACTGCTCGGAGAGGTTTCCCGCCCCGTGATTGAATCTGCGAATCCCGACTTTCGGTCGTAATTCTCCCTCGCGCTGCCGCAACTACTGCACCCAATCAGCGCGCGAGACAGAACCGCCTTATTTCGGGCGTTACCAAACGGGTGCAAAATACCTGCCGGGTGGATTCCCGCTAGACCCAATTCGTTGACTTCCTTACTACGGCTGAATATCCTTGAAGGTTCCCAAACGGACGTGTGCTAAGCACTTACGAGGGGAGCCGCTGTCGGGGGGCGTAGCTCAGTTGGGAGAGCGCTTGAATGGCATTCAAGAGGTCAGGGGTTCGATTCCCCTCGCCTCCATTTTTTTGGGCAGCGGCGGCTGATAAGTTAGGAAGGGCGGTCTGCGCGTTGCGGGAATAGCTCAGTTGGTAGAGCACAACCTTGCCAAGGTTGGGGTCGCGGGTTCGAGTCCCGTTTCCCGCTCTGAGATGCGGCTTTTGGCTGTTGGCTATTGGCTGTTGGTTACTTCGGAGGCGGCCGCCGCTGGCGGCCGTTTCTGTCGGTGGGAGTTGGGCGGTTAGCTCAGTTGGTTAGAGCGCCACGTTGACATCGTGGAGGTCACAAGTTCGAGTCTTGTACCGCCCATGAACGATTGCTGTTGCGCCCGTAGCTCAATTGGATAGAGCATCTGACTACGGATCAGAAGGTTGGGAGTTCGAGTCTCTCCGGGCGCGTCATCACGTGATTTGCTAATGCATCCCGCACGCATTTTCCTCGCAGTCGTGCTACTCTCCGGCGCGGGAGCCTGCGGCGACGACACGGTCTCACCGGCGTCCGTGTACGGCACCTACGCGCTGCAAACGGTCGATGCCAAGGCGCTCCCCGCTTTGCTGCTCCGTGAAGGCGACTACACGTTCGAAGCCACGGCCGGCTCTTACCTGCTGCGCGAGAACGGCACCTTCACCAGCTCGCAGACCTGGCGCGAGCAATATCAGGGCTGGTCGCACGTCTCGACGCACTCGTTCGAAGGAACGTTCAGCATTTCCGGCAGTACGGTCACCTTCGTGTGGCCATCCGACGGAGCGACGTGGACGGGGACGCTCGAGGGACGGGAGTTATCCGTCACGGACGACGACCAACTCTGGGTTTACCGAAAGGGATAACGATCATGCGACGATCAACAGACATTCGCGCGTTCGCTTTCATGATAACCGTTGCCGCATTGGCGTCGGGCGCGGAGGGGCAAACACCGTCACGCGGTAACGTGCGCGTGACGTCCACAGTGTCGTTGCTCCCCGACAGCGCGATCGCGACGATCCTCCGCCAGCGCGTGGAAGCCCGGAAGACTCCGGGCATCGTCGTAGGAGTTCTGGATGCGGCAGGCATGCGCTACATCGCGCACGGCACGGGCGCGCCTGGCGCGGACGTCCTCGGCGGAACCACGCTGTTCGAGATCGGCTCCATCACGAAAGTCTTTACCAGCACCATTCTCGCCGACATGGTCGTGCGGGGTGAAGTCGCGCTCGACGACCCGGTTGGCAAGCACCTCCCCGCCGGAACCCGCATGCCCGCGAGCGGAGACCGCGAGATCACGCTCGCCGACCTCGCAACGCACTTCTCCGGGCTGCCGCGACTTCCGAACAACCTGTCGCCGCGCGACATCAGAAATCCGTACGTGGATTACACGGCCGACAAGCTGTACGCGTTTCTCGCGGCGCATCAACTGGCGCGCGCACCTGGCGCGCGCTTCGAGTACTCCAATCTGGGCGCCGGCCTGCTCGGCCACGTCCTATCCCGCCGGGCGGGTACGGATTACGAGACGCTCGTGCGCACGCGGGTCGTGACCCCGCTCGGGATGAGAGACACGAAGATCACGCTGACGAAGGCCGACAGCGCGCGGCTGGCGGCGGGACACAACGCGGGCGGCCAAGTCGTGCCTGCGTGGGATCTCGCAGCACTGCAGGGCGCGGGAGCGCTCCGGTCGTCCGCGGCCGACATGCTCCGTTTCCTCTCCGCCAACATGGCCGCCTACGTGGACTCCACGTCGAGCCGCCCGCTCGGCGCGGCGATGCGGCTGACGCAGACGCCGACGCACCCGCTCGGCGAGGGAGCCGACGTGGGACTGGGCTGGATACGCGCCACGACCAGCACCGGCGCGCGGATCTTTTCGCACGACGGCGGTACCGGTGGGCACCGCTCATTCGCCGCATTCGATCCCGCGCGTCGCGTCGCAGTGATCGTGCTGTCTGCGTCGGAAGCGGATGTCAACGACATCGGGCGCCATCTGCTGGACGAGAGCTATCCGCTCACACGGGAGCGCGCGGCAATCACGCTGCCGCCCGAGACTCTGGACGGCCTCGTCGGAGAGTACGCGCTCGCGCCGCAGTTTACCATCACCATCACGCGCGAAGGATCGCAGATGTATCTCCAGGCAACCGGTCAGCCGCGATTCCCCCTGTTCGCCGAATCGGAGAACGGCTTCTTTCTGCGGGTGGTGGAGGCGCAGATCGCCTTCACCCGCGGACCGGACGGAAGAGCAACTTCACTGACGCTGCATCAGGGTGGAGCGAGCAGACCGGGCCCGCGCGTCAAGTAGCCTGAAGCCAGGCGCTCTCACTTAGGTTGAGGAAGCGCCCGTAGCTCAATTGGATAGAGCATCAGACTTCGGATCTGAGGGTTGGGGGTTCGAGCCCCTCCGGGCGCGTGAGCTCTTCGCGCGCTTCCCCGCTACTTGAGCCCGAACAGCGACCCGAGGAATCCGCTGCTCTTGTCGCGCGGCACGTGCTCGAGCAGCTGCAGCTCGCCCTTGTCGAGCCATACCCCTCCGCACTGCGAGCACTCGTCGATCTTCACGTGATGGTACTCCCGCTCCGTGAGATCGACGCAGCATCTGGGGCACTTGTTCTGCTGCTCCGACTTCCGCGCCTGCTCCCGCTCCGCGTCGAGCGCCGCGCGCCGGCTCTTGATCAGCTCGGCATCCACCTTCGCCCAGTACTCGTCCTCGTTCCTTCTCGGCTTGTCGTCCGACGCCACGCGCAGGCTCCTGTTTGTGTCGTTCGTAAAAAATAACGCCCGGTCTCTCACATTCGTTCGACCGCGTCACGCAGCACGCAGCACGCAGCGCTTCTCTACCGCCTGGTCCTTATTGCGATCACTCCCGACATGTAACCTGTGCCGAACTGCGTCGTCGCTTCCCACGAGCGGTACAGCCGGATCTCACCGACGTTGGACGCGGGAATCAACCGCAGCGAAGAGATCGGCCCCTGCTCGACGCCGTCCAGAAACACCCACGGCAGCCGAGCGTCGTCACCCGGGCGCAGGCTGGTGCTGCCCCGCGACATGAAGAAGTTGGGGCGCAGCTTCACGATCACGTCGTACGCATTGCCCTCTAGCGACGCGTCCACTTCGTCTTGCGTGATGCGCGCGGCGTCGCGGGGCCTGGTCGCGGCTGCCGGCTGCTGCGGCGCGCACGCGGACAGCGCCGAAGTTACCATCACCGCCAGCAGCACGGTCGCCTTCATAATCTCTCCCGCGCCATTGGTCCGAAGGCCGCCACGAGGCGCTCGTCCAAAGATGCCTCTGCGCACCCGACGCACAACGGGGGCGACCGCTGCTACCCGCTGCAAAGTGCGCGGATCGCTTCCTTTCGACCTTTGGCTCCGATACCTTACGAGGTTCGGGGCGTAGCGTAGCCCGGTAGCGCGCCTGCTTCGGGAGCAGGAGGTCGCTGGTTCAAATCCAGTCGCCCCGACTCCAGCAAATTGAGCCTCTGCAACGACGTCGTTGCAGAGGTTTTTTCTTAGAATCCCTGTCCGATCCGCCCGGTGAACCGCCAGGGCCCGGCCCGGTCGATCGGGCGTGTAACTCCCACCGCGACCGCGCCGCTGAAGAAGGTCACGAGGAGCTCCGCCGATGCGCGAACTCCTTCGGTCGGCCGCGACAACGGGACCAGCAATCCTGTGGCAGGATCGGCGGTAGCGCCCAGCTCGAGCAGCGCGGCGTCGGCCTCCGAGCCCGAACTACCGGCCCAACCGGCGTGGATGCCGGCGGCAAATCCGGGCGCGAGGCCCGGAAGAATCAAGGTGCCCGGCAGCCGGATCGGCGCGTGCAGGAACGGCAATGTGTATCCGAGCACGGCGCGGCCCAGCGCCGCGCGATCGCCCGCGAACTCCTTGTAGCCGTACGACCGCAGCCCTTCGCTTTTGCCTATCTCGAACATCGCCTGAGGCACGGGGTCGCCGATGAGCGTTCCCGCGTCGGCCCGGGCATACAGTTGGAACGGCCCGAACTCCCGCCGCGCGGCGCCGCCGACCTCGACGCGCTGCCAGCGGAGGTCGCCGTCTGCCCGGTCGTACTGGAGCCGCGCGCCGATGCCACGGTCCACGAACAGGCCGCTCACGTCGGGATTCAGCTCGAGCGACGCGACGCTTCGCACGTAGCTCCCTTCCCTGATCCCGCGATTGGGACGGAAGCCCTCGCCATCGGCGACGAACAGGCCGCGAGAGATGTTCTGCTGCACCGCGCGATCGGATCCGGGCCCGACCTCGAGCCGCATCACCGACCGCCGCTTCAATCCCAGCGCCTGACTCACGAACAGCGTCGCGCTCCGGCGGTCCAGATAGTCGTAGTCGTCCGTGCTACCCAGCAGCGCGGACATCGTCGCGCCCCAGGACAGCGGCGGCTGAAAGTCGTTCGTGTGCGCGAGCGCGCGCTCCAGACGCACGCCGGCGGTCGTCCCCCCGCGCGTGCGATGCGCGCCCAGCATACCCCGCGCGGTCTGCTCGGACCACGCCCAGCCCACGGAGCCGCGCACGGTTAGGCCGCCCCCTGCCTCGCCGAAGTCCCTGGCCAGAGCGATCCCGGTGAACAGCCCCTCGATTCTGTTGAAGCGAAACACTTCGCCGAGCGAGCGGGGACTGAAGCGAATTCTGGTCGCGCGGCCGCGCGTGGCCCACTCCGTCGGCGCGACGTCGTCGAACTCGGAGTAGTACACGTCCGTGCTCGCCGCGCCGATCGGCTGCGTCCACCCGCGGTAGCGCTGCAGCTGCGCGGACGAGGCGAATGTGAGGTTGTGAAGCACGCCCGGCGGTGCCTCGGGCCCCGCCCACGAAGAGTCGTTGGGCTGGTAGTCGTGGAAGCGCGAGACTATTCGCACAATGCTGCGCAATCCGCCGAAGGGACCGATGCGCGCCTGCATCTCCGTTCGCTGGTATGCCGGCAGCCAGTAAGCGCCCTCGACCTCGACATTCACCAGCTCGACGAATGACGCGCCGCTTACGCCAGGAATCCTGCTTCCCGATTTGATCGTGGCCCTGCCGTCGCGGACTTCCACGAGGCGGCCCCGCAGTCTCACGACTTGCTTGCGCTCGACGTCTATGTACATCTCGCCCAGGAGCAGCACGGCATCGCCGGGCGCGTCCGAGCGCGGCGTGACTGTCACGCGCGCTATCGGTATCTGCCGTCCACCCGAGAGGAAGGTGACCGCTGTATCCCCGCCGCCGAACAGGTAATATGCGTCGCGATTGGTCGCGAGCGGGTGAATAGCCAGCGCCGCCAGATTCTCGCCCATGGCGCGATTGTTCGCGGTCGCGGACGTGACCCCGAGGCGCAGCCGGTTCCCGTACAGCGTCGGCGTGGTCCAGCCGCTGAATATGCTCATGAGCGAAAACGTCGGGCCGATCGACTGATTGCGGTATCCAATCACGCGCTGATCGTACCGGTCGGGCGCCCGCCACCGCACGTCGCTCGCTACCTGCTCCAGCTGCGCCGTGCGCTCCCGGCCGCCGGAGTCCACGAGCACCAGCGACATCTCGGTCTCGAGCCGCGCGCGGTAGGCGCGCAGCAGCTCGGGCACGCGCGCGTTCACGAGCGCGGCATCGGCGATGAGCCGGGTCAAACCGGCAGCGGAATCCTGCGGAACGGGGGCGAGGCTTTGCGAGCCCGCTGATCCCGCAGCGCCTGCCACGAGAAGCGCAGCTACCGCCGCGGACGACCGGAATGACGCGCGCATCTGCGTGCTACCTCCTTTCGCTCGTGAGGTTCCCGTCGCGGTCGCGGCTACTTCCGATACGTCCGCGGAATCGCGCCGTGAAAGGAGAGTGTTTTCGCGGCGATCTCGCCGACGGCTTCGCTTCCCCCCGAGTCGGTGAATCGCACGATTTGCGCCGTAACCAGGTAGACGCCGATTGCGCGCTCATCGTATGTCGTCACGTTCGGCGAAGCCGTAGTCTCGATCGATTCGCGGATCGTCAGGAAGCTCGTGTATGTCCCGTCCGGGAACAGGCTGTACGCTCCCGCGACTATCTCGAGCCGGTAGCCGGACTGGTCGGTCAGCGTCGCGGGGAGAGACTTGCCGGCAGCGGACTCCAACACGTAGATGCCGGACACCGCATCCGGCGCGGTCGCCATCTCCGTTGCGCTCTCGCTGCACGCGGCAACCGTCGCGCACACGAAAGAGAGCATCATGAGTCCGCGCATCCCACGAAAGATACGTAATCCCCGCCGCGGTCCTACGTAGCTCGGCGCATTCACCCGGAGATACGCGCCGGCGATACTCCCGATTCGCTCACCAACGGGGCCCGGCGTGGAGAAGGATGAGAGGTCGAGGTCGCGCGGAAGTTGGACCGTGGCATCCGGGATCGACTGGGGCTCGATCGATGTCGTGGCCGCCAAAGCAGATCAGGAAGTGCTCATGCTCGTGCGACGGGCCGCGCTCCGGGCCGCGCGGCGAACCGTCGGGCTTGGCCACCTGCTCGGCGCGCTCACGCTGGACGCCGTCGCGTCGGCGCTGCTCGCGCGCGAGATCCACGACAGCTGGAAGCACTTTTACGCGCTGAGCTCGTATCTCGACGTCGCGGAGTACACGCCGCCGATCGCGGAAGCGGAGCTCGACCAGCATCGTCGCGCCGCGCCGGACTCCGCGCTGAGGACAACCGACGAAGCGGCAGCGCGGATCGCCGATCTGCTGGACGACGCCGCGCGCGACGGCGTCGTCTTCGGCTTGATCAAAGCTCGGGCGCCGGACCCCGCGCTCGCGAAGCTGGCCGACCGGATATCCGAGGACCGCCAGCAGCATTCGCTGGCGTTAACGCGCTATCTGGCGGCTTGCCGCGGGGCCGCGAGCGAAAAAACAGCGTGATCGAGGGGATTTACAGCAGCCCTTTCTCGCGCACGTAGTCGGCGAGCTCGCCGCGCGATTCGACGCTGAGCTTGGAGAAAATGTTGGACAGATGCGTGCTCACCGTCCGCGCCGAGATCTTGAGCGCGGCACCGATCTCCTTGTTGGCCTTGCGCGCCGCGACCATTCGCGCGATCTCGATCTCGCGCGCCGTGAGTCCCGCGACGCCTTCGCCGACCGTCTTCGCGGGCGGGCGAAAGCCGAGCGTCCGCAGCTGCTCGCGCGTGGCGTCCAGCTCGGCCGCAGCGCCCAGCCTTGCGAACAGATCGTGCGCGCGGCGCAGCTCTCGGGCCGCGCCGTCACGATCCCCGGCTTCCGACAGCGCACGCGCGAATTGCCGTCGCATCCGCGCGCCGAAATGCGGATACTGGAGCTCCTCGAGCGCCTCAGCCGCCCGCTCGAGCAGCTTTGCCGCCGACGCCGGGTCGCGATCGCGAAGGAGAGTAAGCAGGCCCTCTCCCGCGAGCGCGCACGCCGCGGCGAGCCGGTGGTGCAGCCGCTTCGATTCCGACCGCAGACGGATCGAGTGGCGTTCCGCCGTCGTGAAATCGGCGTTGTACAGCGCCGCCTCCGTAATCAGGGGGAGCAGCCACTGGACAGCCCACACCACGTGTCCTGTGCGGTCGGCAATCGCGAGACCAGCCTCGCCGACTTTCACGGCTTCGGCATAGTTCCGCATGGCCATGTGATAGGCGGCCATCCCGAGATGCGCGGGAACCACCGACGGCACGTCGACCGCGCGATCCGCGCCCCGCGCCGCCCCGGACATCGTCCACGCCTCCTCGAACATCTCGAGCGCGCGCGCATGATCACCTCGCCAGAGATGGATGGTCCCGGTCCACACGAGTAGCCGTGGCAGCAGCGTGCGCTGCGCCAGCGAGCGCGCGAGCGCGATGGCGCGCTCACCCGTCGCGATTCCCGTCTCCCAATTCCCCACGCCCGACGCGTATTGCACCGATATCTCCGCCGTCCACAGCGGGAGGAGCGGGGACCGCAGCTCGTCGGCAAGACGGGACGCCGCGGAGACGTGCTCGACCAATCCGGGCGCGTCGCTGTCGAGCCCGGCGAGCATCGCCATCCCCCAGTGCGCGGACCACGCCAGCAGCTTTTGCCCGCTCTCGTCGGCAAGGGCGACCGCCTTCCGGCCGTGCTCACGCGCGCGA
>DATLBG010000026.1:0-13163 GCA_035527035.1 Gemmatimonadaceae bacterium | reverse complement strand
CTGCGTCAGCTCGTGGTAGTGCGTGGCGAACACGGTCTTGCAGCCAAGCCGATCATGAAGGTGTTCACTCACCGCCCAGGCGATCGACACGCCGTCGTACGTGGACGTCCCGCGGCCGATTTCGTCGAGCAGGACGAGACTCCGCTTCGTGGCCGTGTGCAGGATCGCGCTGGTCTCCGCCATCTCGACCATGAACGTCGACTGGCCGCGCACCAGATTGTCGCTCGCGCCTACCCGCGTGAATAGACGATCCACCAGCCCGATGGATGCGGCACGCGCCGGCACGTAGCTCCCGATCTGCGCCATCAGCACGATCAAGCCGACCTGCCGCAGGATGGTGGATTTTCCGGCCATGTTGGGGCCGGTCATGATTATCACGCGCGCGTGCTCGTCGAGCCTGACGTCGTTCGGGATGAATTTCTCGCGCGGCATCATCCGCTCGACGACGGGGTGGCGCCCCGCCTCGATCACCAGCCCGAAGTCTTCGGTGACCGCCGGACGGACGTAGCTCTCGCGCTCGGCGACTTCCGCGAGCGCCGAGAAGACGTCCAGCTCCGCGACCGACCGTGCCACCTTCTGCAGGCGGCGAACGTCCGCGGCGACCTGCGCCCGCAGCCGCTCGAATATCTCGCGCTCCCGCGCCTCGATCCTCTCGCTGGCGGACAGCACGCGCTCCTCGAACTCCTTCAGCGCCGGCGTGACGAACCGCTCGGCGCCCGTCAGAGTCTGCCGGCGCTGGTAGTCCGGCGGAACCAGGTGCGCGTTGGTGTTCGTGACTTCGATGTAGTACCCGAAGACGCGGTTGAATCCCACCTTGAGCGAAGCAATGCCTGTTCTGGCGCGCTCTTCCGCCTGGATTCTCGCGATCCCGTCCTTCCCCCCGTCGCGCAGCGCGCAGAGCTCGTCGAGCTCCGCGTCCACTCCGGGCGCGATCGTGGGATCGTCCCCGATGGACGCGGGCGGACGCTGCACAAGCATTCGGGCGATCTCACCAGCGTGGTCTTCGCACGAATCCCACCCGGAGACCAGCGCGGCAATAATTTCCGACGGAGCTGCCACTCCATCCGCGACGAGAGGCGGAAGAACATCGGCGATATCAGGCAGTGTCGCCAGGGAATCGCCCATTGCGCGCAGCTCGCGTGGCGTGGCGCGCGCGGCCGCGACTTTCGCCGCCAGGCGCTCCACGTCGCGAACTGCGTCGAGATGTCCTCGCAGCTTCGCGCGCTCCAGGGGATTCTCCGCGAACGCCGTCACCGCATCGAGCCGCGCGTCGATCGCGGCGCGCGTGAGCAGCGGCGCGAGCAGCCATTCGCGGAGAAGGCGTGATCCCATCGGCGTCAGCGTGCGGTCGAGAACGCTGCACAGCGTGCCGCTCTGGTCCGTTCCGCCGCGCAGCGATTCCACCAGCTCCAGGTTCCTGCGCGTCATCTCGTCGAGCGGCATCGTAACTCCCGGGCGCTCCACCCGCGGCGGCTTGAGATGCGGAACTCCGCCCGGCTGCAGCTCCCGCATGTAGCGCACCAGAGCGCCGGCCGCGCCGACCGCCAGGAAGTCCCCGGGGGAAATGCCGAATCCCTCCAGCGACGCGACTCCGAACTGACGCTCCAGTTCGCCGCGCGCCATCTCGGGATCGAACTCCCAGCCTTCGCGCTCGGTGACGAGCGCGCCCTCGGCGCGCGGGTGCGACCCGGCGGCGCCAGCACCAGGCTTCCGCACAATGAGCTCGCGCGGCGCGAAGCGCGAAACGAAAGCGTCTGCGTCGTCGGGGGTCGTCGTCGCGATGTGCATCTCGCCCGTCGAGATGTCCGCGGCGGCGAGGCCTGCGCCGGAGTCCGTCATCTGCACGGAGCACAGAAAATTTCCGAGCGCGCCGTCAAGCAGGTCGTCCGCGAAAGCGGCCCCTGGCGTAATCGTCTCGACGACCGCGCGCTTCACCACGCCCTTCGCGTTCTTTGGATCCTCGATCTGCTCGCAGATGGCGACGCGGAAGCCGCTCCGCACCAGGCGCCGCAGATATTCGCTCGCGGCTTTGACGGGAACTCCGGCCAGCGGCACCTCAGCGGCGCCGCCGCTGTTACGCGAGGTGAGGGTAAGGCCCAGAGTCTTCGCCGCGACTTCGGCGTCCTCGTAGAACATCTCGTAGAAGTCGCCCATGCGGAAAAACAGGATCGCGTCCTGATGTCCCGCTTTTATCTCGCGGTACTGCTGCATCAGCGGCGTCGCCGCTGGTGGCGGACCGGAGATGACTCGCGTCACGCTGCGGCTTCCCCGCTGGTCAGCGGGCTTCTATTGTGGCGACGAAGCCGTCAATGCCTTTCGCCTTCATCGCGGCGAGAGCGCGGGTGGCCTCCGCCCGGGTGGCGTAACGTCCGACCCGCACGCGGAAGGGCGCCGCGGTTCCGTCGATGCGCGCCTGATACCCCCGCCCAGCCATGCGATTCACTATCGACTGCGCGATGGCGCGCGTGTTGGCCGCGGCGACCTGCACGGAATACGTGCGCGACGCCGGAGTCGCTGCAACGGGGATCGGGCGCTCGAGCGGAATGGACGGCGTCACATCACGCGGCACCGGCGGAGCGCTCAATGGGGGACGCGTCTGGACCGCCGGTCGCGTGCTGTCGCTCGTCGGGGACGCGGCAACGACGCCCCGGCACCGCTGCTGCTGGTATTGAATCTGGTTGGTGAGCTCGATGTCACCGGCGCTCCGCGCGAGCGCATCGGCGTTCGCGGCGCACGCCGCGGCAATGTCGTTGTTGTCGAACAGTACCCGCGCGGTCCAATAGCTGGTGCGCGCGCGCTGCCTGCTGTTGGGAAATTCGGCGGCGAGCCGCTGCAGGTTGCGCAGAGCCGCCGCGCGATCCCCGCGGGCGAGCTCCAGCTGAGCCAGCCTCAGCAGCGCGTCCTCCACCCTCGGCGACGTAGCATGGTCCACGACGATCGCTCTGTAATCCCGCTCCGCATCCGCGGCTGCCGCAGCCAGACTCGCTCTCCAGAACAAAGCCTCGGCTCTCTCATTCGAGCTCGGGGCGGATATCCGATACATCGAGTCCACGAGCGCTCGCCCCTCGGCGCCCTGCCCCTCGCTCACGAGCGTCTGCGCGCGCGCGTACACCGCGCTGCTCGTGCTTTGGGCGCTGACGGACGTCGTTGCTGCCGCGAGCAATAGTGCGGCGATTGTCAGAAGTCTCATGTTCGCACCTGAAGTGTTCTTGTAGTTAGCACGCAGCACGCAGCGCAGTTCTGCAGCGCCGTTCTGCAGCGCCTTTCATGCCGCCAACCGGCTCGAAGCCGAAGCGCATATGGTGAGTACCAATCCCGCCAGAATCTGTTCATCCGACGCGACCCTGGTGTCCTTCAACGCCACGTCCGCGGCCACGAGCGCCTCGATTGATCGATCGAGCGCCGCGGCCGGCCAGTCCGCAGTCGCGCCCGCCCAAACCTTTGCCGCCGTGCCGAAGGATTTTGGAAGCATGAGCCAGCCCGCGCTCTGGAGAAGCCCGATGTACTCGCGCTCCAGACTCGTCACAGACATCCCCTTGTCCAGCTTCGCGCGCCCCCAAGCCATGGCCAACGCCTGGTTGGCGAGCACCATCACAATCGACACGCCGGTGGTTTTCGGTTGCGTGAGCAGTCTCGGCAGCATCTCGAGCGCGCGCGAAGCGTCGCGATAGACGAGCGCGTCCATGAAGTCGCCCAGCGTCTCCCCGTGCCGGACGCCGATGACCTCGCTGACTATCGCCTCGTCGATCTCTCCCCCCGACGCGAAGCTCGCGAGCTTGTCTATCTCGGTGGATAGCTCGTGCAGATCCGACCCGACCACGCTCTGTAGCAGCTCGGCCGCGGCCGGCGTGATCGACGCGCCGTGCGTCTCGCGCGCATGGTGCGCGATGAACTTGAGCACGCGCGCTGGTGAAAGTGGATCGAACTTGAGCTCGGTAGATCTTTCCATGAGCCCGCGGTCGATCTTGCCGGCTGTGGCTACCATGATGACCGTGGTGCCCGGCGCGGGAGACTCGAGATAGCGGTCCAGCACTGCTCGCGCTGGCTTCTTGAGCGCGGCGGGATCGTGCAGCGCTACCACGCGTCGCTCGGAAAACATCGGCATGGTGCTGAGCAGAACGTCGAGCGACTCGGCGCCAAGCTCGGATGCGCGCCGCGCCTCGAAGTTGAACTGCCGCCCCGCAGGGTCGATCGCGGCGTCAGCGAGCTGCTTGACGGCTGCTTCCTTCTGGTATTCGTCCTCGCCGTGGATGTAGTAAGCGGGGTCGAACTGGCGGTTTTTTATGAGTGCCTGGAGCGATCTGGAGGCGGATTGCGACATCGCTCCCAATATACCGCTGGCTGCTACCGCGTGAGATTCATCGGGCGAAGCGCGTAGTTGGCGAACTCGATCTGGGCCTGCTCTATCATGAGCGTCGCGGGCCAAAGCGGAATCCCGGTCGAGACGGAAGCGAGCATGGCGTGCGATGCCATGAGCGATTCCTCGACCGTAGGGTCGTCCGCCGGCACCATCGCAACGACGGGGGGGTGCGAGAGCGGAGCATCGGCTCCCGATACGAAGTTCCATCCAGCGACGGCCACGATTCCAGCGGCGACCAGAGTGGCAAAAGCCCCCCGGGGCGTTAGAAACGACGCCTGGGTGGTCAGCGGAATCTCGTCGAGCGCGCGAATGCGGTCGGTGACCCGCTCGGTGAATCCCGGCGAGCACTCGATCCTCGGCATGTTGCGGAAGACGAGCAGCGACCGGCGGATTCTCGCGTCGTGGCGCGCGCAATCCGCGCACTCCGCGATGTGCCGTTGCAGCTCGACAATCTCAATTCCGGGAAGAACGTCGTCGACAAAGCCGACGTGGCGTGCGTGAAAGGAGCGGCAGTCCATGGGTACTCGCTACAAGGAGCCTACAGGGTCGGGTTAGGGTACCCGACAAGGGTACCCCGGTTCCCGACTTGCCGCTATTCCAGCTCGGGCGCCACGATCTCCGCGAAGCTGTTTCTGGCCCTGTTGAGCCGGGATTTCACGGTGCCAAGGTTGCAACCCGTGATCTCGGCGATCTCCTCGTATGACTTCCCCTCGAGCTCCCGCAGGATAAACACATCCCGGTGATGCTCGGGCAACTTCGCCACCGACTCCTCCACGACCTGCCGGAGATGCCGCTTCCGAAACATGTCGTCCGGGCGGGTCGAGGAATCCTCGAATTCCAGCGGGCGGTCCTCGTCCTGCCAGTTCTTTTTGACGGTCTGGAAGAGTACGAGCGGATTACGCGACCGGTTCCGGAGCTCGTTCTTCGCGAGATTCGAAGCGATCGTGTATACCCACGTCGAGAACTTCTTCGAGCGGTCGAACCGGTGCAGGTGGCGGTAAACGCGAATGAAGACCTCCTGCACCAGATCCTCGGCACGCTCCCTGTCACCCACCGTGCGATAAATGAAGTTGAGAAGCCGGGTCTGATACCTGACCACCAACTCTTCAAAGGCACGCTCTTCGCCACCGAGAAACGACGTGACCACACCGGAGTCGTCCATCTGCTTGAGCTGCTCGCGAACGGAGACAGCCGGGGTGCTCACTTGCTTGCGGACAACGGAACTGGCCATCTGGACTCCTTTCGCTGCAGGTTCCCGGGTCAGCCTGGCGTAGAGACGCTCTCGTCGGCGGACGGGGGTGCTTCGCCGGTACTAAGTGCATCCGTCGTGCCGTGCTATGCCACCACTTTAAGCTTATGAACCACAAGCACTTAGACTTCCAGACGACCCCATGTCGCGGGCATTGTGTCCCTGTGGTGAGACACCCATGGAACATTTTAGACGCCTGACAAGAAGGGTCGTTAATGCCGTTGGGACAAAATGACCTGTAAAGCGGCACTACTATATATGTGCGTCACTGAGCCGTTAGCGCGCCGCGCGCAGCACGCAGTGCGCAGCGTCCCCTACCTACCCACCCGAAATCCCGCGGCAAAGAGAATCCCGATGATCGTCTTGGCGTCGATGATCTCACCCCGCTCGATCATCGACAACGCGCGAGAGAGCTTCACTACCTGCACCTCGACGAACTCGTCCGCTTCGTGTGCCGTCTCACCCCGCGTCAGATCCGTTGCGAGGAAAATGTGGATTCGCTCGTCGGCAAAGCCCGGTGTCATGAGCGGCGCGCACATCTCTTCGACACTTCGGGCCGTGCACCCGGTTTCCTCGCGCAGCTCGCGATGAGCGCAATCGAGCGGCGATTCCCCTGGATCGAGCCTTCCTGCCGGGATCTCGAACAGATATCCGCCGCCGGCATAGCGATATTGCCTGAGCAGCAGCAGATCGGGATCTTCCCCGTTCGGATCGCTGAGAAACGGAACGACCGCGCTGGCGCCCGGATGGCGCACGACCGCCATCTCGCCCTCGCTGCCATCCGGGAACCTGATCCGGTCCAGATCGAGCTTGAAGATTTTTCCTTCGTACAGGCGCTTCGATGAGATCAGCACGTCACTTTTCACGATCACTCCGGATTAGGCTCGAGCCAACCATGCGCAAAAGAACTCTCCCGCTTGTCGGACTGCTCCTCGTCCTTGCGTACGCCGCCCCGACATCAGCTCAGACGCGCGCGACTTCTCCCGCCGTCACGATCCGCTCCGGTCCCATGCTCGGCTACTCCGAGATGCGCGAGGTGATGCTTTGGGCACAGACGACCGGCGCCGCGAACGTGCATTTCGTGTACTGGGATTCCGCCGCGCCCGGAGTTCGACATCGCACGGCGGGTGCCATGACGTCGGCCGCCGACGCATTCACGACGAAGCAGATCGCCGACAGGGTCGAGCCCGGCCGGGTGTACGGCTACGAAGTGTTCGTGAACGGGCAGCGCGTGAGCCGGCCGTACCCGCTGCGCTTTCAATCGCAGGCGCTGTGGCAATGGCGCGGTGACCCGCCTGCTTTCCGGATCGCCCTCGGAAGCTGTACGTATGTCAACGAGCCCGTGTACGATCGACCCGGCACGCCGTACGGCGGCGGATTGGAAATATTCCGCAGTATCGCGCGAATGAAGCCGGACGCGATGCTCTGGCTCGGCGACAACGTGTATCTGCGCGAATCAGACTGGTACACTCGCACGGGAATCCTCGCGCGCTACACTAACTCGCGCGGTATCCCCGAGCTGCAGCCGCTGCTCGCCAGCACGCACCACTATGCCACCTGGGACGACCACGACTTCGGCCCGAACAACAGCGATCGGTCGTGGATTCACAAGGACAAGTCGCTCGACGCGTTCAAGCTGTTCTGGGGGAACCCCACGTACGGAGTCGACGGAAAACCCGGCGTCACGACGATGTTTCAATGGGGCGACGTGGAATTCTTCCTGCTCGACGATCGGTACTACCGTACGCCGAACGACCGCGATTCGACCGGCAGCCGAACATTTCTCGGCGCGCATCAGCTCCAGTGGATCATAGACGCGCTCACGGCGAGCGCCGCGCCGTTCAAGATCGTGGCCGTCGGCGGGCAGATGATGAGCCCCGCGGCCGAGTTCGAGAACTTCGCGACTTACCCTGCGGAGCGGGACGCGCTCATCGCTGCGATCACCAGGGAGAACATCCCGGGAGTCGTATTCCTCTCCGGCGACCGCCACCTCACCGAGCTGACACGGCTCGAGCGGCCCGGCACGTACCCGCTGTACGACATAACCGTGTCGCCGCTCTCCGCCACCGCGTTCGCCAACGGGAAAGCGAACGCGGCGAGCGTACCGGGGACTTTGGTAAATCAGCGAAACTTTGCGCTGCTCGACTTCAGCGGGCCGCGCGCCGATCGCTCGATGAAGATCTCGGTGCACGGCGCTGACGGGGCCTTGTTGTGGACGCGCACGATCACAGCGCGTGAGCTCCGCTGACGCAGGGCAGCGGTCACCTACTGGAGACCCTGGACATTCCACCCACCTTCGCCGCGTCATGCGCTACCGATCTCAGTCGCTACTGATTCTCAGCTCAGTGTTTCTCGCCTGTGGTTGCACACCTCACGCTAGACCACGCGTCGAAATAGCGCGCGCCGCTTCACTCGACCAGGCATCGCTGCTCGCAGCTGCGCAACATTTCCTGCGCGTGTTCGATAACATGGAGTGGGAGCCATTCCGTGCTGCGTGGTCGCGCAATCCCACAGCCTTCTTGCCGGGCGACACCCCCGACAGAATCGAAGGCTCCGCGGTATTGGCGCGTTTCCAGGAATTCTTCATCAGGATGCGATCGAGCCAATCAGGGCCGCCGTATCTACACCTCGCGCCGCGCAGTCTGCGGGCGGAGACGTTTGGCAGTGCCGGAGTCGTCACGTTCATGCTGGGCGACCGTCCAGGCAACATCAACAGGCGGACACTCGTTTTCGTGCTCGAGGATGGCGAGTGGAAGCTCGCACACCTTCACGGTTCGGTCGTCAGGCCGCCTGAGCCGTAGTCGTCCAGGATTAAGACGCGCGCGAGACCGGCTTAGACGGGAGTCAGGGAGTCTCCGTGCGCACATCCACTGGCCCGAACTTCATATCATCGATCTTTGCGCGCAATCCAGCGTCGCCGACGACGACCATCTGGAGAGACTCCGGCTTGACGTGCTCCCGCGCCGCGCGCAGGGCATCAGCCGTCGTGACCGCGCCCACCCGATCGCGATACGTGTCGTAGTAATCGTCCGGCAAATCGTACGTCACGAGGTTCGCCAGCGCCCCAGCGATCGCGGCCGTGCTCTCGTATCTGATCGGAAACACTCCCTGTAGATAGCTCACCACGAGCGACAGCTCGTCGGCGGTGATCTCCTCCGCGCGGATCCGCTCGAGCTCGCCGAGAATTTCGCGCGCGGCATCCGCTGTCACGTCGGTTCCAACTGCTGTCGAGACAACGAATGGGCCCGCCGCTTTCCGCCAATCGATTATAGAGTGCGCGCCGTACGTGTACCCGTGCCGCTCGCGCAGGTTGAGATTGATGCGCGATGAGAACACTCCGCCCAGCGCCGCGTTCATGATGCTGAACGGGAAGTAATCGGGGTGCGACCGCGGAAGCCCGACGTGTCCGATCCTCAGCTCCGACTGCGCGGCCCCTTCCTTCGCGACGAGCAGTGTCCGCCGGCCGCCGTCAGCCGGCGCCGCGCTCCGACTCGTTGACGGCCCGCGCTTCCCCGACCATCCGGACAGCGCGCGCTCTACGATGCTCTGCGCTCGCGAGGTCGAGACGTCGCCGGCCATCACGATCGAGGCGTTGTCCGGCGAGTACAGTCGCGAGTGATGAAGCACGACGTCCTCGCGCGTAAGTCCGCCCACCGATTCGCGCGAGCCGCCAGCCGGGATCGCGTACCTGGCATCGGGCGCGTACACCAACTCCATGAACGCCTCTTCGGCGAGGCCGCGCGGCTCGGATCTGATCTGCTCGATCTCGGCTAGACGCTCGTCCCTCAAGCGGTCGAGCTCCTCCTGCGGGAAGCCCGGAGCGCTGAGAATCTCGCCCATGACTTGAAGCGACTCCTCGAGGTGCCGCGACAGGCAGGTGAGGTTGAGACGCGCCGAATCCCAGCCCGCGTCCGAGTCAATCACTCCGCCGAGCTTCTCGATCCGGCCTGCAAGCGCTAGCGCGGACGAGGACTTGGTGCCCTCGACGAGGGCGCGCGCCGTAAGCTGCGCGAGGCCTTCCTTCCCGGGTGGATCGGATTCAGCGCCCGCGTCTATGACGACGGTGACGCTGACGATGGGAAGCTTCGCTACTTCGGCGACGAGGAGCTTCGCGCCGCTTCCAAGCGTCGCGCGCTCGAACGCCGGAAATTCGTACGGGCGCGGCGGACCGGGCTGCGGCCTCGTCGCGACGGTCACGCGGCCGCCTGCGTCGCGCTCTCTGCCGGCACATACAGGAGCGTCGCACGATTGTCAGCTCCCATGCACTCGCGCGCAAATCGCGTCACGTCATCCCTGGTCACGGCGCGATACTTCGCTGCCTGCTCGTTGACGAGGCCGGCATCGTCGAAGTACGTAGCGAACATGGACAGCTTGTCCGCGCGGTCGGTGGCCGATTCCATCGATAATGTCCAACCGGTCTCGATCAGCGCGATGGCGCGAGCGACTTCCTCGTCGGTCACGCCTTCCCGGTGCACTCGCTCAACCTCCTCCACGACCGCGGCCTCCAGCGCGACAGCGGACACTCCCGGCAGGGCGAGCACATCGAGCACCAGCAGGTCCGCGCCCTTGGCCAGATCGAATGTGAACGCGCTCGCTTCGGCCGCGATCCGCTTCTCCCGGATGAGCGAGCGCTGGAGCCGGCTCGTCTTGCGCGTGCCGAGAATCGTCGCGCACACGCTCGCGACGTAGTGATCCGGCGAGCCAAACGGCGCGCACCGGAAGGCCAGATAAAGACGCGGGAGCGAGACGTTGTCCCGCACCACTTCGCGCAGCGGCGCCCCGAACACGCGCGGCAGCGCAGTGTCCGCAAGAGGCGGCTTGCCCGGTCCACGCGGGATATTGCCGAAGAACCGCTCGATTACAGCCAGCGCTTCGACGCGCTCGAAGTCACCGGCCAGCGTCAGCACCGCGTTGTCCGGCGTGTAGTACGTGGCAAAAAACTCGGACACATCGGATAGCGAAGCGGCATCCAGATCCTCGAACGATCCGATCAGCGAGTGGTGGAATGGATGCTCCGGCGGATATGCCAGTGCCGGGAGCTTCTCCCACCAGCTGCCGTAGGGCTGGTTGTCCACCGTCCAGCGGCGCTCGTTCTTCACGACCTCGCGCTGCGTGTCGAGTTTTTCCTGCGTCATGCCGGGAAGCAGCGCCCCCATCCGGTCCGCTTCCAGCCAGAGCGCGACCGCCAGCTGGTTGGACGGAACCGTCTCGTAGTAATTGGTCCGGTCCAGCCAGGTGGAGCCGTTCAGCGTTCCGCCTGCGCGCGCGACCAGCTCGAAGTGCTCGTTCGCGGCGACGTGCTCCGACCCCTGAAAAAGCATGTGCTCGAACAGGTGCGCGAATCCCGTGCGGCCCTCCCGCTCGTTCCCCGAGCCCACGTGATACCAGAGGTTTACGGCCACGATCGGCGCCGTGTGGTCCTCCGACAGCACCAACCGCAATCCGTTGCCGAGCGTCAGCGTTTCTATCGGAATTCGCATCAGCGTAAATTAATCCGCATGGCTGAAACGCTGATGTGGTTAAACGGAAAGCAGGTGGATCCAGCGGCGCCGCACATTTCGGGACTCGATCGCGGGTTCAATCGCGCCGACGGCCTGTTCGAGACGATGCGCTCCTACGACGGCCACGTGGCCTTTCTTTCGCGGCACATGCGCCGCCTCGCTGGCGGCGCAAAAGCGCTCGGCCTCGACCTCCCGGACTTCAGTGAACAGGTGCTGACCGGCGCGCGCGTGGCAAAGGAAAAGGGGTGGGCCGACGCCGCCATCCGCCTCACCGTGAGCAGAGGCGTAGGAGATCTCGGATTGCCGCCGACTCCGGGGGTAGCGCCCACCGCCGTCGTGATCGCGTCGCCGCTGCCGCCGACGCCCGCCGGCATGTACGAGCGCGGGATCACGGTGCAGATAGCGAAGGGGCGGCGCAACGAGTACTCGGTCACGTCGGGGCTCAAGACGCTCGCATACGCCGAGGCAGTGATCGCGCTAACAGCGGCGAAGGAAGCGGGGTTCGACGATGCTTTGTTCCTCGACATAGAAGGCCATGTCGCCGAGGGACCGATCAGCAACGTCGTGTTCGTGAAGGGGCGCTCGCTACTGACTCCGCCCCTCACCTGCGGAATCTTGCCGGGCGTGACGCGGGCGATCGTAATGGAGATCGGCGCGGAGCAGGGACTGGCAGTCGAAGAGCGGCCGGTGGAACGAGCTGAGATGGATACGGCGGACGAGATGTTTTATACCAGCTCTCTGCGCGAGCTCTATCCGATCGTCAAGGTGGACTCCACGACGATCGGCGACGGGCGGCCGGGGCCCGTGTACAAGCAGCTGCATCAGACATACTCGGCGAGCGTTACAAGGCGTAGCTAGGAGCATCGGAGAGGCGTGATCGTTCGCCGCCGGATTGCGCGAATCATGCTCATCGCCCTCCTCATTATCGCCGGCTTCGCAGCCCTGCTCCTCGGCCTCATATGGTGGGGCCAGGAAAGGCTCGTGTTCTTTCCGCAGTTCGCGCCCAGCGGAGACATAGCCGGCCTTACCCAAATCGACTACTCGGCAGCCGATGGACAGAAGCTGTTCGCGTACGTGGTCGGCAATGTGGATGATTACCGGGGAGCGCTGTTGTGCTTTCACGGCAACGCCGACATCGCCGCGGTTCAGGCTGCATGGGCGACGGAAGTGTCGGCTCGCACGGGCTACGCGGTCGTCCTGGCGGAGTACCGCGGCTATGCGGGGCTGGACGGGACGCCAACCTACGCCGGCACTCGCCTCGATGCCGAAGCCGCGTACGCAGCCGTTCGCTCCCAGCTCGGTGTCGATCCAGCTCGCATCGCATTCTTCGGCCACTCGCTCGGCAGCGCGGTGGCCGCGGAGCTGGCCCTGAGGCACGAGCCGAGCGCGTTGCTGTTGCAGGCGCCCTTCACATCCGCGCGCGAGATGGCGCGCCATGTCATAACGCCGGTGTTCGCGGCCGCGTTCGGATTGATCTCACGGGTTCACTTCGATACGCGAGGCGCGGTCACGTCGATCGACGCGCCGGTTTGGGTGGTACACGGAACGGCCGACGGAGTGATCGGCGTCGAAATGGGCCGCAAGGTGTTTGCCGCCGCCCGAAACAAAGGAGAGCTGCTGATCGTGGAGCACGCCAGTCACAACGACCTGGCCGGCCTGGGGGGCGACGCGTACTGGCGCTGGCTCGAGCGCGCGCTGAAATGAGAGTTTTTGGATTTTGGATTTTGGATTTTGAATTTGCTGTAGCTACCAACCACTATCCAAACACCAAAATCCAAACACCCTAAGGCTCCAACTCCTCGGGAATGATGCTCCGCACCGGCGGCAGGAACTTGGCCGCAACCGACTCTTCGAGGAACAGCGCAGCAGGCGCCTTGAGAGATTCCTGGAACATGTATCGCAGCCGAACGCGGCGGTTAGGGTACATCGGACTCGTTTGGGTTGGCGAAGTGTAGGGCGTCACTCCGAAGCGGTGCGCGAGAACCCAGAGCCGGAACATGTGCGGCGGATCGCTGACGAGAAGCGCGCTGCTCAGATCGCGCCCCTCGAGAAT
>DATLBG010000025.1:0-7247 GCA_035527035.1 Gemmatimonadaceae bacterium | reverse complement strand
CTGAGCCCCTCGCTGTCGTCCGTGAACTGGTTCACGCCGACGATGACCGTCTGGCCGGATTCGACCCGCTGTTGGAACTCGTACGCGCTGCGCGCGATCTCCTCCTGGAAGAATCCGGCCTCGATCGCTTTCGCGGAGCCGCCGAGCTCTTCCACGCGCTGCATGAGAGTGGTCGCGCGGTCCTCTAGCTCGCTGGTGAGATGCTCTACGTAGTAGCTGCCCGCCAGCGGATCCACGGCGTTCGCGATGCCCGACTCGTGCGCGATTATCTGCTGCGTGCGCAGCGCCAGCGTCGCCGCCTCAGCCGTAGGAAGCGACAGGGCTTCGTCATAACCGTTGGTGTGCAGCGACTGCGTCCCGCCCAACGTCGCGGACAGCGCCTGGATCGCCACTCGCACCACGTTGTTCAGCGACTGCTGCGCCATGAGCGTGACGCCGCCGGTCTGAGTGTGGAACCGCAGCCGGCATCCCTCGTCGTCGGCTCCGAACCGGTCCCGCATGATCTTCGCCCACATCCGCCGCGCCGCGCGAAACTTCGCGACCTCCTCGAACAAATCGTTGTGCGCGGCGAAGAAAAACGACAGCCGCTTGGCAAACGCGTTCACGTCGAGCCCCGCGTCGACTCCGTGTTGCACATACTCGACGCCATTGGCCAGCGTAAACGCCAGCTCCTGCACCGCCGTCGCGCCCGCCTCTCTTATATGGTATCCCGAGATCGAGATCGGATTCCAACCCGGTACCTCCGCCGTGCAGAAGCGGAACATGTCCGCGATCAGCCTCAGGCTCGGCTCCGGCGGGTACACGTACGTGCCGCGCGCGATGTACTCCTTGAGAATGTCGTTCTGCACCGTGCCGCTGAGCTTGTCGCGGCCGATCCCGCGCTCCTCCGCGACCACGATGTACATCGCGAGCAGCGTCGAAGCCGTCGCGTTGATCGTCATGGAGGTGGAAACCTTGTCGAGCGGAATCCCGGCGAACAGCTCGTGCATGTCCTCGACGGTGTCGATCGCGACGCCGGCGCGGCCGACTTCGCCGAGCGCGCGCGGCGAGTCCGAATCGATTCCCATTTGCGTCGGAAGGTCGAATGCGACGGACAGTCCCGTCTGGCCCGCCGCGAGCAGATGCCGGAACCGCGCGTTGGTCTCGGTCGCGGTTCCGAAGCCGGCGTACTGGCGCATCGTCCACAGGCGGCCGCGATACATCGAGGGCTGCACGCCTCTCGTGTACGGCCACGCTCCGGGATCCCCTAGGTCACGCTCGTAGTCGAGCTCGGTGTCTTCCGGCCGGTAGACCGGCTCGACCGGAATTCCTGACGGTGTGTGACGATCCGCGCTCAGGCTCCGACGCCTGTGAGAGCGCCGCCGAGCAGAGATTCAGCCAGCTCCACGTTCGACTTGCTGCCGATGAACAGCGGCACGCGCTGGTGCAGCTCCGTGGGAACGATGTCGAGAATGCGTTTTTCACCGTCGCTCGCAGCGCCGCCCGCCTGCTCCGCGATGAACCCCAGCGGGTTGGCCTCGTACAGGAGCCGCAGCTTTCCTTTCGGGCTCTTGCTCTGCGCGGGATACGCGAAGATTCCGCCGCCGAGCAGGTTCCGGTGAAAGTCTGCGACGAGCGAGCCGACGTACCGCGAGCTCGTGGCGTTCCGTTTCTTGCCGTCGCCCCTCCGGTAACGCTGCATCAGGTCCTTCACGGTGTCGTTCCAGAGCGGCTCGTACGAATCGTTGACCGAGAGATACCTGCCCGGATCCGGCATGCGGATGTTGGGATGCGACAGCAGGAACTCGCCGATTGCGGGATCCAGCGTGAATCCGTGCACGCCCTGGCCGGTGGTGTACACCATCATCGTGCTCGATCCGTAGATGACATACCCCGCGGCCACTTGTCTGCGGCCGGGCTGCAGCATGTCTTCCATCTCGCCGCGCGCGCCGCGCGTGATCTTGCGCAGCACCGAGAAAATGGTGCCGACCGGAACGTTGACATCGATGTTGGACGACCCGTCGAGCGGATCGAACAGCAGCACGTACTTGCCGCAGCGGAACTGCTCGGGGATCGGGATGATGTCGGGCTCTTCCTCCGACGCCATGGCGCAAAGGCGGCCGCCATGATCCATCGCCTTGACGATGATGTCGTTGGCCAGCACGTCGAGCTTCTGCTGGACCTCGCCCTGAATGTTGCTGTTCTCGGTGGCGCCGAGCACATCCGCCAGGCCCGCGTTGCGCACCTTGCTCGCGATCATCTTGGCGGCGAGCGCAAGGTCGTAGAGAATGCCCGACAGCTCGCCGGTCGCCTCCGGGTGGAGACGCTCCTGCTCGATGATGTAGCGATCGATCGTGACGACGGAGACTGCGGTGTGTTTGACCACTCTACACGTCCTTCGGTGATTGCGACGCGCGCTCGCTCACCCTGCGGGCGGCAAAGCTCCTCGCGTCCCGCTCGAATAGGTTCTCGAAATAGCCGCGGCGGACCGTTTCCCAAATGTAGCGAAACGGGAAACTTCTGCTCTCGCCAAATTGCTGGACGTGTCGAAGCTCGTGCAAGAGCAATTCAGTGGACGGGTCCAGGTCGCGGGCGACGAACACGGTTCGCCACAGAGTCACCGCGTCTACCCGCGATCTTCCGAGCAGCCAGCCGGCTACGTGCACGGGTAGTCCGCCCGCCCTGAAGCGCGCGGCGCGAAGCTCGGGATGCCGGGCGAGGGTGTCGGGACGAAGATCGATCGGGGCTCCCAGCAGCGCGCGCATCACCGGGGCGCGATCTCCCACTGCTGGCCGCGGGCGCGGACGCGCACACGCCGGCCGTCGGTGGAGACCACGACCGTCCCCAGCTGATCGGTGCGATACACGGCGGCGCCGGACCGCGCCAGCCGCTCGACCACCGCGGCGTTGGGGTGCCGGTAGCTGTTGTCCTTCCCCACCGATATCAACGCGACGCGCGGCTGTGCGGCGTCGAGGAACCGTTGTGTCGTGCTGGTCGAGCTTCCGTGATGAGCCACTTTCAGGACGTCCGCGCGAAGGTTGAGACTGTCGTTCTCCACCAGCCACTGCTCCAGCCCCTTCTCGGCGTCCCCAACGAGCAGGAATCGAACCGCGCCGAACCGGACGCGCGCGATCGCGCTGGCCTCGTTTGGGTCGGTGAGCCGGCTGGCCCAGGCCGAGTCAGGCGCGAGAAAGTCTACGGTGAGGCCATCTACGACGAGCGAATCGCCGGGACTCACGCGGTCCCACCTCGTTCCGACCCGGCCCGCGCTCGCCAGAGCCTCGGCGTACGTCCCCGTGGGTGCCACAAAGCCGGGATCGTAAAAGGAACGCGGCTTGAGCGCGAGGAGAACCGTGGAGGCGCCGCCTGCGTGATCGTTGTGCGGATGCGACAGCACGAACGCCGCGAGCTTGCCGCCGCGGCGAGCGAGGTACGGGATGATCACCGAGCGGCCGGCGTCTCCCGTGCGCCAGGCGCGGCCGGCATCGAAAAGGATCCAGTTGCCGCGCGTGGTGCGAAGCGCGAGCGCGTCACCCTGCCCTACGTCGAGCATGTGCAGCTCGATCTCTCCGCGATGCGGCGGAGGCAGGAGCGGATACCAGATCGCCACCGACAGCGTGAGCGCTCCGACCAGCGCGGGCCTGGCGCTGAACCGCGCGGATGCCGCCGCTACGAGCGCAGCGATCGCGGCGCCGCACAGAATGGTCGTCATCAACGAGGGAGTCGCGTGCAGCGCCGCGTACGGAACCGCAGAGGCCCGGACGGCGATCGAGTCGAACACCCGGAGCAAAGGCACACAACCATCGGCCACGAATTGCGCTGCTGCATCCAGCGGGAGGAGCATCGCCAGAAACAGCATCGGCTGGAGAACGGCGATCACCGGTGCGGCGAACACATTCGACACCGGACCGACGAGACTCAACCGCCCGAAGTACCAAGCTATGAGGGGAGCCGTGACGATCGTCGCGATGATCGAGGGGAGCAGCTGGTTCGATGCGGCGAGCTTCCATCCGTCAATGCGAGGTGCGATCCAGCGGCGCGTGATGCTCGCGCTCGCTGTCAGGCCCGCCATCCCCGCGACGCTGAGCTGATAGCCGAGCCCGAGCACATTGCGCGGCTCGTACAGCGGGACCGCGGCCCCGATGGCGAGCGACGCCCACGGCGACGTCGGTCGCTGCGCGATCCGGCTCGCCGCCGCGACGCTCAACATCACGGCCGAGCGCAGCGCGGGCGCGGGCGCGCCGATCACGGCCACGTATACCCACACGATGATGAGCGAGAGCGCCGCAGCACGCGCGCGACCGAGGGACAGCGCCGACAGGAGCAGCTCCACCGCGCTGGCGACGATGGCGACGTGGAGCCCGGAGATGGACAGCATGTGCACCAGACCTGCATCAGCGTAGCGCTGGCGGACTTCGGGCCCGAGGTCCTGCTGCTCCGCGATCAGGAGCGCCTTCGCCATGGAGGCGTCGGCGCCGAACAGCGTGTCGATCCGGCGGGAAGCGCTCGTGCGGATTCGCGCGAGCGCGGGCGCGGCGTCAGGGGGTGGGACAACTTTGGTGAAGCGATGAATCGGCTTCGCCGGCTCCGTCACGGCGACCACGATCCCGCACGCGAGTAGAACGGAAAGAGCGAAGAGCTGGCCTTTGCGGAAGAGCACCGCGTACACGATCGCGCCCCCGCTCAGCATCGCGGCCACGGCGGTTATCCGGGGATCGCTCGAGAAGCCGGCGAGCAGCCCGGCAGCGTACGCGAGGAAGGCTGAAGCGATCAGCGGCATCAACTACAGTCATGAGTCGATCAGTTTTCAAGGACAGCGGCGGCTTGCAGGCGCAACCAATGGTGTGCCGCGCGCTTCCTGGTGGAGCCCGGGGGAATATTTCCGGACGCTATCCCGCTAAAGGGAGCTGGCCCCGCTCCGACGCCACTGTTCCTGTAAAAGTGGAGCCCGTCGTCCCAGTCAGCTCGACCATCAAGTACTTCCCGATGAGCGACGCTTCGCCCGGGATGATGACAGTCTTGAAGTCGCGTGTTCGAGCCTGCAACAACCCGCCCCTCCGAGCCTCCTTCTCCACCAGCACCTCGTGCCGCTGGCCGAGGGCCGCCATGTTCGCTCGACGCGTTCCGGCTCGCACCGTCGCGATGAGCCGCTCGAGCCGGTCGCTCGCGATCTCGTCGGACACGGCGTCCGCCGACGGGAACCTCGTCGCGGCGGTGCCCTCGCGCGCGGAAAACTTGAAGGTGTACGCGTCGTTGAATTCGATGTCGCGCACCGCGGTCAGCGTCTCCTCGAAGTCCTCTTCGGTCTCTCCCGGAAAACCCACGATGATGTCGGTCGTGAGCCCGAGACCCGGGATCGCCGCCCGCAGTCTCTCCGCGCACTCGTGGTACTCCTCGCGCGAGTACCGCCGCAGCATTCGCTTGAGCACCCGGGTGGAGCCCGACTGCATCGGCAGATGCACGTGCTCGCACACTTCAGGCGTCACCGCCATCGCCTCGATGACGCGCCCGGTGAAGTCGTTCGGATGCGGGCTCGTGAACCGGACGCGCTTGATCCCGTCCACCCGCGAAACCGCGCGGAGCAAATCAGCGAAATCGTGCGAGCCGTCGTTGTACGAGTTCACCGTCTGGCCGAGCAGGACAACTTCGCTGATCCCCTGCTCCGCGACCTGCTCCACCTCGCGGACCGCGTCGAGCAGCGGGCGGCTGCGCTCCGGCCCGCGCGTGGTCGGCACGATGCAATAGGTGCAGCGGTAGTCGCAGCCGCGCTGGACCGGGATCCAGGCCTTCACGCCCTCGAAGCGGCGCGCGCTGAACCCTTGATAGTGCTCCTCCAGATCGAATTCCACCGCCGAGGCGCGCTCCCCATCGCGTGCGCGCTCGATGAGATCGGGTAGAGCGCGGTAGCCGTCCGGTCCGATCACCAGGCTTACGTGCTTCGCGCGATCGAACAGTCGCGGCCCGAGGCGCTGGGCCATGCAGCCGGCAACTCCGACGATCGCGCCCGCCTTCATGTGCCGCTTGAGCTCGCCCAGCCTCCCGAGCACGCGCTGCTCGGCGTGATCGCGAATCGCGCACGTGTTCACGAGAATCACGTCGGCGGAATCCGGCGCATCCACCTGCGAATAGCCGAGCTCCGTCAGCTTTCCGAGAATGAGCTCGGAATCGCTCACGTTCATCTGGCATCCGTAGGTCTCTACGTAAACCGTGCCCGTCATGCGTTGCGTTCCGCGGCGGTCGTGGCCTTCTCCGGAAGAAGCACGAAAAAAGTGCTCCCCTCCCCCTCCTTGCTTCTCACCCAGATCCGGCCGCCATGCGCTTCGGTCGCGAGCCGGCAGAACGCGAGCCCGAGTCCCGAGCTTCGCATTCTCGGCATTCGCGGAGTCTTCACCTGGCGGAATTTCTGGAAGATGATCTCGTGATACTCCTCGGGAATTCCAGGGCCGTTGTCGGAGACAGCGAACAGGATGCCGTCGTCCTCCGCGCGCGCGCGTATCTCGATCGCGACGCCCGCACCGGCTGAATGCACCAGCGCGTTCTGCACGAGGTTGGAGAACAGCCGCTTCAGAATCGTCCTGTCCCCCTCGAACACCGGGCTCGCGTCGTCCACGTCCACGGCGATCACCGCGGCCTCCTGCGCCAACCGCACCTCCCACTCCGCGACCAGCTCGGCCGCAAAAGCTCCGGGCGCGAGCGGCTCGATGTTCAGCCGCAGATTCGCATCCTCGATGCGCGCGACCTCGAGCAGGTCGTTGATGAGCGCGAGCAGGTCCTCGGCCTTGCCCTCCGCGTCGCCCAGCGCCTGCCGCTGCGCGTCGCTCACCGCGCCGAAGTCTCCGTCCAGCAGCATCTCCGTGGTCGCGAGCACGGACGTGAGCGGCGTCTTGAGGTCGTGCACGATCATCTTCATGAGATCGTCGCGCACCCGCTCGAGCTCGCGCAGCTTGCGGTAGCTCTCCTCGAGCGCGTCGGTCGCCGCCTTGAGCCGCAACAGCGAGCGCACGCGCGCCCCGAGCACGAGTCGGTTGTGCGGCTTCGTCAGGAAGTCGTCGCCCCCGGCCTCGATCGCCTTCACCCGGTCGGTCGTATCGCTCAGGGCCGTGACGAAGATGACGGGAATGCTCTTGGTGCGCGGATCGCGCTTGATGCGGCGGCAGACCTCGAAGCCGGTCGAGCGATCCTCAACACCGAGGTCACCGGCGGGCATCGACACGTCCAGAATGGCGAGCTCGGGCCGGTGCTCGAACGTAGCGGCAATCGCCGACGGA